>JBEAPO010000086.1:0-12616 GCA_041164425.1 Actinomycetota bacterium
AGGGTGCCTTCTCGCCGAGCGGAAGTTGGCGGCAGGTGATCTTGTAACGATCCGGCGCGGTTTGGATGCGCCACGAGGCGACGAGCTCGAAGAAGTTGGGGCGATCTTCGCTCTCTTCCCACTTCATCGAGAACTCCTTGGGGGCAAGCGCCTTGCGGCCCTTGCCCGACTTCGGCGACTTCGGCACGGTCGACGGCGGGATGGTCGTCGTCGTTGCACCGGGCGCAGTTGTCGTTGTGGCGACAACCGTTGTCGTAGGAGCGACGATTGTGGTGGTCGACTCAACGGGTGCGGTCGTAGTGGTTTCGCCGGGCAACGTTGTCGTCGTCTCGACGACGGTCGTCGTTGTCACAGGTGTGTCCTCGGCGGTTTCGACCAAGTTCACGATCGGAGTCGATGACGTGCTGTTCTTGCGTACGAGCCGGGCGTTGACATCGGTGGGGGTGAGTGCGGGATTCATCGACAGCACGCGCGCGGCGAGACCGGCAACGTGCGGCGAGGCCATCGACGTGCCGGAGATCGTATTGGTGGCCGAGCTGCCGGAGATCCATGCGGAAGTGATCTGCGTGCCGGGAGCCCACATATCGACGCACGAACCGAAGTTGGAATACGAGGCGCGAGCGTCACGGATGTCGGTTGCGCCGATGGTGATGGCGGCCGGAACGCGCGCGGGAGAGTAGGAACATGCGTCGGCGGCCGAGTTACCTGCGGCCACCACGACGACGATTCCCGCGTTCACGGCGTCGTTCACCGCGGCGTCGATGGCGCTGTTCGCACCGCCACCGAGGCTCATGTTGATGACGGCGGGTCCGCCGGGATGGTTGGCGGTGACCCAGTTGATGCCGGCAACGACACCCGAGGAGTATCCCGAGCCTGCGCAGTCGAGAACGCGCACGGCGACAACCGTGGCGGTTTTCGCGACGCCGTAGTTGCGACCGGCGACGGTACCCGCGACGTGCGTGCCGTGGCCGTGGCAGTCTTCGGTGCCGCGGCCGTCGGCAATTGCGGTGTAACCCGAAACGACGCGACCGTTGAAGTCGCCGTGTGCGGAATAGACGCCCGTGTCGATCACGTACACGATCGATCCGGTTCCGGAATTGGTCCACGAGTACTTGTCGTCGAGAGGTGTGTCGAGCGCGTCGACTCGGTCGAGGCCCCACGAAGGTGTGGGTGTCTGTTCGGCCACGGCCGAGACCGGCGTGTCGGGATACGACGACACACCAGAAGTGTCGGACAGTTGTTGTGCGACCGATGCGGGGACCACGAAGGTGGTGGCGGCGTCGGTCTTGCCGACAGTCGGCACCTTGTCGCCGAGTGCCGAGGTGAGCTGTGCCTCGACGTTCGACGCGTGCTCGCTCGCGACCTTGAGAATCACGTAGTCCTCGGTGCGATCGGTCGGAATGGGCGTGATCGGAGATTCTTGGTCGAATTTCGGCAGTGCGATCGTCGTGGTCGTTGCGTCGCCCGAGGCGTTTGCACTATTGGAGTCTGCGCTCACGTTACGCGCCTGGTCTTGCGCGTCGGCAGTCGATGCGAACTGGTCGGACTCGTTGTTGTCGTCTGAAGAAAACACGGCAACGCCGGCGACGAGCGCCACGACTGCAGCCGCAGCAGCAACCAAAGAAGAGGGGCGACGGACGAGGCGCGCCCGGCGCATGCCGCGCAGGTGGCGCTGACGCGTCAGGTCATCGGGGCCGGATGTCTCGGCGCGACCCAGCGCCTGAAGCGCTTCGATGATGTCACGGTCGTCGCCGTCGGATTCGCCGGGGGTACGCATGTCTGCCATACCCCGTACAGCGTCGGCGGCTGTCCCGGGATGACGGGTGTCCCGGAAAAATTTCTCAGGCCGGGCCGAGGGCGGTGCGGAGTCGCCGCAGGGCACGGTGGGTGAGGGCAGCCACGGCGTCGGGGGTACGGTCCATCACTGCGGCGGTTTCCTCGACGGAGAGGCCCACGACGTGACGTAGCCAAAGCGCGTCCCGCTGGTCAGTAGTCAGCCCGACGAGCATCGCCGACAGGTTCCCGCTGAGGGCATGCTCGGGGCCGTCATCGGTTGGTTCGTTGGCGTCGGAGAGCGCGGTGAGGATAGGTCGCCGCGACCGACGCCGGCCGTCGTCGATGACGCGGTTGCGGGCGATGCGAAACACCCACGGGCGAAGATCTGTGGATGTGCCGCGAAAACCGGGTAGCGAACGAACGACCTGCACCATCGTCTCGCCCAAGGTGTCGTCGGGACTGACAGCACCTATTCGGGAGACGTATGTGCGGACGTCTCCCGCCACGGCGTCGTAGAACCGAGCCCAGGCGTCGTCGTCTCCATTGCGAAGATGCTCCAGGAGATCATCGGAAAGACCCTCGGCCACGGCGAGGATGGTAACGAACGATGGCGCCGGAGGATCATCAGGGCACGATGCCGGAGAGAGAGACGCGGGCGTCTTCGATCGAGCGGCCGACGATGCGGAGCAATGCGACCCCGAGTGCTGGTGCCCTCACACGGACGACATTTGCCATGTGGGTCCAGCCTTGTGGGTGGTCGGTTGCCTCATGGGTGATGCGCACAATGCGATACAAGGTGTAGACCTCGCCGTTGAATGTGACCTCGGTGAACTCGGGATCGTCAACGAAATCGGAGATCAACAGACCCTCGGGTAGCAAGAAGAAGGAGTCGTCGCGCATGGGGCACCCTGGTGCGACTCTCGCCGCCCTCAGGAAAAGTCGGGAACCTTCAGGCTGGCGGCGCGGATGACGGCCAGTTGGGTGCGGTATGAGAGTTGATTGTTTGACAGGAGATTCTCGATTCGATTCCTCACGCGCTGAATCGACCAATTCATGAGAGACGCGATGTCCTCGTCGGGTAGTCCCGTTCCGACAAGATCGACGAGTTGCTCGTCATCATCCTCGCTGAGTTCCAGTTCTTTGGCCAGCAACCCTCGCGACAAGCCGACTTCGCGGAGCCACGGTTCGGAGTCGAACGACCAGGTTCCGTCGACGATTCGTTCGATCTTGTTGATGATCGCGTCGCTGCCGTCGATGGTGCCGACCAAGCCGTCGAAGCCGCACGCAAGAGTGTGAACCATTGCCGCGCGAGATGCTCGCTCGTGGACGGCGATGAACGGAGGAAAAGCCTCCGTGGAAACTGTCGCGCGGACCGCCTTCATCGGGTGCGCCCACTCGTAGGCGAAGAGAAGAGCATCGATTCTGTTCGTGCGGATCGCATTAAGGGTGGCCCCGATCGTCGTCGTCGTTCCCACCAGCGCCAAGGAAGACGACAGAGGGTGACCTTGGGGTCCAGCGAAGTGCAACCTCAACATTGAAAGAGAACCTAGTGCCGACTGAGGGCCGCAACGAGGACATCCTTTTCCACGGGAGACAATCGGTGCTCGAGAACATCTACATAGATTTCCTCTTCCTTCAAGAAGTGAAGATTGACGATCGCATATAGACCGTAGAGAACACGCCGCAAGTCGCGTACCGTTCGCTCCGAAAGTTCCGCCCCGGCGACGGTGAGAGCGTGGAGGTCGCCCAGTTGGTCGGTCAATTTCGACACCTCGAGGTGTTCTCGGTCCATCGTGGCGGTTGAGCCCGGGGCATGGGCCGCCTGTTCGATGGTTTTGTAGAGAATCTCCCGTTCCTGGCGGGAGTGGGGGATCAGTTCCCGCACGAGAAACCCGAGCACCGTGTTGGTGAGGTCCCGGAGGATGGGAAGCGGCACCTCGCCCACGGCGTCTGCCGCGACGCGAATCAGTTCGACGTGAGGTCGGAGTGTGCTGTGTTCGTGGTGGATGTAATCGGCGAGGGTGCTCATGGTGGCAAAGGTAAGCGTGTGGAGTGTCGACGTCGCCTGACTTTCGTCATCGAAAGTGGAAACATAGATGGATGCGTCGGAACGTTTTGCTGATCACCCTCGATCAGTTCCGGGGCGACTGCCTGTCATCGGCGGGGCATCCGGTCGTGAAGACGCCGAACCTGGACTGGCTCGCCGAGTCGGGCGTTCGTTTCGCCCGCCACTACAGCCAGGCGGCGCCGTGCGCGCCGGGTCGCGCGTCGTTGTACACCGGCATGTATCAAATGAACCACCGTGTGTTGGGAAACGGCTCGCCACTCGACAGGGGTTTCGACAACATCGCGTTGATGGCGCGTCGTGCGGGCTATCAGCCGGCACTCTTCGGCTACACCGACCAGGCAATCGACCCACGTGATTCCAACGGACCAGACGATCCCCGGCTCTCGTCGTACGAAGGGGTCCTGCCCGGCTTCGACTGTGTGCTCGACCTCACCGCATCCCACGAGCCATGGATCGCTCATCTTGCTTCACTTGGCTACGACACCTCGCAGGGAGTTGGTCACTTGTTGGCGCGGGAGCACAAACGGCCCGCCGAACACAGCCTGTCGGCCTTCCTCACCGATTCATTCTTGTCGTGGCTCGACGACCGGGAGTCGGGCTGGTTTGCCCACCTCAGTTACCTGAGGCCACACCCGCCGTATTCCGCGGCAGGGGAGTTCGGTGCGATGTATACGCCCAGGGATTTGCCGTTGCCCATCACCCCGGTGGACGACCGCCATACGCTCCACGACCTGATGCTCGGCATCGCCGACACCGCGGCACCAACCGACGAGGGGAATCTGCGGTGGATGCGCGCGCAGTACCTCGGGATGATCAGCGAGGTCGACGCGCAGTTGGGCCGCATCTGGGATGCACTGTTGTTGCGAGGCGAATGGGATGAGACGATCGTCGTGGTGACTGCAGACCATGGCGAGATGCTGGGTGACCACGGTTTGCGCGACAAGGGTGGGTTCTTCGAGCAGTCGCAACACATCGTCGGCATCATTCGCGTCCCGGGTGGAGTGGAGGGTCGCGCGGTCGACGCCTTCACCGAGAACGTCGACATCATGCCGACGCTCGCCGACCTGTTCGGCATCGACGTCCCGCTGCAGTGCGACGGCCGCAGCCTCGTTCCGTTCCTCATGGGCGAGGCACCCGCCGAGTGGCGCGACGCGGCGCACTGGGAGTTCGACTGGAGTCCGCTCGTCATTCCGCTGGGTGATTTTCTTTGGCCGCACGACCGACGTCTGGCGACCTACGCGCTTGCCGTGCGACGCGATGACACCCACGCCTACGTGCAGTTCGCCGACGGAACGTGGTTGTGCTTCGACCTCGTTGCCGACCCGACGTGGCGAACCGTCGAGTCGCGCCACGATGTGATTTTCGACAAGGCCCGCGCGATGTTGGAGTGGCGCATGAATCATGCACGCCGCGACTTGTCACACATCGTGATGAAGTACGGCGGTGTCGGCCGGTGGCCGTCGGGTGTGGCCTGGCGCGACTGACCGTTACATCTCGACGACGGTGGACGGCACCCAACTACCGTGCGCGCCGTAGGGCACGCGCTGGGGCAGGTAGACCGTTGCCACGGGCGGTGCCGAGAAGTCGCGCGCGTCGATGATGACGAGACGCGACTGTTCGGTGGCCGTGTCGTGCACGATGGTCATGACGTAGCCCTCATCCTCTGCACCATTGACGCGCGAGGGTGCGAACACCGGCTCGCTACCCCGCGTGGTGGCGCCGAGGTGGTGCTCCCAGCACTGGCCGGTGGTCAGGTCGTACTTCCACAGCGACGACCCGTAGACGGGCTCTTCGGCGTTCCCTTCGCCGGCAAGCGACATGAGATAGCCGTAGCGTGCCTTCAGGCCCACGTACGCATCGTTCACTCGGCCGAAGTCGCCGGGGCGGTCGTCGATTTTTTCCTCGGTCACTTTGCCGGCCTTGGTGTCGATGGTCCACTTCCACAGGCGTCCCACCTGCGCGTAGTCGTCGGAGCTGCTGCCGAATGCCTCGGGCTGGCGCGACACGTAGAGAACGACGTTGTCGCCCTCGTCGTGTGCATTGACGGGGTGGAACACATAGCAGGGGTCGATGTCGAACCACTTGATGTCGGAACCCTTGCCCTCGCGGTCCATCACGCCGAGGCGTGCACCGTTGTCACGATTGAACTTGAACGGGACGCCGGAGTCGAGTTGGTTGAGGTCGAACACCAAGGGAAGGTCCATGAAGACGACCTTGTTGCGCGTCACGTTGAAGTCGTGCATCATCACCATGGCGGGGATGTCGACGCCCTCGATCTGCTGCAGTTTGCCGTCGGGGCTGATGCGCACGTAGTGCACGTAAGGCGGCTCGAACGCCATGTAACTGAACGCGAGGAGTTCACCCGTTTCCGGGCAGATCTTCGGGTGCGCGGTCATCGAACAGGTGAGAGCACCGCCGTAGTTCTCGTAGCCGATGGTGTTCAGTTCGCCGTCGACGAGCCACGGCCAGTGCGCCTCTTCGAGGGCCATCAACTTGCCGTTGTGCGCGAGCACGTGGGTGTTGCCCTTGCCTCGTGTCATGTCGCCCATGCCGTCGAACTCGCCGGCGAGCGGGTCGGTGATGTTGGGGGTGTTAACGAATCGATTGCGGTACCACTCGGCGCGACCATTGCGCAGGCGCACACCGTGGAGCATGCCGTCGCCGAAGAACCAGTGAACCGACTTGCCCGAGGCCGGGTTGGGTCCGGTACGCACGTAGAGACCGTCGAGTTCGGGCGGGATTCTGCCCTCGACGCGCAGCTCATTCGCGGTGACTTCGTTGAGTACGGGTGCCCAGTTTCCGCGCAAGTGCCACGGAAGCAAAGTCTCGGATGGGTTCAGGGTCTGGCTCATGGCCTCCAACCGTAATCGGCGGCGTCATCGTGAATTACCGTCTTCGCATGACACTCGCGAACCTGAACGGCACCGAAATCTTCTACGTGGACCACGGCGGCAAGGGCCCGGCCGTGATCCTCAGTCACGGTTTCCTCATGGACCACTCAATGTTCGATGCGCAGGTCGCGGCGTTGTCCGACAAGTACCGCGTGGTGACGTGGGACGAGCGCGGGTTCGGCCAAACCAAGGCCACCGGCCCCTTCGACTACTGGGACTCGGCAAACGACGTTCTTGCGTTGATGGACCACCTCGGCATCGGCGGTGCGTACATCGGTGGCATGTCGCAAGGTGGCTTCATCAGTTTGCGCGTCGCCCTGCTGTCGCCGGCACGCGTGCAGGGCCTCATCCTCATCGACACGCAGGCTGGTACCGAAGACCCGGCGACCGTCGAGGGCTACCAGCAGTTGCACGACGCTTTCATGGCGCACGGTCCGGCTCCGGTGCAGGATGCGATCGCGTCGATCATCCTCGGTCCGGGTGAGTGGGCCGAATGGTTCGCAAAGTGGGAAGCCCTCGATCGCGGCGGTTTCAGCCATGCGTTCAACTGTCTGATGCACCGTGACGACGTGACGAGCGACCTCGGCTCGATCACCGCGCGTGCGCTGATCGTGCACGGCGACGCCGACGTCGCGATTCCGTTGGCAAAGGCCGAGGCGCTGCGTGACGGCCTCGGCGGAAAGGTCACGATGTGCGTGGTGCCCGGCGCGCCGCACGCGGCGAACATGACACACCCCGAGATCGTGAACCAGGCGATTCAGGACTTCTTGGCGAACGTCGAGCCCCGCGCCGCGGTCCACCCGACGTACGAAAAGAAATAGGCAACCGCAGCCGTGCAGTTCGAGACGATTCTCTACGACGTCCGAGAGGGCGTCGCGGTCGTGACCCTCAACCGACCCGAGGCAATGAACTCGTGGACACCGCAACTGAGCGACGAACTGATGTTGGCCTGCGGAGCGGCCGATAGCGATGATTCCGTGCGGGTCGTCGTTGTCACGGGAACAGGCCGTGCCTTCTGCGCGGGCGCCGACTTGAGCGGGGGAGAGTCAGGTTTCGTCGGTGGCGCTCCAACCGCGCAAAAGGGTCCACGCCTGTGGCCCCACCAGGTGCGCAAGCCGGTGATAGCTGCGCTCAACGGTCATGCCGTCGGCGTGGGCATCACGTATCCGATGCTGTGCGACATTCGCATCGTCTCGGAGGTGGCGAAGATCCAGTACGCGATGGTGCGCCGTGGCGTGATTCCCGAACTCGGGTCGCATGCTCTCCTGCCGAGGGTCATCGGTTTCGCGAAGGCCGCCGAACTGATGTTGACGGGACGGCAATTCCTCGGTGCCGAGGCGGTCGAATTGGGCCTTGCCTCGCGGGCCGTGCCGGCCGAGGAAGTCTTCGAGGTTGCGATGGAAATGGCACGGGACATCGCCGTGAACGTCGCACCGGTGTCGGCAGCGCTGGCGAAGAAGCTGATGTGGGACGGTCTCAATACGCCGGTCGACACGATGCTCGCACTCGAGTCGTCGTTGCTTCCAGCCCTCGCATCGATGCCGGATTCGGCCGAGGGCGTGCGCGCATTCTTCGAGAAGCGTGAGCCGCACTGGCAAGGGCGGGTGTCGCAAGACGTGCCCGATGTAAGTTTTTAAGTCGATCAGGGGGGAACATGGCTGGTGAAACGACACATGTCGGACTCACATCACGCGAGGTGCAGGACGATCCGTTTCCGTATTACCGCGAGAAGATGTCGATATGTCCCGTATGGCATGAAGACGACATCAATCTCTACGTCATCGGTGGCCACGAAGAGGCGCGCGCGGCACTCGGCGACCTGAAGACGTTCTCCAGCAAGCCTGCCGCCGGAAACCGGGCGGTGAAACCCGAGGTTGTCATGGCGTACATGGGGGTTCTGCAAGAGAAGGGTTGGGTGCACACGCCGATCCTCCAACGCGTCGACCCACCCGAACACGGTCGCGCGCGCAAGATCCTGAACCGCGTGTTCACGCCCGCGCAGGTGAAGGCCTACGTCCCCGAGATCGAGGAGATCACCCACCGGCTGGTCGATTCGATGCTGCATCGCGGTGAGTGCGAGTTCGTGAAGGACTTTGCCTTGCCCTTGCCCGGGCGGTTCATCGCGCGCCACCTTGGTTTGGATGATGACGAATACCCGAGGTTCCGTCGCTGGGCCGAGGCCATGTTGTCGCTGGCGCAGCGCAACGACATGACGGTTGAAGAAGCCATCGTCGAAGCGAACATCGAGGTCGAAGAGCAGCACTTCGTCGTGGCCGAGTTCGAAAAGCGTCGTCAGAGCCCCGGTGGCACCGATCTCATCTCGCTGATCGTGCACGCGCACGGCGACGATGAAGAAGCCTTCACAACGACCGAGCTCATCACATTGATGCATCAACTCATCACGGGCGGATTCGAGACCACGACTGGTGCACTGTCGGCGGCGATGTTGTTGCTTCTGCGTCATCCCGACCAGATGCGGTTGTTGCGCGACGACCGGTCGCTGATGCCGAACTTCATCGAGGAAGTGCTGCGTTACGACGCGCCCGTACAGGGCCTGTGGCGTTCGGTGCAATGTCCCGTCAACATCGGTGGGGTCGATATTCCCGAGAAGTCGGCCGCGATGGTGCGCTACGGGGCCGCCAACCGCGACCCTCGGGTATTCGAGAACCCGGACGTTTTCGACATCCGTCGCCCGAACGCGAAGAACCATGTCTCCTTCGGTTTCGGGGTGCACTTTTGTCTGGGGGCGGCCCTCGCACGCCAGCAGATGTCGTCGGCCTTCAACATCATCCTTGACCGGGTATCCGAGGTCGAACTTGCCAAGCCCCTCGAGTATCCGGTCTACGACCGCAGCTTTTTCCTCCGACCCATGCGGGAGTTGCACCTGAAGGTACGGTAGGGGCAGGAATATACGGAGGGACACCATGGCTGACACCCGCGACGAACTCATTCGCATGGCCAAGCGCACGATGCAGGGCCTGAACGAGAACAAGGGCGAACTCGTCGACACCCAGTACCGGGTGCCCGTCGAGTACTACTTCGACCAGGATCGCTGGCAGCAGGAAGTCGACCGCATCTTCAAGCGGTTGCCCCTCGTTCTCGGGTTCTCGTGCCAGATGCGCGAGGTGGGGTCGTACTCGGCCGTGACCGTGCTCGGTGTCCCGGTCTTGATGGTCCGCGGCAGTGACGGCGAGATGCGCGCGTTCTTGAACGTGTGTCGTCACCGCGGTGCACAGGTCGCCGAAGCGGGTTGCGGCAAGGCTCGTCGCTTCACTTGCCCGTACCACGCGTGGAGCTACAACACCCAGGGTGATCTGGTGGGCATATTCGAGGCCGAGGCTTTCGGTGAAGTCGACCGCAACACCCACGGTCTCACGGCCCTTCCCGTCACCGAGCGCGCCGGCATCATCTGGGTCACGCTGACGCCGAATTCGCGTCTCGACCATGACGCCTTCTTCAAGGGTTACGACAAGATGCTCGAACACCATCACTTCGCCGACTGCCATTACGCGGGCGGCCAGTCGATCACCGGTGCGAACTGGAAGGTTGCATACGACGGCTATCTCGACTTCTACCATCTGCCGATTCTCCACAGGAACACGTTCGGCCCGGACACTTCACCCAAGGCGCTGTTCGAGGCGTGGGGTCCGCACCAGCGCCTGATGGCTCCCGACAAGCGCACCTCGGTCAACACTCTCGAAGGTACGCCCGAGTCGGAATGGCCAGAGGACAAGTTGGTCTTCGGCGTGTGGACGATTTTCCCGCACGTGTCGATCGCGGCCTTCGACGCCGAAGGCAAGGTGTACATGATCTCGCAGCTGTTCCCCGGCGACAGCCCAGACGAGTCGGTGACCACGCAGCACTTCCTGCACACCCAGCCCCTCACCGACGCCGTCAAGGAGTCGATGGTGAGTCGGATGGCCTTCATGGTGAAGGTCGTCGAAGACGAGGACTACAAGACCGGCAAAGAAATTCAGCGCGGCATGCGCTCGGGCGCGATGTCGCACGTGACCTTCGGCAAGAACGAAGGTGGCACCCAGGCGTTCCACAAGTGGGTACAGGCCATCATCGAAGCCGACGATGACCAACTGTCCGACATGTTCTCGGCCGGCATCGGCACCAAGTCGAACTGAAACCCACGATGTCCGACTCAACGTTCAACTTCCAGGATCTGTACCACGTCGGGGTTCGCACCGCGAACATCGAAAAAGCAATGTCCGAGCTCGGCAAGAGCCTGCGCATCACGTGGGCCGAACTGCAGGTGCGCGAACAGCCGTGCTACCTGCCGGATAAGGGGATGACATCTTTCCCGCTGAAGTTCACGTACTCGTGCGAAGGCCCACAGCACGTGGAACTGCTCGAGAGCGTTCCGGGTGCGCCTTGGTACGGCAACGACGCCCCCGGTGTTCACCACATGGGTATGTGGGTCGACGACGTTAAGGCCACGACTGATCGCTTCCTCGCCGAGGGTTGGACGCTCGAGGTATGCGGCGCGGCTCCGGACGACGGTTACGGATCTTTCAGCTACGTGCGCGCCCCATCGGGCTTCCTGCTCGAGCCCGTCACCAGTGCCGCAAAGCCGATGTTCGAACAGTGGTGGGCTGGCGGCCCGCTCGGGCCTCCCGCGAAAAAGTAATCAGCCCCTCACGGCGTGTCATGCGTTAGCCACGCATGCTGTGTCCTGCGTTAGCCACGCAGGCCATACGGCCGGTCGCCGCGGACGGTGATGCGGTGCATGAGGCGTGGCTCGGTGTAGTCCGCGGCCGCGTAGTGCGACGTCGATCGGTTGTCCCACATCGCAACGTCGCCCTCTTGCCAGACCCATCGCACCACGCGTTCGGGCTGGACCGTGTGCTCGTAGAGCATCTGGAGAAGTGCGCGACTGAGGTCGATGCCGAAACCCTCGATGTACGCCGTGAATGTTGGGTTGACGAACAGGCCCTTTTCGCCCGACTCGGGGTGTACGCGCACGACGGGATGGCGCACCGGTGCGAGGTTCGACAGTTTCTGGCGATTTTCGCCGGTCTTGTCTTCATCGCGGAAGCGGTTGAAGGTTCCGCTCGAGTCGTGAATCGCGTACAGGCCGTCGAGCATGTCGCGTAGTTGCCCGGGCAGGGTGTTGTATGCGTCGATGAGGTCGGCCCAGAGCGTGTCGCCGCCATACGACGGGATCTTCCTCGCGCTGAGAATCGACGCGAGTGGGGGAGTCTCGGAGAAGGTCACGTCGGTGTGCCAGCGGTTGTTGTAGCTGGTGCTTTTACCGTTCGTCGTGCCGCGGTCGCCGACACCCAAGTTGTAATCGAGACTGTCGAGGACGAGAACCTCGGGGTGTGCATCGTCGAGACCGCCGACCAGCGGGTGGGCCGGGGTCAGTTCACCGAACATCCGCCCGAAGGCCACCTGCTCGGTGGGAGACAGGTGCTGGTCGCGGAAGAAAATCACGCGGTGACGAACGAGGGCCGCGCGAATGTCTGCGATCGTTGCAGGTGAGATGTCGGTCTTCAGGTCGACGCCGTCGATGCGTGCGCCGATGGTGCCGGTGAGTCGAACCACGTCCACGGCGCCGAGACTACTGTCGGAGCCATCAGACGGACGTTCCTGCGACGCGTAGCCTCGATCACGGGTGTGGCATTGCTCGCTCTTGTCATGCTCGGTACGTGGCCGATCTGGCTGGCGTTCACGGTCCTGTTCGACGCGGTGCGTCGCAAGTGGCGCCTGCCCACCCTGCGACTGGTGACGTTCGCGCTGTGTTGGGCCTGGATCGAATTGGCAGGTGTCATTGCAAGCCTGTTGCTCTTCACTGCAGGTCAGGGCCGCAACCTGCGGGCGCACTTCGGTTTGCAGCGATCGTGGGCAGGTGCCCTGATGTCGGCCCTGCGAC
>JBEAPO010000087.1:0-3637 GCA_041164425.1 Actinomycetota bacterium
CCTGCGGATCGTCGTGTCGTTATCTCGAGGCTGCGCCTGGAACATGGTCCGGTGCAAACGAAGATCCGTTCGCGCAGTGGTCGGGCAATGTCAACACGTTGATCGGGGCAACCGCTCAGGGCACCGCAATCGGTTCGGGCTTCGCCAACACGAATGCGATCGTTGCCCAATCAGCCACGGCCTACAAGGCCGCTTCGATGTCGCGATCGTACGCGGGTGGCGGGCTGACCGATTGGTATCTGCCTTCGACCGAGGAAGTTCGCCAGATGTCGTTCGCGCGCGGTTCTCTCGGATCCGTCCGCTGCGACTGGTACACCACGTCGACAGAAAGTGCCGCCACGACCTACGTTCTGCAGAACGGCTGCAACGACTCGAGTGCGGTCGTCTCGAAGTCCGAAAACAGATTCTTCAAGCCGATTCGCGCCTTTGCTCCCACCAACACCGACGCTCCTCTCAATTTCTCCAGCTCGGACACTTCGGTTGCGACCGTTGATGCATGGACGGGATTGGTGACGATCATCGGCGCCGGAAAGACGGTTCTTGCGGCAACTCACGGTGGAACCGGTGAGGCAAGGTTGGCCGTCAGCCGTGTCACTCTCTCCGTCCGGACATCGTGTGCCGACGGCGGCATCTGTGGACCCGGCGAAATCGCACCCGTCGGTGGAACGCTCAGCGACTGCCAGCGCGGCATCGTCTGTGCCCTCGGCGACACCGGTCCCGGCGGTGGAACCGTCTTCTTCGTCGACACGGCCGACGACATCGTCGGTGTCGACTACCTCGAAATTGCGTCGGCCGACGCATCGACAAATTGGTGTAACACGGCAGCTGCCGCGACCTCGTTGACCGGCGCCAATGATGCGTCCGCAGGTATCGCCAACATGCAGGCGATTCTCAAGGCGTGTTCGTCGGGCGCCGCGGTCGACGCCCGCGCGTTCGCCGGTGGTGGCCTGACCGATTGGTTCCTGCCGTCACCCGGTGAACTTGCGACAGCACGCACGAACCTCGTCGAGAGCGGGCTGACCCAGTCGCTCACCGGTGACTACTGGACGTCGCGCCAGTACGACGCGACCCGCGCATACACCTACGACCCTTCGACGGGTATCGGGACGTACGCCAACAAGTTGGATACTCGCCAGTACCGGCCGATTCGAGCGTTTGCTGCGCGTGGTGCCGTCACCGTGAATGCAACGCTCAACGGATTCGCGCTGCCCGCATCGTCGTACCCGTTCGGCACCGCCGCATTCACTACGACCACACCGAATTCGATCAACCCGGCGATCACGCGTTACACCAGCAACAACACAGCGGTGGCGACCATTGACCAGTACTCCGGTCGGGTCACGATCGTCGGCGCAGGTTCCGTCACGTTCACCGCAACCAAAGAGGCTTACGGATCGTTCGGTGTCAAGACGCAAACCGCAGGTTTCACGGTAACGAGGGGAACACCGACGCTGACCGGCTTCACCGTGCCGGCTGGGCCGTACCGCGCCGACGATGCGAACTTCACCATGGTTGCGCCCACTGTCAGCACCGCCGACGCCGGTGCGGTGGCATACACCAGCAGCGACACCACGATCGCGACAATCAACACGTCGACCGGCCTCGTCGATCTTCTGACCGCCGGAACGGTGACGCTCACCGCATCGGTGCCCGGGTCGGCAAATTGGAACGCAGCCTCCACCTCTTACACGCTCGCGGTCGGCGCGCTGTGCAAGGACGGCGGCACGTGCCGTATCGGCGACACCGGTCCCGGCGGTGGAACCGTGTTCCTCGTCGACTCGTCCAACGAGTATCCGACGGTCGACTTCATGGAGATCGCCCCCGCCGATGCCTCGTCATCGGCGACCTGGTGTCCCAACGGTGTGACGATGCCCACAACGGGTACGGCGATCGGGACCGGCGGCACGAACACATCCGCGATCCTCGCGGCTGACAGTTCCTGCGCCGCGGCGTCCGCTGCCGACAGCTACGCAACCTACGCCGGACTGCCGACATCCTCGGGTGTGACCGCGGTCAGCGGACTGGGCACGACGTACGTCGATGCGTCAACGGCCGGTGGCGGTTGGAAGCTCGTTGCATACGGAGAAAGCGGTGCATCAGGCAAGTGGAATGTCGCGAACGGTTCGTTTGACGCCGCCACACGCACGGGATCTGCAAACCTGAGCGCTTTGTCCGCCATTCAAGGCGCAAGTGAAATGGCGATCTCATGGACAAATGCGGGCGGTTCGTTGCCGACCGGTGGGATTTTGTCCTACGACCATGCGGTTTCGTTCTCTCTGCCGAATCCAGCCCAGATGACTTTGTCGGGTGATGCGTCGTCGCCCGTGGTCTACAACGGAGCGACCTCGTCGTTCATGCTGAACGGCACGTCGTCCGATCAGTCTCTTGTAACTCTCACCAAGTTGAAGGGTGCCTCGACTCTGCCCTCGCAGATGTACATGCGCAACAAGACGTTCGGTGCGCGTTACGGATCTGCTTACGGTCTCGTGACCAACGGTGGCATCAATCCGCAGCTCGATTGGAACGAGGACAGCCAAGCGTTCAGTTCGATTTACATGAACCACAGTGGCTCGTCGGGCTATGTGAGCGGAAGTGGTGCCGGTTCGGGCTACGTGCCCGCGACGATGGCCGTCTGGGTCAGGACCAGCTCGGCATCGTCAACTGCCACGACCGACTGGCATTTGCCGTCGAAGGTCGAACTTGAAACCGCCATCGCGAATCTCGCGACGAAGAACATCACTTTGCCAACGGGCAGTTACTGGACATCTTCCGAAACGGCCGGGGACTCGGCGGTCGAAGACGTACGCAGTGGCTTCGTCAGCGGTCCGACCGCACAGACGACTTCGAATACCTGGCAGTACCTCGAGGTGCCGGCGGATCGTGCCTCTGCGACGCTGTTGTCGGATTGGCAGACCTCGGGTAACGAAGTCATCGGTAACCAGTCGCAATGGGACAACAACCGGACGTCGTCGAACTACCCGTTTGTGCAGAACATCACCTCACCCCCCGGTAGTTCGACGATGACGGGGCCGAGCATCCTCATCCATCCTGACAACAGCGGCTACGGCGTTGGCGTCGCATGGAAGAACACCGGTTCCTCCACGATCTCGGTTGATGTTTCGACGGGCCTCAAACTGGCATATCCGTCGTGGAACAGCGACGGAATCGACTACTGGGTGCAGCGCGGGCTGGTGGGAGACACCAACTATCAGTTGATCGGAAGTGGGTCGATTCTCCCCGGAATCACGTCGACCGCCGCGGCGACTGCACAATCGGTGACCCTTGCTGCTGGTGAGTCGGTCTACGTGATCGTTGGTCAGCGGGGTAACTACGTCTGGGATCACACGATTCTCACCTTCGACGTCACGACGTCCGGACGCAGCGCCCACGTCGTTGACCAGTCCGGAACCGCATCCGTGAGTTCGATCGACCAGACGGCCAAGGTCCGCGCCGTGCGCGCATGGCAGCGTCGCGAGTCGTGCAAGGACATCAAGGAAACAACGGGCACCAATGCGGATGGTGTCTACACGATCAATGTGAACGTCGGTGGGGTTGTGACACCGACACAGGCCTACTGCTTGATGGATTCCGCGATGGCCGGTGGCGGCTGGACGCTCATCATGAAGGCCGATCAGGG
>JBEAPO010000088.1:0-4455 GCA_041164425.1 Actinomycetota bacterium
GCCGCGCGGATACCGTGCCAGCCGTGAGTGACGCCCGCGAAAAGCTTCCGATCAAGATGCTGAACGACCGGTTGCTCGTGAAAATCCCCCAGAGCGAGGGCGAGCGCCGCTCGTCCGGCGGCATTCTCATTCCGGCGACGGCTCAGATCTCGAAGCGACTCGTCTGGGCCGAGGTCGTTGCTCTCGGGCAGAACGTGCGCGCAGCCGAGGTGGGCGACAACGTCTTGTTCAGTCCCGACGACCGTTACGAGGTCGAGGTGGGCGGCGACGACTACATCATGCTGCGTGAACGCGACCTTCACGCCGTTGCCGCATCGCGCATCGAGGGCAGCACGGGGCTGTACCTGTGAGCGCCGACACGCCGGCGGTCACGCCGGTCACCCTCGTTGACGACCAGTTGGCGACGGTCAAGTTCAACGCCGACGGCCTGGTTCCGGTGGTCACGCAAGACGTCACGACGAAGCAGGTCTTGATGATGGCGTGGATGAACGCCGAAACACTTCGCATGACCTTGGTCGAGGGTCGCATGGTCTACTGGAGCCGCAGTCGCCAGGAGGTGTGGCGCAAGGGCGACACCAGTGGCGACCGACAGTTCGTGCGCGAGGCCTTCTACGACTGCGACGGCGACACGCTGTTGTTCCTGGTCGAACAAGAAGGTCGCGGTGCGTGCCACACCGGTGAAGTGAGCTGCTTCTACCGAAAGTTCGGCTGACCTCGTGACCGTCATCAAGCCGACGCTCGATGAGTTCCGCGCCCTCGCGGCCAAACACCCCATCGTTCCGGTGTGGGCCGAGGTTCTCGCCGATCTCGAAACACCCGTTTCGGTTTTCGCGAAGGTTGTCGGTGGCGACGACGGCTTCCTCTTCGAGTCGGTCGAACACGGCGAGCGTTGGAGTCGCTTTTCGTTCGTCGGTCGCAACCCGTCAGCGCGTCTCGTGCTCCGCGAGGGTGTGGTCGAGGTGAATGGAGTTCTGCCCGCGGGCGTGCCGACCGACAGCGGAATTCTCGCCGCGATGGAGGCGCTGTTGCGGATCTACGAAGCGCCGTTGTTTCCCGACCTGCCTCCATTGCAGAGCGGTCTCGTGGGCTACGTGGGTTACGACGTCGTGCGCGAGGTCGAGAATCTCCCGAACGTGCCGCCCGATGCGCGCAACCTGCCCGACGCGGTGGTGAACGTCATCGGATCAATGGTCGCGTTCGACCATTGGCGACAGCGACTGTTCGTTCTCGAGAGCGTGTCGACCGTCGGGGCCGACATCGACGCGGCGTACGCATCAGCGACCGACCGCATCAACGACACGGTGGGCCGCCTCGCGCGACCCTTGCCGTACAGCCCGGTCGAGCCGCCCGTGCCTGGTGAGGCGGTTCCCACCGTCGAATCGTCTCTACCGAACGGCGCCTACCAACGCGCCGTCGAAGTGGCGAAGGAGCACGTCCGTGCAGGCGACATCTTCCAGGTGGTTTTGTCGCAGCGTTTCGATGTCGCTCTCGACGCCGAGCCGTTCGACGTGTACCGCGTTCTGCGGCAGGTGAACCCGAGTCCGTACATGTACTTCGTGCGTGAACCGGAACTCTGCATCGTCGGTAGTTCGCCCGAGCCTCTCGTGCAGTTGTCGCACGGTCGCATCACGAGTCGGCCAATCGCGGGCACGCGTCGCCGGGGTCGCGACGACGATCACGACCGCCGCCTCGCGGGTGAACTGCGTGAAAACCCGAAAGAGGTCGCCGAGCATGTGATGCTCGTCGACCTGGCGCGCAACGACGTCGGCCGCGTCGCCGAATTCGGATCGGTGAAAGTCGACGAACTGATGACTCTCGAGCGTTACAGCCATGTCATGCATCTCACCTCGCAAGTGTCGGGCCGGTTGCGCGACGGACTGACGCCCGTCGATCTGCTGCGCGCGACGATGCCGGCCGGAACCGTCAGCGGCGCACCGAAGGTGCGTGCGATGGAAATCATCGACGCGCTCGAGCCGGTCAAGCGGGGTCCGTATGCGGGGGTCGTCGGTTACATCGACTTCAGCGGCAACCTCGACGTCGCGATTGCCATCCGCACGATGTTCGTGCGGCCCGATGGGAACGGCGGATGGATTGCCAGCCTGCAGGCAGGTGCCGGCATCGTCGCCGACAGTGACCCCGACGATGAGAACCTCGAGTGCCACAACAAAGCCGCCGGCTTGCTCGCGGCAATTCCAGCCGCCCGCCGCATGACGGCACGGCGTCGATCGGCCGGTACCGCGGTATGAGCCCGGTGCAGTTCCGTCTTGCGCGCGACTTCGTGTGCGTGCAGGGCGATGATGCCGAGTCGTACCTGCAGTCGCAATTGAGCAACCAGATCGCCGGTCTCGCGGTACGCACGGCACGGTCGTCGTTGTTGCTCGACCCAACGGGCAAGCTCGTAGCGGCACTGCGCGTCACGCGCTTCGAGGACACGGTGTTCATCCTTGACACCGAGGAGGGTTTCGGCGAGGCGGTCATTGCCAGGCTGAATCGTTTCAAGATCAGGGTCAAGGCCGATGTTTCCCCGCTCGACTGGCAGTGCGTGGCGCTGCGTGGTCGTGGCGCCCGAGCCGTTGCCGGGTCGCTGAATCGGGTGCCAACCGACGGTTTGGTTGTCGCCGCGTGGTGGAGCGGCGACGATGCAGTCGATCTCATCGGTGCTTCGGTTGCCGACATAGAAGATGTCGCCGCGTGCAACGCCGCCGAGTTCGGGGCACTGCGGGTCGCGGCGGGCTGGCCGCTTGCCGGCGTCGATTTCGTCTCAGGGTGTATTCCGGCGGAAACGGGTCTCGTCGGCGTGGCGGTGAGTTTCACGAAGGGCTGCTACCCGGGTCAGGAATTGGTCGAACGAATGGATTCACGTGCGGTCACGGCGCCACATGTGTTGCGGCTCGTCGACGACGTGAACTACTCGGTCGGCGATGTCGTCGCGGATGGTGTGACAGTCACGTCGGTCGGTGGTGGCAAGGCG
Source organism: Actinomycetota bacterium (assembly GCA_041164425.1). Lineage (GTDB taxonomy): Bacteria > Actinomycetota > Acidimicrobiia > Acidimicrobiales > Ilumatobacteraceae > F1-20-MAGs119. The sequence goes on from JBEAPO010000088.1 coordinate 2,972, forward strand.
ATCGTGCGAGCGAAACGAGACGCAGCCGATATCGGTGCCGCACTCGGTCCGATCAGCTGAGGTGCTGGCTGCGATTTCGTTCAGCCGCGACGGGGGAGCGCCAGTCTCTCCGCCAACGTCATCCACGCACCCGCACCGTCGTGGTCGCCAACGGCGCTGAGAGACGTCGCGATGCGGGCGGCCAGCTCGGCGTTCGGAGCCTTGCGGAACGCATCCACGGCCTCTTGCGCAGCCTCGTCGTGGCGGCCCGATTCCTGTAGTGACGTCACCAGCTCGAGGGGCGTCATTCGCGCGCGCATCCCCGCGAGGCTGCGCTCGGCGCGCAGCATCTGAACCTGGAGCACGAGAAGCACCGCAGCGAAGGGGAGGAAGCCCTGGAGTTGGGCGACAACGAGGGCGGTTGCAACCATGGCCGAGGACACCGCAACGCTGAACCACAACATGAACGCTCGGCCACGCCGCGGCGAAAGCCATTCGGCGAAGAGCGTGACGATCGAACCACCGTCGAGGGGGAGGATTGGAATGAGGTTCACCAACGCGAGCACGATCCCCGCCCACCAGATGCTGATTGTCGCATCGTTGACGGTGATGTCGTCGCGTGAGAACGGGTTGGCACCCATGATGAGCAGAACGATTACGGCGGAGGTGAATTGTGCGGTGGCTCCCGCGACGGCAATTCCCGCGCGTTCGAGGCGTGACAACTGTCGACTGGGTACGTACGAGGCATAGCCGGCGAGGAAGTCGAGTGAGATTTCGGCGTGCGACCCAGTCGCGCGTGCGGCGGTCGCATGGCCGAGTTCGTGGATCAGGGTGAAAATGGCGATCGAGCCCGCGGCCCACAGCCCCTGCGAACCGCCGTACAACAAGACGACGAGAACGAGGAAGAGAAGAAAGCCGGGTCGAACCTCGACCCGGAAGCCGAACAGTCGGAAAACGCCCACTGCATTGAAGGCTACGGCAGACTGCACCGTAGACTTCCGAACCGTGCCATTTGTCTACGCCTTCGACCACAAACACCGCCGCGCCCCCAAGGAAATGAAAGATCTCCTCGGCGGAAAAGGGGCAAACCTCGCCGAGATGATGAGCGTGCTGAAGTTGCCGGTACCCCACGGCTTCACCGTCACAACCGACGCCTGCCGCGCGTACATGAAGGGTGGATGGCCGAAGGGCCTCGACGTCGAGATCGCGAAGAACGTCGCGGCGCTCGAGAAAAAGATGGGCCGCAAGTTGGGCGACTCCTCCGACCCGCTGCTGGTCTCGGTCCGTTCGGGTGCGAAGTTCTCGATGCCGGGAATGATGGACACGGTTCTCAACCTCGGCCTCAACGACAAGACCGTTGTCGGTCTTGCAAAGAACAGCGACGAACGCTTCGCCTACGACTCATACCGTCGCTTCATCTCGATGTACGGCCGTATCGTTCTGGGCCTCGAGGGAGAAGAGTTCGAGCACGAGTTGTCGAAGGCGCGACAGGCCGCGGGTGCGGC
>JBEAPO010000089.1:0-6625 GCA_041164425.1 Actinomycetota bacterium
TTCGGTGACGACCTCGACGCCGACAGCCTCGATCTCGTCGAACTGGTGATGGCCCTCGAGGAAGAATTCGGCGTCGAAGTTCCCGAAGAGGAACTGAAGGAAATCCGCACCGTCGGCCAGGCGTTCGACCTGGTGGTTTCAAAACTCTGATGCGCAACCCGTTCGCCGGCGGCGGCCCGCACCGCGTGGCGATCACCGGTCTGGGTGTCGTGGCCCCGTGTGGTTTGGGCCGCGAGTCCTTCTGGGCCGGTTTACTCGGGCCGGGACTCACCGATGTCAAGGCAAACGAAATAGCCAATTGGGATCCGACTCCCTATTTCGACAATCCGAAAGAAGCACGGCGAGCCGACCGTGTCGAACAGTTCGCGCTTGCTGCGGCCGCGGAAGCGTTTGCTCAGGCCGGAAACATCACCGCCGACAGAGGTCGTTTCGGCACGATCTTTGCCACGGGGGTCGGCGGACTTCACACCCTCGAGGAACAAGTTGGCGTTCTCCTCGACAAGGGAGCACGACGCGTTTCTCCGTTCCTCGTTCCAATGATGATGGCGAACGCAGCCGGAGCCGCCATCTCGATGCGGTACGGCCTGCGCGGCCCCAACGAGACGATTTGCACCGCGTGTGCCGCATCGACGCATGCGATCGGTTACGCCGCTCGATTGGTTGCCTACGGCCTGTGCGACGCGGTGGCCACCGGAGGTTCGGAAGCTGCCGCAACGCCAACCTCGTTGGCAGGATTCGGCAACATGACCGCACTGTCCACCACCGGATCGAGCAAGCCCTTCGATGCAACGCGTGACGGGTTCGTGATGGGTGAAGGGTCCGCTGTACTCATCCTCGAGCGCTGGGACCAGGCGGTTGCGCGCGGTGCCACGATCCTCGGAGAAGTACTCGGAGCGGCGAGCAACGCAGACGCGCACCACATCACGGCACCATCACCGGGTGGCGTCGGCGCGCAGGCCTGCATGCGCCTCGCGCTCGACGACGCGGGCCTCGCGCCCGCCGACATCGCTCACATCAACGCGCACGGAACCTCGACGCCGCTGAACGACGCGGCGGAGGCTCAGGCCATGAAGGAAGTCTTCGGGTCGCATCGCCCCCCGGTTACCTCGACAAAGGGAGTCACGGGTCACGCACTCGGCGCGGCGGGGGCCCTCGAGGCCGCCGCAGTTCTGATGTCGATGCAGAAGAAACTTGTTCCGCCGACGGCAGGCACCACCGCGCTCGATCCGGAACTCGACATCGACCTCGTCGTCGGCGCACCGCGCACTTGGACGCCAGGGCCCACAATGTCGAACAACTTCGGATTCGGCGGCCACAACGGCTCGATCATTCTCGGACCGGGCGCCTGAGGTCATTTCTCAGGCATCAACCAGCACGAACATCAGATCGCACTCGCACGCCACGGCATCGCCGATGAGGGCGCGACCACTACCCTTGCCCGCTCGCGACGACATCCGACCGAGAGTCACCTCGAGGGTGAGCGTGTCACCGGGCACCACCTGACGGCGGAAGCGGGCAGCATCGAGGCCTCCGAAAAGCGGCAACTTGCCCGCCATCTTCGGGTCGGACAAGACGACATAGGCACCCAACTGTGCGATCGCCTCGCACATGAGGACGCCGGGCAGAGTCGGTCGGCCGGGGAAGTGTCCCGAGAAGAACCACTCGTCGCCGGAGAGCGACCACGAGCCCCGCGCCGAAGTTCCGTCGACGAGCTCGCTCACCTCATCGATGAAGAGAAACGGCGGGCGGTGCGGCAGCACGTCAGCCGGTGGAAGCAACGACACGACTGGCCTACTTCCCTAGGGCACGCAACAGATTCACGGGCGTGTCCTTCGGCGAAATCTTGTACCACGCCTCGAGAACGACACCGTCGGCACCGATGAGGAACGCCGACCGCTCGATTCCCATGTATTCACGGCCGTACATGCTCTTCTTCTTCCACACCTTGTACGCCTTGGCGACCTTGTTCTCGGTATCGGCGAGGAGGGTGAAGCCGAGCCCGTACTTGTCGTCGAACTTCTTCAACTTTTCCGGCTTGTCGGGACTAACACCGACGATCATCGTCCGGCCGATCTGGTCTTTCACGTCGCGTAGACCACACGACTGAGCAGTGCAACCGGGCGTGTCCGCCTTCGGATAGAAGTACACCAGAACTTTCTTCTTGCCGACCTTCGCGAGGTCAAGAATCTTGCCGTTCTGGTCGGAAATAACGATGGCTGGGGCTACGTCGCCGGGTTTCAGCATGCCGCGACGTTAGTTCGCATCGATTGCGGACCGCACCTCTGCGATGTAGTCCCCGACCGCGTCGGGTCCGGACTCCATGAGTCGTCGAACGACGGAGGCCCCTTGGATCACGCCGTCGGCGACGCGGCAAGCCTCACTGGCTTGTTGTGCGTTCGAGACTCCCACGCCGATGAGTACCGGTAGGTCGGTCACGGACTTGACACGACGGGCAATGGCCGTCGCCGTGTTTGCAAGTGCGGCTCGTTCGCCGGTGATACCGAGGAGACCGACCGCATAGACGAAGCCCCGAGCGCGGGCGGCAATTCTCGGAAGACGTTCGTCGGGTGCAGTCGGCGCGGCGAGCATCACCGTCTCGACCCCCGCCGCATCGGCGGCGGCACACCAATCCGAGGCTTCTTCGAGCGGAAGGTCCGGAACGATCGCACCCGCCACCCCGTTCTGTCGACACATCGCGGCAAAACGTTCGTGGCCGGTTCGGAAAACCGTGTTGTAGTAGAGCATCACGACGATCGGAACTTGCACGTCGAGGGTTGCAATTTCGGCGATGATGGCCGGTGGCGTCGCCCCCGAATCGAGAGCCCGCTGCGAGGCTTCTTGGATCACGGGCCCATCCATCACCGGATCGGAGAACGGAATACCAACCTCGACGGCATCTGCACCCGCCGCGACCGCTGCGCGTATTCCTTCCTTCCAGTTCTCGAGACCACCGGTCACATAAGGAACGAGCAACTTTCGTCCCTCCGCCCTGCGTTCACGCAGATGCGCCTCGAGTCCGGTCACGCGAGGATGTCCATCATCTGCGCGACGTCCTTGTCGCCGCGACCGGAGAGATTCATGAGAACCGTTTGGCCCGCCATGTTCGGCGCTTCACGGGCAATCCATGCCAGAGCGTGTGCACACTCAAGCGCCGGAATGATTCCCTCGGTCTTGGCGAGGAGACTGAATCCACCGATGACTTCGTCGTCGGTCACCGACGGGTACTCGGCACGACCGATCTCGGAGAGATACGAATGTTCCGGACCGACGCCCGGATAGTCGAGGCCAGCGCTGATCGAATGTGCTTCCTGAACCTGCCCATGTTCGTCTTGCATGAGATAACTCTTCATCCCGTGCACGACGCCCGGCACACCGCGCCCAACCGCCGCACCGCCCGCTGGCTCCACACCGACGAGTCGAGCCTTCGTGTCAACGAAGCCCGAGAAAATGCCGATGGCGTTCGAACCGCCTCCCACACAGGCAACGACGACGTCGGGGTCGGCGCCGGTCGCTGCACGGCACTGTTCACGCGCCTCGTCTCCGATAACACGGTGAAATTGACGAACCATCCACGGGTACGGGTGTGGCCCCATGACAGAACCGAGGCAGTAGTGAGTGGTTTCCACGGTCGCAACCCAGTCACGCATCGCTTCGTTGACGGCGTCCTTTAGGGTTCGACTCCCGGATGTTGCCGGCTCGACCTCGGCACCGAGTAAACGCATACGAAACACGTTCAGGGCTTGTCGCTCCATGTCGACCGCACCCATGTAAACCTTGCACTCGAGTCCCAGGAGAGCGGCAGCCGTTGCCGACGCGACTCCGTGCTGGCCGGCACCGGTTTCCGCCACAATTCGCTTCTTGCCCATTCGCTTGGCGAGAAGTGCCTGGCCGAGAACGTTGTTGATCTTGTGCGAACCGGTGTGGTTCAGGTCTTCCCGCTTCAACAGGAGACGAATGCCGAGTTGACGACCGAGGTTGTTGCACTCGGTGAGAATCGAAGGACGCCCCGCGTACGTGCGCAAAAGATGGTCCAGCTCGGCGCGAAACGACGGGTCGTTCCAAGCCTCGCGAAAACCGACCTCGAGTTCCTGGCACGCAGGAACGAGTGTCTCAGGAACGAACTGGCCACCGAACTGACCGAAACGCCCCGACCCGTCGGGCTCGACCATCACGCTCATGCGAAGCAGTCTCGCAGGCAACTCCCGGGTGGGGCGATTCGTTTACGGTGAATTACGACCTTCGACCCGTGAACGTCAGAGGTCGTCCTGCCAGTCATAGGGCATGTCGTCCGGGCCGACGTACGGCAGTGGGGCGGCTGCACGTGCCGCAGCGATGAACGTGCGCAGCAAACGGGGATCTTTCCGTCCCGGTTCGCTTTCGACGCCGCTCGACACGTCGACTCCCCACGGACGGGCCTGCGTGATTGCATCGGCAACATTGTCGGGCGTGAGACCCCCTGCGAGGATGATGCGGGGACCCGTGGCAACGTCGCCAGCGAGCGACCAGTCGAACACCTTCCCCGACCCGGGCGCAGGGGCATCGAGCAGCACGAGACCCGTGCCGAACCTGTCGGCATGGCGAGCGTCGGTCGATCCGGCAACGACGGCCTTCACGACGAACCGAACGCTCGCGCTGACTGCGGCTACGTCGGCCGGCGATTCGTGACCGTGCAACTGTGCGGCTTTCAGCCCTGCGTCGTGGACCATCTCGATGACACGGTTCGGATGTTCGTCGCGAAACACCCCCACCGTGAGGATCTCGGGCGGCAACCGCCGACTGATGTCATATGCCCGCTTGACGGCGATCTGGCGCGGCGATGGAGCAAAAACGAAGCCCACGGCATCGGCCCCCATCGCGACGGCCAGCAATGCGTCGTCCTCGGTTGTGATCCCGCAGATCTTGATGAACACCGACTCCGAAGGTACTACGGGACCTGCAGTGCACGGAGTGATGCACAGACGTCACCTGATGTGACCAGGCTTTCCCCGACCAACACCGCGTCGTAGCCCGCGGCGCGCAAACTTGTGGCGTCCTGGGCTCCACGGACCCCTGATTCGGCGACACGGATCACCGTTTCGGGCATGAGGCGCGCCATACGCACCGCTCGTTCGTGATCGACGGCGAAAGTCACGAGGTCGCGCTGGTTCACGCCGATCAGCTTTGCGCCCGCACCGAGTGCTACGTCGAGTTCGCGTTCGTCATGAATCTCGACCAGCACATCGAGGCCTATCGAGGTGGCAACACCGTGGAACTCGTTCACTTCGCCCGGCGACAACGCAGCGACGATCAAGAGGACACAGTCGGCGCCCATCAATCGAGCGTCGCAGACATCGCGGGCGTCGACTGTGAAGTCCTTTCGGATGACGGGAAGCCCGCAGGCTGCACGGGCCTCACGCAGATCGTCGACCGAACCGCCGAAATGGGGATGATCGGTGAGAACCGACATCGCGCTTGCCCCGCATTGTTCGTAGCGCGCCGCCAAATCGCCCGCAACGAGACCCGGATTGAGATCGCCTTTCGACGGCGATCGACGCTTGATTTCGGCTATGACGGCGAGATGTTCGACGCTTGCCTGCCTCAAAGAGGCCGCGAAACCACGCGTCGCAGGCATGACCAGGGAACGTTCGACAAGATCATCGAGTGAACGTCCGTCGTCGGCCGCTCTGGCGCGATGGTGCGCGACGATCTTGTCGAGATACGTCGCCAACGTTCCCTAGCAGCCCTTGCCGCCGAGGGGCTTCACGAAAATCAACTCGGGGCGCCCACCCATGAACGGCGCCAGTGAGGGACCCCAGTCCTTGAACCACTGCGCACCCATGTGCGACGTCAAAGCGTCTTGGTCGGTGTACATCTCCCACATCCACAGGACGTTCTCGTCGGTTGCATCCTCGTTCAGGATGTAGTGGATGGTTCCCGCCTCTTTCGCGACGTGGTCCTGGGCCTTCATGAGTTCGCGCGAAAGCTCTGCACGCTTGCCAGGTGCCGCCGTGATTTTTGCTACGACGCCGACAAAGTTCTCGATTCCCATATTCCCCACTCCCCTGAAGCGACCGAATTTCCCTGTTGCTCAGAACCCTAGTCGTCGGGCGAGTTCTGCCGTAAGGTCGGCGATCGAAACGCGCGCCTGGTCGGTGGTATCGCGTTCGCGGATGGTCACGCACCCGTCCTCCAGGGAGTCGAAGTCGACCGTTACGCAGTACGGCGTGCCGATCTCGTCCTGGCGGCGGTACCTGCGGCCGATGGCCTGCGTCTCGTCGTAATCAACCATGTATCGGGCCGACAACGTCGCGAAGATCTCGCGGGCCAACGGAGTGAGTGTGTCTTTCTTCGACAACGGAAGCACCGCGACCTTGTATGGAGCGAGCCTCGGATGCAGCCGCAGAACCGTGCGCGCTTCGTCGTTCACGACATCCTCGTCGTACGCGGCAAGCAGGAAAGCCGCCATCGTGCGGTTGGCGCCCGCCGCAGGTTCGACGACGTACGGCACGTATCGCTCGTTCGTCGCCTGATCGAAGTAGTCGAGTTTCTGACCTGAGTGCTCGGCGTGCTGGCTCAGGTCGTAGTTCGTGCGCTGCGCAATGCCTTCGAGCTCTCCCCAACCCCAGGGAAAAAGAAACTCGACGTC
>JBEAPO010000090.1:0-38782 GCA_041164425.1 Actinomycetota bacterium
TGGGTTGGGTTGATGCCGCGCGCACGCCCGTTGCCGTCGACCCGGAAACCGGAAACGGGTACGGACATCACTGGTGGACGTGGCCACGCCTTCCGGGTGCACTCGTCGCGACGGGTTACGAAGGTCAGTACACGATCGTGATCCCTGAGGAGGATCTCGTCGTCGTGCGTCTGGGCAAGACGAGTGCCGACATCAGGACAAACGTCGTCGAAGACCTTGTTGCCTTGGTCGAGGAACTGCGCCGCTGAATCGTTGTCATCGCCTACGGTAGGGGAGATGGCAGAGGGGGTTTTTCCCGGCGATGCGGCGGCAAGCCGTCGCAAGGTGTGGATGCGAACCCTGAAGACGATCGGTATCGCCGCCATCTTCTATTTCTTCGTATTGCCTTTGATCCCCGGATTCCGCCAAGCCCTTGACGACCTGCTCGACGTCGACCGGTCGATGCTCGTGATCGGAGTGTGCCTGGAGTTGGCTGCCCTTCTCTGTTACTCACTTCTCACCCGGGCAGCACTCGGCCCCGAAGGCGACAAAGTGTCGGTGCTTCGTCTCTTTCGCATCCAGTTGAGTACCAAGGCGCTTGGAAGCATCATGCCGGCGGGTAACGCCGCGTCGTCGGCGCTCGGCTATCGCCTCCTCACGCTGTCGGGTGTGCATGGCCCCGACGCAGGATTCGCGCTCGCCACGGCCGGAATCGGGTCGGCCGTGGTGTTGAACCTCATTCTCTGGTTCGGTCTCATCGTCTCGATTCCGCTTCGCGGGGTCAATGCTCTCTACGGCTTCGCCGCGATCGTGGGCATCATCCTGATGCTCGTCGCTTCGGCGCTGATCTTCGGCCTCGTCGAGGGCCAAGGTCGCGCCGAGCGGGCGGTGCGTTGGTTGGCGCGCCACGTGCGAATTGACGCCGATCGCGCGAGCGAAGTGATCCGTCACCTCGGTAACCGCCTCGAGGGCCTCATCGCCGACAGGCAACTGCTGGTTCGCGTCGCGGTCTGGGCGTCGGCCAACTGGCTCTTTGACATGGCCGCGGTCTACGTGTTCCTTCGTGCGTTCGGCGGGAACCTCGCACTCGATGGTCTCATCGTTGCGTTTGGCCTCGCGAACGTGATGGCGGTCGTGCCGGTTACCCCGGGTGGTCTCGGCCTCGTCGAGGGCGTGTACATCCCCACAATCGTTGGCTTCGGACTGGATCGATCGACCGCAACCGTCGGCATCCTCACCTATCGAATCGCGCAGTTCTGGATGCCCATCGTCATCGGTGCGGGCTGCTACCTCAGCCTACGGTTGGGTCCTTGGTCGCTCGACCGCAAGGATCGTCTGAAGCCGCTCCGTGTCGTCGCAGAAGAGGCCGTGACCAAGAGCGAGAGCAAGATCGTCTTCTTCGAAAAGCGTGCACCGCGCGACCGTACTGGGCAGTACCCGCTGCCGCCCGTCAATGATGATGACACCGGACCCGTGGGTTAGCGTTCGCACTTATGACAGTGCATGAACGGCCCTTCGGGCGCTACCTCGAAGACTTCACGGTCGGCGACGTCTACCGCCACTGGCCAGGCAAGACGATCACCGAGTATGACGACCATCTCTTCTGCATGATCACGATGAATCACCACCCGCTGCACACCAACGACTGGTTTGCATCAGAAAGCGTGCAAGGCCGCAACGTCGTCGTTGGCAACCTTGTTTATTCACTCGTCCTAGGTATGAGCGTGCCCGACGTCAGCGGCGCAGCGATCGCCAACCTCGAAATCGAGACCCTTCAGCACAAGTTCCCCACGTTCCACGGTGACACCATCCATGCCGAGACCCGTGTTCTCGACGTCAGCGAGTCGAAGTCGAAGCCCGACCGTGGCATCGTCACGGTTGAAACCAAGGGCTTCAACCAGGACGGGAAGGAAGTCTGCTACTTCCGCCGCCGTGTGATGGTGTGGAAGCGGGCCAATGCTCCCGAGCGCAAGCGCCCGTACGACGTCAACGTCGCTTGGGACGCCTAAGTCGCGTCGGCGACGAACTACTCGCGTGGGGCTTGCCCCGCATGCGCGAGTTTCCGTGGCGCGCGACGCGCGACCCGTGGCACGTCCTCATCTCCGAGGTGATGCTGCAACAAACCAACGTCGGACGGGTGCATCCAAGGTTCGAACGCTTTGTTGCGCTTGCTCCGACGCCGGCAGCCTGCGTCGCCGTTCCGCTGGCCGATCTTCTCGTCGAGTGGCAAGGGATGGGTTATCCGCGTCGCTGCCGCAACATCCAGGAAGCCGCCCGCGTGATTGTCGATCAGTACGGTGGCGTCGTGCCGCGCGACCTCGAGGCGTTGATGGCGCTGCCCGGCATCGGGCCGTACACGGCGCGGGCGATCCTCGCTTTTGCCTTCGGTGACGACGCAGCCGTGGTCGACACGAATGTGGCACGGGTGATCGCGCGCCTGCATGGTCGCGCGCTGAAGCCGCGGGAAACCCAGTTGCTTGCCGATGAAATGTTGCCGCGCGGCTTCGCACGCGACTGGAACCAGGTAATCATGGATTTCGGTGCGACGTTGTGCACCGCACGAACACCCGGATGCGACGAGTGTCCCGTGTCGGCTGTCTGTGTGTGGCGAGGCGTCGGCGAGGACCCTGCACGTGCGACCGCCTTTACGAGCCGACCGCAGGGGCGTTTCGAGGGATCCGATCGACAGGCACGTGGGCGTTTGATGAAGAGGTTGACCGAAGGCAGCGTTGCGAAGGGCGAAGTTGCCGAGGTGATGCAAATCGACGACGCAGAGCGCGCCTTACGACTGGTCACGTCGCTCGTGAATGACGGTCTCGTCGAGTCGATCGACGGGTGCTACAGGCTCAGTTCGTCGCGCAGATAGCTGCGAGGATCCGCGGGAATGCGGCGTCTGCGATCGCGACCATTTCCGCATCCGTTCGATCCTGGATCGGATGCTCGACGAACACGCGGGCGACGTCGGGGAAGCCGATCGCCTCGGACTGCGAAATTGCGGCCGTGACGAACTCGCTCGATGCCACAAACATCGACGGCACGCCGCGGAGTTCCAGATCTGCGATGTCGTGCACACTGCACGACGTGCAGCTGCCTCAATCGGCAAGGGCCTCGATGACGAGGTTGCACTGTGACGCGATTTCGTGGCGCAGATCGGCCGGAGCTGGCTTTGTGAACGTGGGCTTTGCGTAACGAAGCACCCGCGCACCGCGTTCGGCGAGAAGTTGCTCGATGCGGTTGAGGAAGACGTCTCCGCGCGGCTTGCGAATGTCGAGCAGGCCGATCGTCATGCCGTCGATCGACGAGGGCCGTGACAGCAGTTCGCGGCGCGCCGGCTTCGACTCGCTCGTCGGGTCGAGAATCGTCAGCCGTGCGGTAGCGCTGGTTTCGGTCGTCACGAAGCTCATCCTGTCACGAATTCAACTCTTCACCGCGACGGTGACGGGCTGGCTGCCCATCTCTCCGTTCGCCCAACCCGCGATGATGGACGAGAACAGTCCGGCGCCGCCGCCGGCGTGGGCTAGCAGGATTCCGTCGGGGCGGAACTTCGGCACCGTGCGGTCGCGGAAACGGTCGGGTAGGCCTTCGGCCATACCGTCAACTCCGCGGAGGATGGTGTTCGAGTCGATCTGGAGGCGCGAGTGCAGTTCGGAGAGGATCTGCCCGCGACCCCAGCCGGCATCCGCGTAGATGCGCGAATGGTCGGGACTCACGACGAGGATCACGTCGAAGGTCATCACCGACTTCGGATGCATCACGCTTCGCAGGCATGCCGCAAAAGACTTGGTGAGTTCCTCGGGTGTGCGTGCGAGTTGATCTACGGCACAGCGCGGGCCCTCACCCGCGAACACGGTGACCGCGTCGGTGCCCGCAGGAATGCCCCGCTCGGTGGCCAGCGTGCCGAAGGGCGAGCCGTCCTCATCTTCTGCGAAACAGAAACTGAGCTTGCCCGGGTTGCCGTGCGTTGCGCGGTCGACCTCGCCGGGACGTCCACCGCCCACGTTGCGGATCGTCAGTTGTACGGCGCGACCAATTGTCATGTTTGCGCGGTTGCCCTGGCCGAATACGTTGATGCCGCTGTTCATGCCGATCCGCTTGGTGCCCGGTCCATTGCACACGATGACCGGTCCGACGGGCATCGTCGTTGCGAGCACACCGTGCATGTTGAACCGGTCATTGCACACCGCTTCGAGTGCTGCAATGACCCATGGCATGTACTCGGGCAGGCAGCCCGCCATGACCGCGTTGATGGCGATCTTTTCGACGGTGAGGGGTACGAGGTCGGGCGGCGCGACCGCAACGATGTCGTCGGGCTTGCGAGTGGTTCCGGACAGCATCCGGAGAACGCGCTCAGGCGTCGGCGGTATCACGGGTAGGCCGTCGGTCCAGCCGCGGTTGAACATCGACTCGAATTCGTCCTCTGCAGACGCCATGTCGATGTGCCGTGCGGTGAGGACAGATCCGGTGAAACGTGCGCGCAGTTTGTCGACGATGTCGGGGTCCACACTGAGAGAACCGCAGCCCGGTCGCATTAAGGGAAGATCCTCACCGAGGTTGGCGATGCCCGTAATGTTGCGCCAAGCATCGCGGCTCCATCCGAACGTACGGTCGACTTCGACGCCGTTCTCGACTCGGATGAGCGTGGGCACCGTTTCGATGTCGTGATGCCACGAGACCGAGAGGTCGGCATCGTGGCTGTGGGGTACCGATTCGGGAAACGCGGCGTCGTCTTGTGTGTACACGGTGAGCGTCTCGGTCGCGGCAATGGCGGCGAGCACGGGTTCGGTCATCACGCACGTTGCGCACTCTCGCTTGACGACAGCGACGAGACCATCGGGAAGTACGGGCTTGGTCATGAGATCCACTCCAGAACATGCTTGGCGACCATCGCGGGTTGTTCGAGCTGCAGGAAGTGACCCGCGCCCTCGACGATGCGCACATCGACGTTGGGTGGAGCGATGCCGGCGGCGAACTCGGCAACTTCGCGACCGATGCAACCGTCGTTCGCGCCGTGCAGATAGAGGAGAGGTTGCGTCGGAACTTCCGAACCCATGCGACCTTGCAGGTCTACGAGCGCGGGGTCCTTCTTGCCCTCGCCGAGGGTCGCGCGGTAGTAGCCGAGAGCGGCCGCAAGATTCGCCGGATCGCGCAGTGCGTCTTTCGTGGCGGTGACCGCATCGGCACCATCGAAACCCGGCGACCAGTCAGCCCACAGCATGTCGATGAAGGCGAGGTCGTTCGCGCCGACGACGAGATCGGACAGGGGATGTTGGAAGAAGAACATGTACCAACTGCGCTTCAACTGTGCGAGGTTGCTGACGAAGGCGGCACCCATGGCGGGGCCCGGTGGCACCGCCATACCGACCACACGCCGCCAGCGGTCGGGTGCCAACAGCGCAGCACCGTAGGTGGCGGGCGCACCCCAGTCGTGGCCAATGATGACGGCGTCTTCGTCGGCGCCGAGTGCTTCGTGGAGAGCCACCGCATCGGCGGAGAGTGCTGCTGTTTGGAAGCAGCCGTCAGCAGGAACCGCGGTCGGGGCGTAGCCGCGCATGTACGGCGCGATGACACGTCGGCCGCGAGCGGCGAGTTGCTCCATCAGCGGAATCCATGACCGGGCGGAATCGGGAAAGCCGTGCAACAGCAGGGCCACTGGACCCGTTCCCATTGCGAGGCAGTGGAATTCGACGCCGCGCGCGGTGACCTGCAGCGTTTCGGGACTCGACGTGGCCATGACGAGAAACTACTCGTTGCGACGAAGGTCACGTTTCCCACCCATTTACTCCCGGTCACTTCGGGTTTACCTTTCCGAGGCAATGGGGGATTCTTCGACGACCAAGCGTGGCGCCGCGTTCAGCGTCACATTCCACGGTGTGCGTGGTTCGACGCCGTGCCATGGCAACGACATCATTCGCTACGGCGGCAACACGTCGTGCGTCTCCGTGCTCTCGCCGGGTAGCCAGCCGATCCTCTTCGATCTCGGCACCGGTCTTCGTTACTTCGGACGCGAGTGCTTGACGCGTGACACCAAATTCGTGGGAACTTGTCTTCTCACGCACTCGCACTTCGACCACACGCAGGGTCTGCCGTTCTTTGCACCGCTTCTCAACGCCGAAACTCAGTTCACGGTTCACGGCCCGCGCCAGGACGACGGCATGGGCGTGAAGCAAATGTTCGACAAATTGGTGAGTCCTCCGTTGTTCCCCGTCGGCCTCGATCGCATCCCCGGAACCATCGACTTCGTCGATGCAAGCGAAGGCGCATTCTTCGTCGATCGCGTGAAGGTCACTGCGCGCTACATCCCGCACGTTGGGCCCACCTTCGGTTACCGGCTCGACTTCGACGGGCGGTCGATCGCGTACCTTCCCGATCATCAGCAGCCCAAGGATGGGTCTCACGGCATCAGCGACGCGGCGCGTGAACTCGTCGACGGCGTCGACCTCCTGATTCATGACTCGCAGTACACACCAGAGGAGTTCGCCCGAAAGGCCGACTGGGGTCACTGCACCGCCGAGTACGCCGTCTGGGTTGCGACCACGCACGGCGTGAAGAATCTCGCCCTCTTCCATCACGATCCCTCGCGCTCGGACGAAGCGATCGACGCCCGGTTGTCGTGTCTGCGCAGCACCGGCGCCTCAGCCGGCACCCACGTGTTCGCCGCGCACGAAGGTCAGACCGTTCTGGTCTGACCCATAGGGATAGTCAGACCGTTCTGGTCTAGTTTTTTCGCGTGGTGGATTTCGACTCGCAACGTTTCCGGCAGGTTCTCGGTCTGGTTCCGACGAGCGTCGTCGTCGTGACGGGGGTCGATGCGAATGGTGTGCCACACGGCATCACGATTGGTTCCTTCGTGTCGGTGTCGCTCGACCCACCGCTCATCGGTTTTCTCCCGGGAGTCTCGTCCCGAACGTGGGCGTTCATCGCGGCATCCGGACGATTTACGGTGAACGTTCTCGGCGCGAGCCAAGGCGAGCTCTGCTGGCGCTTTGCGAAGGAGTCCGATGACAGGTTCGCGGACGTCGATTGGTCGCCGTCGTATAACGGTTGTCCACGACTCGCGGGATCGATCGTGGTCATCGACTGTGATCTCGAATCGAATGCAGTGCATGGCGACCACCATTTCGCGGTGGGTCGAGTCACCCATCTCGACGCAGCCGGCGAGGAGAACGCGATGGCGTTCTACCGTGGCAAGGTCGTGTCGGTCAGTCCGGCCGGGTGAGCGTTCCGTGACCACCTGGGGCGCAATCGCTGCCGTTGCTTTGGGACTGGTTTTCGAATGGTCGGGAGTCGCGAAACTCGCGAGTCGCGAGGCATGGCAGGTTGAAGGAACTCCCTTTTCGACCGGTCGCCGAGTGTTCGACGGGTTGGTGCGTTCGGTTCTGCCGTGGCTCGAGGTCGCGGTTGGCGGACTGCTGATTCTCCGCGTTGTACCGGACGTTGCCGCGATCATCGCAGGGGTGATGCTCGTCGCCTTCACCGCAGTGCTGGTGCGTGTGTTGGCTTCGGGTCAGCGCCCGCCGTGCATGTGTTTCGGTGCGGTACGCGCGCGACCCGTCTCGTGGTTCAATGTCGTGCGCAACGTCGCGTTGGTCGTGGTCGCGTGCGTCGTCATTGTCGGGGCGTGAGCATGCGCAACATGAAGACGAGGTTGTGTGCTTCGTCGCGCCAGTGTTCGTAGCGACCCGACGGTCCACCGTGGCCCGCGCCCATTTCGCAACGGAAGTAGACGTTGGGGGGTGTTTCGAGAGCGCGAAGTTTTGCGACCCATTTCGCCGGTTCGTGGTACCCGACGCGGGGGTCGTTCAACCCGGCGGTGACGTAGAGGGGTGGGTAGTCGCGTTGCCTGACGTTGTCGTACGGCGAGTAGGAGAGCATGTACGACGCCCAGGGTTCTTCGCGTGGGTCGCCCCATTCCTCCCACTCGGTGACGGTGAGGGGAAGCGACGGATCGCTCATTGTCGACACGACATCGACGAACGGCACTGCTGCGACGGCGGCACCGAACGACTCGGGTGAGATGTTGAGACATGCGCCGACGAGAAGACCTCCGGCGCTGCCCCCGTACACCGCGACCTTGCGGGGGCCGACGAGTGAGCGCTCTTCCAGGTGCCGCGCACAGGCGATCGTATCGGTGAAGGTGTTGCGCTTGGCGAGGAGTCGCCCCTCGAGATACCAACGACGACCGAGTTCGCCGCCGCCCCGTGGATGCGCGATGGCCCACAGCCAGCCGCGGTCGAGCATCGAAAATCGCGAGACGGAAAAGCGCGGCGGTATCGAGTATTCGTAACTGCCGTACGCGTAGAGAACTCCGGGTGCGTTGCCGTCGGTCGGCGTATCGCGACGCACCATGATGTCGAGCGGTACGCGGGTTCCATCGTCGGCGACTGCCCACTCGCGGAATGAGACGTACGCGTCAAGGTCGATGTTCGGAGTCTCGACGCGTTTGAGTGTGATGACGTTGCCAGCGGCGACATCGAGTTCGGCGACGGTTGGGGGCGTGAGCATCGATTGATAAGCGAAACGGAGTGTCGTCGTCGACCACTCGGGATTGGCTTCGAGGTCGATGTCGTGGGGTTCGTCGATGATGGGAACGACACTGCGGCTGCCATCGCGATGCAGCAGTCGAATGCGGGGCTGTGCGTCGCTCCACTCGGTGATCGCAAGGAAACCCTCAAACGCATCGACATCGGTGATGCGTCGGCCGGCAACGTGCGGTTCGATCTCGATCCACTCGCCTGGCCGGTCGTGCGTCGCCGTCATGATTCGGAAGTCCACGGCGTCGAGATTGGTGAGGATGACGAAGCGGTCACCCCAGTCGTCGACTGAATACTCGACCTCGGGGGTGCGTCCCCGGACGAGGGTGGGTGCTTCGAGTGGACGTGCCGCGTCGATGATTCTGCATTCGCTCGAGGTGCGTGATGCTGTCTCCACGACGATGAAACGCCCGGAGCGTGTGGCGCCGACGCCGACGTAGAAGCGCTCATCCGGTTCGGTGAACACCTCGACATCGTCAGACTGTGGTGTGCCGACTTGATGGCGCATGACCCGGTAGGGGCGCATCGCCTCGTCGTTCAGCACATAGAAAAGCTGGGTTGCGTCGCTGCTGAATGCGGCCCCGGCGTACGAGGTTCCAGCCAGTCGATCCGTCAGATCGTTGCCCGTGGAGAGGTCCCGCACCAGCATCTCGTAACGTTCGCTGCCGTCGACGTCACGCGACCACGCCGCGAACGAGTGCGAACGATCGATCTCGAACACTCCGACGGAGAAGTATTCGTTGTCCCCGGCTTCGATGTTTTCGTCTAGCAGAACCGTGTCGGTCGCCGTCTCTGCACTGCGACCCCTGCAGTGGACGGGGTAGGCGAGACCTTCGTGTGTTTGTGAGACGTACCACCAGTCACCGTGCTGAACGGGCACGGACATGTCGGTTTCGATGACGCGGGACTTGATCTCGCCGAACACGTCGTCGATCGAGGGCGAACCCTGTGCGAACCAAGAGTCGGCGAAGGCATTCTCCGCTTCCAGGTAGGCGATGGTCTCGGGATCGTCACGGTTCTGTAGCCATGCCCATGGGTCGTCGACGTCGCCCGTGACTCGTTGCCACACGTGACTACGCCTCGCGGCGCGAGGTATCACGGCATCGGTCACAGCGTCAGGGTAGGGCAGATCCGCAAGCGCGCGGGTAGTTTTTCGCGCATGCACGTGTGGATCGACCAAGACCTGTGCACGGGCGACGGACTCTGTGTCGATCATTGTCCCGATGTGTTCGTTCAGTTGGAAGACGGCATCGCGTACGTCGCCGAAGATGGTTCCCCACTGAACGACCCGGGCGGTGCGCGCAGCCTCGCGTGGGTGCCGTTGCGCCATCATGCGTCGGTTGTCGAAGCGGCTGACGTGTGTCCCGGGGAATGCATCTTCATCGAGATGGATCTCGCGATCGGCGCCTGACCGCGATGAAGGCACGTTGGCTCGTTGTTGCATGCGGGGCGACGTTGGTGGTTGGAATTCCCGGTCCCGCTCGGGCCGCCGACTCGGTCACCGGTCTCGTGGTGCGGGCCGAGGTGCGCGGAGGTTTCTCGCCGTCGCGATTTCCGGGCGCGTCGTCGTCGCGTGTACCTCTTGTCGTTCCGTTGCGCGAGGCGTGGGAATCGGGTGCGAATGCATGGTCGCCTGCGCGTCGTGCGAAGTACGCGCGCACCGCGGCGGCACGGTCGGCAGAAATCGGTTTGACGGCCAAGTCGTCCGCGAATCGCGGCGATCGTGACCCTGCACAGTGGTTGCCGGCATCGACGTCGCGATGTGCCTACGTCGCAAAGTGGATCGCAGTGAAAAAGACGTTCGGACTGGCGGCCGATACGGCCGAGGTCGCAAGACTCCGACGACTCGTTACCGGGTGCGCTCAAGGTACGCCCACTGCAACCACGACTTTGCCCGCTGCGATTTCGGCGACCACGACCGCCACTGCCCCCGGCGTTGCGTCGACGACGAAGCCGTCGACAGCAGCGACCGTCCCGGTTGCCGGTTCCTCGGTGCTCGATCTGTTGGCGACGATCCGCATTGTTCCCGAATACTCCGTCGGCTACGACCGCGACCTGTTTCCGCACTGGAAGGACCTCGACGGCGACGGTTGCGACACGCGCAAAGAAGTGCTGATTCGTGACAGTCGATCTTCGGCAGTGATCGGCTCGTCGTGCACCGTCGTGAGTGGTACGTGGTACTCACCCTACGACGGTGCGACGTGGACGAACCCGTCCGACGTCGACATCGACCACGTCGTTGCGTTGAATGAAGCATGGCAATCCGGCGCATATGCCTGGTCGACCCAACAACGAACGAACTATGCAAATGACCTGACCGACGGTCGCACGCTCCTGGCTGTTACCGATTCCGTCAACCAGTCGAAGTCGGACAAGGACCCCACCGCGTGGCTGCCATCGCTTGCCTCGTACCGGTGCACGTACCTCGCCAACTGGGTGTCGGTGAAAGCCCGATGGTTGCTTGCGATGGACGAAGCCGAACACGCGGCGGTGAAGTCGGGCCTCTCGGGCTGTACGGGAACCTCGGTGGCTGTTGCTCCGGCGCCGCCCACGGCAACGTCCGGAACCGTTGCGACTCCCGGGTCGCCTGCGACACCCCCGACATCATCGAGCGGTGCTGGTCAGGTGGCCGCCTTCGTGACCCCCGGTGCCTACTGTGCGCCGTACGGCGCGACAGGCGTGTCGCAAAAGGGCGTCGCGTACACGTGCAAACCGTCGCAAACTGAATCGCGCAACAGGTGGCGTCGCTGACGCGCGGCGATAGCCTGATGTACCTATGTCGAAGAAGACGAAGAAGCGCAAGGCCCGCCTCCGCCGTTCGAAGGCCAACCACGGCAAGCGTCCGAACATGGGTCGCGGCTGAGCCAACGGCTCATGTCACTCGAATGACATCCATCGTCGCACTGGTGGTGGGTGGGGCTCCCGAGCCGTGGGAGTCGTTGGGGTTCGCGAAGCTCTCGACAGAGGGACCGCGGACCCTTTTTTCTTTGACCGACGTGCAGTTGATTGTCGACTCCTCACGCGAGGTCGGGTCCGTCGACTGGCGCCTTGCCGATGAACCTTTCACCGGCCCGCAGGGTCGGATCGGATGTCTCGGTGTCGACCACGTGGTGTGGCGCACGAACGACCTCGATGCAACGTGCGACGAGGTGATGCGTCTCACCGGGGCGCCGCGAAAGCGCGTGCGCGATGCGGGTAACGGCATGGTCCAAGGGTTCCATCGCGTCGACAATGTCGTGGTCGAAGTGGTCGCGGGTGGTGAGACCATGGGTGAACCTCATCTCTGGGGCTTCGTCGTGAACGTCGCCGACCTCGATGCCGTTTGCGCATTCGCCGGACCCGACGTGATCGGTTCGCCGAAGCCGGCGACGCAAGAAGGGCGCCGTATCGCGACGGCGCGGTCGGGTGCGGGACTTGGCGTTCCGTTCGCGCTGATGGACGTTCAGTAAGTCTCGGGGTTTTCGCCGTCTCCATCGAGAAAGTCGCGACCTTCGTCGCACGATTCGAGGAGCGGGCACCAGCGGCACGCGTAACTGGTTTTCTTCGTGGGGTCCCTGCGCTGGCGGTCGAGTTCGTCGAGCAATTGGGCTCCCTCGACGAGTCGACGAACGGCCGCGCGAAGCGTGTCGAGAGAGACCGGCTCGGTGTCGATGCGTTGCGAGTCGACGGCGAAGGTTGCGGTGAGTCGCGGTGCCTGCCGTGACTTCAGGATTTCGACCAGCGAATAGAACCGCAGGTCTTCGCGGTATGCCGCACTCATGCGGCCGGTCTTCAGGTCGATGATGACCTTGTTGCCCGGCGCGCCGATGGTGAGGTCGGTGCGCGCCGTGAGAAAAACTGCGCCACCGCACAGATTGACCTTTGCACTCGACTCGACGACGGGTCGCCACTCGGGTTTCAGCGGGGGGAATGAATCCTCGTACTTCGTGACGAGGTCGATGATGGTGGCGCGCAGTTCCGCCTGTTCTGCGGGCGACAGCGAAGCGACGTAGTCGGAGGCCGAGATTCCTTCGGATTCGATGATGCGGTCGAGTGCGTCATCGACAATGTCGGACGGGGTGCGCGGAACGCGGACGTTGATGAGAAGTTCGATCGCCTTGTGCAGCACGGTGCCACGCACGAGCGGTAGCGACCATGCGAACTTCCCGCGGTTGGCGACGTGCTGGGCCTCGCAACCGTGCACGCTGTTCAGAGAATGCTTGGCGATCGTCAATGGTTTGGCGGCCGTGTAGTGGACTGCGATCGGTTCGAGGGCGTCGGTGACGTGGGCCTCGATCTCGTCGGCGAGCTCGGGCAACGAGGGAACGAAACCCGGACGTTTGGCGAGTGCATCGAACACCATCTGCTGAATGGGGTTGAGAGCTCCGTCCTCCACGGCACGACTCTAGAAGTGGCGTGTCACACCCCGGTGTCACCATGTTCCCGTGACGACAGCGGGCATGAACAACTCCACTTTCGTGAACGCCGCCAACCTGTTGGGTGCGGTCGCCGGCCGTTTCGGTCTCATCGCGCCCGGTTTTCGCACACCACCACGCATCGTCGGCGTTCAGCGCACGGTGCGTCGTCGGCCCGGCGGGGGCCTCGTTGCCGTCGCCGTCAAGAACCGCCCGGCGGCGGCGGTGCTCGCCGACATGATCGACGGTGTCATCGTGGTCAACAACATCGCGGTTCCCGAATCCGACACCGTGCGTGCGGCATTGTGGTCGGCGGTCACGCCGCTTCTCGTCGCAACTGTCGGCACGAGCCAATCGGTAGACCACGTTTCACGCGTAGCCTGATACGTGCGTCCGGGTGGCGGAATTGGCAGACGCGGGGGGCTTAAACCCCCCTGGTCCGAAAGGGCCGTGTGGGTTCGATCCCCACCCCGGGCACTTCGTTGCGTCGACTGTCCGAAGGTTCACGCCTTCTTGCGTGGCCACAGCACGACGATGGCGACGAATGCAACAAGTGACATCGCGAAGAGGAACCCGTAGGCACGCCGGAACGGGTCGACCGGGTGGTTGCTGTCACCGCTCATCATTGCCACGACCGCGGCAATGCCGATGGCACCCGAGAGAAAGCGACCAGTGCTGAAGGTTGCGTTTCCCGTGGGATAGTCACGCGGCTCCAGGTCCGACAACGCAGCAGCGTTGAGGAACGAAAAGAGAAGCCCCATGCCGATGCCCGTAAGGATGAGCCCCGGGAAGAGGTGACCCCAATAGTCGGCTTCGACCTCGGTGCGGAACGTGAACCATGCGGTTGCCGCCACGAGTGCAACCGCGCCGGCACTGAGCAGCTGGCGGTAACCGAACCGTTCGACGAGGCGTGAGGAAAAGATTGCGCCGAGACCACCGAGCACCGGTGTCGGTGACATCGCCAAGCCGATGCCCCACGCGTCGTACTTCCACAGGTTGCCGAGGAGCAACGGCCACACGAGCCACACCGACATGCCGATCATCGACACCGAGACGTTGGCGATGTTGGCCACACGGAATGTGGGCACGGAGAACATGCGCACGGGAAGGAAGGGTCGCGGATGCGAGCGCGACCTCGTGATCAGAACGGGCACGAGAACCACCGCGACGACGAACACCCCGACCGTGGAGAAGCTGCTCCAACCCCAGGCCTTTCCCTGGACGAGGCCGAGGGCGATGAGCCCGGTCGCAACGGTTCCTGCGACCATGCCGGCAATGTCGGGCAGGCCCGATTCGAGCGGCGCCGCAATCGGCTGGCCCTTCGCGGCAGCACGCAGCACGAACGACAGCGCGAGTGTTGCCAGCGCGAGACCGAGAGGGACGACGAAGATCCAGCGCCACTCGCCGCCGGTGATGACGGCACTGCAGATGATGGGCGCGGTGGTCGACCCGATGGGGAACGCGCCGGTCCACACCCCCATGGCGAACGCGCGTCGCGACTCGGGCCAGCCAACCAATGCGACCGAAACCGAGGCAGGCACCACGAAGGCGCCGCCGATTCCCTGCAGTACGCGTCCGGCGACGAGTACCGGGGCGTTCGGAGCGAACACACACACCAGTGACGCGAGCGCGAAAAGCGCTGCACCCGATTGGAATGCGCGCAGCGTCCCGACGCGTGCAGCGAGCGTGCCCCCGAGCATCGTGAGAGCGGCCAGCACGATCGAGTAGCCCGACAGGGTCCATGAGAGCGTCGAAAGGCTTGCATCGAAGTCCTGTTTGATGAGGGGAACCGCGAGGTTCGTGCCGGTGACGGCGAAGGGGAGTGCGGTCATGCCGAGCATCGATGTCGCGAGACCGAGAATGGCGACACGTGGAACGTTCGCCTCCATCGTGCCCCCCGACATGTCTGCAGTCTGACAGGTCGAGCTGTTCACAAACGTGTTCGAGAACCTAACCCCATTTAGTTGCGACCGCAACTAAATGGGGTTAGGTTCTCTCGCCATGTACGCACTCAGCAAAGACGCCCAAGATCTCCTTTTCGGTCAGGCACGCACCGCCAACACGTTCTCGTCCGAACCGGTGAGCGAGGACCAGGTGAAGGCGTTGTACGAACTTGCGAAGTGGGGCCCAACCAGCATGAACTCACAGCCCATGCGTTTGGTTCTCGCGCGCACCGCCGAGGCAAAAGAAAAGGTCATCAACCACCTGTTCGACGGAAACAAGCCGAAGGCCACCATGGCGCCACTCGTCGCGGTCGTCGCGGCCGACCTCGACTTTCACGAGACACTTCCCGAGGTGTTTCCGATCTTTCCGGGAGCAAAGGACATGTTCGCCGACGAGGCCTACCGCACGCAGTTCGCGATTTCGCAGGCATGGTTGCAGGCGGGCTACTTCATCCTTGGTGTGCGTTCGCTCGGCCTCGCCGCCGGCCCGATGCTCGGCGGCAACATGGCGGGCATCGATACGGATCTGCTCGCAGGTACCCGTCTGCGTACCCTGATGGTGATGAACATCGGCAAACCCGGCGAGAACCCGTGGTTCGATCGTCTGCCGCGCCTCGACTATCAGCGCGCCGTGACGACGCTTTGACTCAGAAGAGTTCGCGTGCGAGGGCCGAGAAACTTGCCTCGGTGAACGGACTCACCTCGACGCGGTCGATGCCGGCATCGGCGAGTCGCATCATCGACTCCGCAATTTTTCCTGGCGCGCCGTAGAAGCCGCCGAGGAACGAGTCACCGAGCAGGGATTCGACTCCCTTCGACCGCTCGTCGTCGCCGGCCGAACAGAGAATGAACACGCTGAGCGGCACCATCGGGTTGACATCGCGGATCTGACGAACGAGGTCGTGCAGGTGTGATTCGGGGACCGAGGCCATCGCCGGTAGGTTCACCGCGCCGTCACGGGTGATGTGCGAGATCAGTTTGACCTCGACTCTGTCGGCGATCGGTGCGATGTTCTTGATCGTGCGTGGGCCGCCGAGCGAACACACCAGGGGCGGCGCACCCTCGGGCGGGATGGGCCCGAGGCGTGGTACGTCGATGTTGTAATGCGCACCTTCGAATCTGCAGGCCCCGGTATCGAAGAACTGGCGAACGATCTTTGCTGCTTCGATGAACCGCTCGGCGCGGATCGCGGGTTCGGGGTAGTCGATGTCGGCTCCGACGGCTTCGGCTTTTTCCCAGCCGGCGCCGAGGCCGGCCTCGAATCGGCCGTGCGAGATGCGCTGCATCTGCAGCGAGGCCTGCGCGAACTCCACAGGTGAGCGGAAGAGATTGTTGGCGAATGACGTGGTGAGTTTCACCTTCGTCGTCGCCGATGCCATTGCAGCGAGGGTGACCCAAACGTGTGGGTAAGTCTTCGTGGGACTGAAGAAGTGGTCCGCACATCCGAGCACCTGCCAACCCTCGTCCTCGCGCACTCGGGCCCACTCGACCGGGTCGAGTTCGGCGTCCATCAAATTGGCGATGAATTCCATTGGTTCACCCTATTCTTTCCACGTGCATCCGTTTCTCGTCGCAGCAACCGAGTCGCTCGATGCCGCCGTCGCGGACATCGGTCGACTCGTGTCCGTCGAGTCGCCATCGCGTGATGCGGAGCGGGTGGCGCAGAGTGCGAGAAGTGTTGCCGATCTCATCGCGCGTGAAACGGGGTTGGTTGCGGAACTGATCGATTCGTCCGTCGGTCCCCACGTCGTGGTTCGCGCCACCGCGCGTCCGGCAGTGTTGTTCCTCGGACATCACGACACGGTGCATCAGGTGGGTTCACTCGAGCAACGGCCGTTCACCAACGATGCCGGTGTTTTGCGCGGCCCCGGAGTGTTCGATATGAAGGCCGGCATCGTCCAAGCGGTGCATGCGACACGAATGCTCCGCGACGCAGGCTTCGACGTCGGCCGTGTCGCAATGTTGTTCACCGCCGACGAAGAAGTCGGTTCGAAGACGAGTCGTGGCCTGGTCGAAGAAATGGCTCGCGCAGTCGACGCCGTGCTCGTGCTCGAGCCCAGCGCCGACGGCGGAGCCCTGAAGACCGCGCGCAAAGGGACAGGAACTTTCGAGGTACTCATCGAAGGTCGTGCATCACACGCCGGTCTCGAGCCCGAGAAGGGTGTCAACGCGCTCGTCGAACTGGCTCATCAGGTGCAGAACATCAATGGTTTCGGCAAACCCGAACTCGGCACGACCGTCACCCCGACCGTCGCCAGTGCGGGCACGACCGACAACACCGTTCCCGATCGGGCAATGATCTTGGTCGATGCCCGTGTGGTTGTTCCCGAGGAAAAGGCGCGCGTCGAATCGCTGATGAATGCGTTGAGCCCCGTCGTCAACGGAGCGAAGATCACCGTGTCGGGCGGGCTTCACCGCCCGCCGATGCACGAATCGATGTCGACGGATCTCTTCGCACTGGCCCGAGAAGTTGCCCGTGAACTCGACGGCCGTGAACTCGACGGCGTCGCCGTCGGCGGAGGGTCCGACGGCAACTTCACTGCGGCACTCGGGGTGAAGACCCTCGACGGACTGGGAGCAGTTGGCGGTGGCGCACACGGTGTGACCGAGCACGTGATCGTCGAGACGATTCCGTTCCGTACTGCGCTCGTTGCGGGCATCGCGGCCCGCATCATCAACGGCTGATCAGTCGCCGTCGGTGCCGTGCTCGTGTGAATCGAGGGCGAGCAGACCGCCCGCCCCGAGAGTTCCGGTTTTGCGGTAGATGTCGAGCTTTTCGCGACTGTCGTCGATGTCGAGATTGCGCATCGTCAGCTGGCCGATGCGGTCGAGTGGGCCGAATGCGGCGTCCTCGACGCGCTCCATGCTGAGGCGCTCGGGTGTGTACGTGAGGTGCGGTCCACTTGTCGACACGATCGTGTAGTCGTCGCCGCGACGCAGACGCACCGTGACCGAGCCGGTGACAGCGCTGCCGACCCAGCGCATGAGGGGCTCGCGCAGCATCAGCGCCTGCGGGTCGAACCAACGACCTTCGTAGAGCAGCCGACCGAGGCGGCGACCCATCGTGCGGTAATTCTCGATCGTATTCTCGTTGTGGATGCCGCTGACGAGACGCTCGTAGGCGATGTGCAGGAGAGCGAGGGCCGGTGCTTCGTAGATTCCGCGGCTCTTTGCTTCGATGATGCGGTTCTCGATCTGGTCGGACATGCCGAGGCCGTGTCGACCACCGATTGTGTTCGCCTCGTTGACGAGTTCGACCTGCGATGCGAACTGTTTGCCGTTGATGGCAACGGGCCAACCTTCGACGAACTCGACGGTGACGGTCTCTTCCGAAATTGCGACGTCGGATTTCCAGTGTGCGACGCCCATGATCGGCTCGACGAGGTCCATTCCGTTGTCGAGCTCTTCGAGCAGCTTCGCCTCGTGCGTCGCACCCCAGATGTTGGCGTCGGTCGAGTAGGCCTTTTCCTTGCTTGCGCGATATGGCAGTTTGCGCGTCGTGAGAAACTCGCTCATCTCGCTGCGACCACCGAGTTCGGTGACGAAGGTCGGGTCGAGCCACGGCTTGTAGATGCGCAGATGCGGATTCACCATGAGGCCGTAGCGGTAGAACCGTTCGATGTCGTTGCCCTTGTAGGTGCTGCCGTCGCCCCAGATGTCGACGTTGTCGGCCTGCATCGCACGCACGAGAAGCGTGCCGGTGACGGCACGTCCGAGAGGCGTGGTGTTGAAGTAGGTCTTGCCCGCGGTGGTGATGTGGAAGGCACCGCATTGCAGGGCGATGAGCCCTTCGCGCACCAGCTCTTCGCGACAGTCGACGAGTCGCGCCGCCTCGGCGCCGTACTGCAACGCGCGGTCGGGAATCTGGTCGAGTTCGGGTTCGTCGGGCTGGCCGAGGTCGGCCGTGTAGCAATAGGGAAGGGCGCCGCGTTCACGCATCCAGGCGACGGCCGCCGAGGTGTCGAGACCACCCGAGAACGCGATTCCCACGCGTTCGCCGGAGGGGAGCGACGTGAGGACTTTGCTGCGTGACGCTTCGGACATGGCGCATACGGTACCGACCGTGTGTGCCCGTTCGGGGTTCAATTCGCCCCTCAGGGCTTCTGGAACCACCGGTTCATCAGCATGTGGACGTGGCGAATCTTCGTCTCTTGGTAGTTCGCCAGAGTGACACCCGGCTTCGTCATCGCTTTCAGGCCGCGTTGCACCTTCGGCAGGTTGAACGTGTCCTGGTTGAACACGCGGGCGAGGTTGCCGAGCTCGGGTGCTTCGGCCCAGTCATCGTCGACACCCAGCCAATGGATGGGAACCGCGGGCGGCTTGGGCTTCGACTCGTCGTAGGGCTCGAGGTACATGCACTCCATGATCGACATGTCGTGACGATCCTCGTACGGACGGAAGCGATAGCAAATGCGATTGAACGCCCCCCACGGATGGAAGTTCGGGAACAACGTGTAATAGATGCTGTCGCTGAATTCGGCGTCGCAGAACTCGTCTGCCGTGTCGCCGAAGACGTCGCGCATGCCGGCGCGGCCACCGTTGCCGAACATCTGGCGCGCGGTCACACCGGGTGGCAGCACGACCGACGGCTCTTCGTCGAGGCGCTTGTCGGCCACCGCATCGAACATCTCTTGTTCGCTCGGCGCGAACTTGATGTGCGGGCTGGGCGTGCCGTTCGGTGTGATGGCGCGCGAGTAGTTGCCCTTCCAGTCGTACTGAGAGTTGGCGTCGCCGATGCTCGACAACAGCTGCGGGTGTGTCGCCACCACGTGGAACGCCTCGCTGAACGCGTCCTGCACGACCTTCCAGTTGGTCGGGAAGATCTTTGCGACGTGCACGCTCTTGTAGCGCTTTTCGAGCGGCCAGCGTTCGAAATGCCAGGGGAAGTCGCCGAGGAACGACTCGAGCGACTCGCAGTTCTCATCCATGTTGATGAACACGAACCCACCCCACGTGCCGACCTTGACTTCGGGCAGGTTCCACTCGTCTTTTTCCACGTGCGGGAAGTCCCATTCGCACGGCACCTGCTTGAGCGAGCCGTCGATGTTCCAGCAAAAACCGTGGAACGGGCAACGCAACTCGTTCGCCGGACCGTCGAACTCGCGCAACAGGCGTCCGCGGTGCAGGCAGACGTTGTGGAAGGCCTTGATCGTGTCGGCAGCGGTGCGGACGACGAGGATCGAGTTCTCACAGATGTCGTAGCGCAGGGTGTCGCCGACGTTCGGGATGTCTTCTTCGCGGCAAGCCATCTGCCAGACGCGCTTCCAGATCTTTTCTTTCTCGAGTTCGTGCCATTCACGGCTGGTGTACGCGGCAACCGGAATGTCGGTGTCGCCCATGAACTCCCAGTTGACCCATCGCAGAACGTCGGGCACCGGACGTGAGTCGTTCTTGTGCAGGTCTTGATACGAGAGGCCCGGAGAGCGGGCCTCGCCCGGTGCGGGTGAAGTCATCGTCATTTCGTCGTTCCTTCCTTTGCGAGCCGCTGTGCTGCAACGGCGCGTTGGTTCCTCGCCATGTTCGGGTCGACTGCGATCTGGCGACCCCCGATCCACACGCAGAGATGCGGGTCGCACTGCTTGATGTCGCCGTTCAGGTAGATGCCGTCCTTGGTGAACTCACCGGCGGCGCCGTCCTTTTGCACGAGGATCGTCCCGGCTTCGGTCAGGTCGTAGGTGGCGCCCGACAACGGATGTTTGATACCGCGCATTTTCATTCCCCCGAATTTTCGAATGCGTTCGTCCAGGCGAGATTAGCGGTGTTGGATTCGCCCCGCCAGAGCCGCCACGGACGCAAGCAGCGCCGACGCGGCGATGGCGAGGGCAACGAGTGACGATCCCGGCGCGGCGCCGAGGTCGGCCGCCGCACTGACGCCGAGCGTGCTCGAGACGACCACCGACACGGTTGGCGACACGCGTGTTCGCCGCAGGGCGACGACGAAGGCGACGAGCATTATCAGGTACACGGTCGCGGCACCGATGACAGGCGTCGTGCCACCGAAGAGACCATCGTTGTCGACCCACCACAGGGGCTTGCCCGTGCGTCTGCTTGCAACCGAGACGAAACCGTGTGCCAGTGCGACCAGAACCCACGTGGTCGCGAGGATGCGTGACCAAAGTGCGGACATTCGACCGAATACTATTCGGATTCCGTCGGGCGTAGCCTGTTCGTCGCATGGCGAATTTCGAGAAGTTGACCATCTTCTTCCCGATGTGGAACGAAGAGGCCTACATCGAACGTGCGCTGTCCGCGGGTCGTGAACTCTGCGAGGAACTGGCACGCATGGGCGAGATCGAGACGTACGAACTGCTCATCATCGACGATGCCTCGACCGACTCGACTCCCGAGCTCGCCGACAAATACGCCGCCGACGACCCACGCATACGGGTCGTTCATCATCCCGTCAATCGGAAACTCGGCGGATCGATGAAGACCGGCTTTGCGAATGCGACGGGCGACCTCATTCTCTATACAGACGCCGATCTTCCCTTCGACATGCTCGAGGCCCGCAAAGCGGTGCGGTTGATGCGGTACTACGAGGCCGACATCGTCAGTGCCTACCGTTTCGACCGCACGGGTGAGGGCTACGTGCGCACGGTCTACTCGGCTTTCTACAACGGTCTGGTACGCGTGCTCTTCGGAGTGAAGATGCGCGACATCAACTTTGCCTTCAAGTTGTGCAGAGGCTCACTTTTTCGTGACATCGAACTGAAGAGTGAGGGCTCGTTCATCGATGCCGAACTCGTCATTCGAGCGCGAAAGACGGGCAAGAGCGTCATCCAGTTCGGCGTCGACTACTTCCCCCGGACCCGCGGCATCTCCACGCTCAGTTCACCTGCGGTCATCCGCAAGATCCTGCGTGAGATGTTCTCCCTGCGCAGGGAACTTCGTAGCCTGAAGGGATGACCAACGGGCCGAGCCACCTTCGTCGGTGGAGGCCCGCCTATTTGGCGTTCGCGGTGTTGCTCACCGTTGTTTCGGTTGCATTCGCGGGTCGCGACGACCCGTCCACGG
Source organism: Actinomycetota bacterium (assembly GCA_041164425.1). Lineage (GTDB taxonomy): Bacteria > Actinomycetota > Acidimicrobiia > Acidimicrobiales > Ilumatobacteraceae > F1-20-MAGs119. Next base: position 21,862 of record JBEAPO010000090.1, read on the forward strand.
CAACCACGACCACGTCGACCACGAACCCTGCCACGACGACGCAGCCCATTGCATCACTGTCGCGAACTCTCGTTCTCGGTGACACGGGCGACGACGTGAAGCGCATGCAGCAGCGACTGAAAGACATCGGTTTCGACCCGAATCTCATCGACGGCGACTTCGGCTACCAGACCCTGCAAGCCGTGTGGGCTTTCCAGAAGCTGATCATGCGGATTCCAATCAGTGGCGTGAAGGACGAATTCACCCCGGAGATGTGGCAGGTCGCGCAGGGCGACAATCTCGTCGTACCGCGCCGGCCGAATGCGCAGACCGACACCCACGTCGAGGTTTACCTGCCTGAGCAGGTGTTGATCGTCTTCAAACAGGACAAACCCGTGCTCATCACGCACATTTCGTCGGGCGACAACAAGCCGTGGTGCGAGGAAGTCACCATCGACCCGGGTGAAGAAGGGAACGTGAACGGCACGGAGCCCATCAAGAAGGGCGTGTGTGGCGAGTCGATAACTCCGGCGGGGCTCTACTACTTCTACAACCGTCGGTCGGGGACACGCGAAAGCAAGCTCGGCACGATGTGGAACCCCGTGTACTTCAATGGTGGTGTCGCGGTGCACGGCGCGGCACAGGTGCCGATTCGCCCGGCGTCTCACGGGTGCATCCGTATCCCCATGTTCATCTCCGAGTACTTCCCGTCACTCGTCGCATATGGGGATCGCATCTACATCTTCGACGGGGTGAAGGAACCCGAACAATACGGCTCGCCGTTGCCGCCGGCCGACAAACCGGACCCGAACTACACGACAACCACGTCCGAACCGAAGTCGACGACCACCACCGCTGGTGGAGTAACGACAACGGTCGCATCAACAACGACACTGGCCAAGCAGCCGAAGCAGTCGACGACAACCGTGGTGTCCACGGTTCCGGCTCCGGTCACGACGATCGCGCCAGCCACCACAGTCGCGCCATCGACGACCACGGGTTAAAGAGACGAAGTTGAAGAAGTGAGGATGACGACATGAGCGAACACATTCGCTACGACGAGTTCGGACTGTTCCACGAGAACATCGCCGAGTACGCGCTCGGCGTGCCGGCCGATCCGCGAGTCGAACGCTTGGGTCATTTTCTTGCCGACGGTCGCACGATGAGTTTCTTACGATGGGGTGGCGACGAGCCGCGCTTAGTTCTCGTGCACGGCGGCTCGCAGAACGCGCACACATGGGACACGGTTGCGCTGGGCCTCGGTGAGTCGCTGATCGCCGTCGATCTTCCCGGCCATGGTCATTCCGATTGGCGTGACGACGCCGCATACTCGCCGGCAACCATGGCGGCGGATCTCGCCGAACTGATCGCGGTGCATGCGCCGGCAGCCGAGGTCGTGGTCGGTATGTCTCTCGGTGGCCTCACGTCGCTCGCGTTGGCGGGCCATTCGCCGCAGCTCGTGCGGAAACTCGCGCTCGTCGACATCACGCCGGGGGTAACGGGGGCCAAGGCGAAGGCAGTCCTCGACTTCGTGAACGGCCCGCAGGCTTTCGCTTCTTTCGACGATCTTCTCGCGCGCACGATCGAACACAACCCCACGCGCACTGTGTCGTCGTTGCGGCGCGGCATCCTCCACAACGCAAAACAGTTGGATGACGGCTCGTGGCAATGGCGTTACGACCGCCGGAGCCACGTGCGCGACGAGCAGGTGAGTGGCGACCCGGTGCCGGCTACGGCATTGTCCGCGTTGTGGGACGTCGTGTCCGGACTCGAATGCCCCCTCACGCTCTTCCGAGGCTCACTGTCACCGGTGGTCGATGACGCCGATGTCGCCGAATTGCTGCGCCGCAGGCCCGGTGCCGAAGTGGTCATGGTCGAGGGCGCCGGTCACAGTATTCAGGGTGACAGACCCGTCGAACTGACGACGTTGCTGCGCGACCTCCTTGCCTGACACGCGCGATTCGCCGTCTCGACCCCCTGCGCCACCGACCGTTTCTGATAGGAAAGGTCTCCTATGGCAACCACGAACCGCCCCGACGCTCCGGATCGCGATGCGCTCCTCCGGATGTTCGAAATCCAGCAGAAGATCAAGACTGCCGACGAGAGATTCCGCGCGATGCTGACGAGCGGCCAGGTGCAGTTGATCTACTACTCGCCCCGCGGACAGGAATGCATCAGCGCCGGTTACGCGGTGCACCTGCGACCCGACGACTACGTCGTCACCATTTACCGCGGACTCCACGACCACATCGCAAAAGGCGTGCCGATGCGCGAACTGTGGGCCGAGTTCCTCGGACGTGGCACGGGCACTTGCAAGGGCAAGGGTGGCCCGATGCACGTTACGCACCCGGCTTCGGGTCTCATGGTCACCACCGGCATCGTCGGTGCGGGCATTCCGATCGCCAACGGTTTCGGCCTCGCGGCGCAGATGTCTGGCACCGATCAGGTGACGGTCGTGAACTTCGGCGACGGCGCATCGAACATCGGCGCCTTCCACGAAGGCCTGAACATGGCCGCCGTTTGGAAGTTGCCCGTGATCTTCGTTTGCCAGAACAACCTCTACGGCGAGCACACGCCGATGGCGATGTCGACCGGCGTCGAGTACATCTCTGAGCGCGCTACTTCTTACGGAATGCCCGGCGTGACCGTCAACGGCAACGATCCCGTCGCGATGTGGAAGGTCGCCGGCGAGGCAGTTGCCCGTGCCCGTGCCGGCGAAGGTCCGACGCTCATCGAAGCCCGGACGTACCGATTCTGGGGTCACCTCATGGGTGACGCGATGGAGTACATGCCGAAAGAAGAGCGCAAGGCAGCGATGGCCGCCGACCCGTTGCCGGCCTTCCGCGCGTGGCTACTCGACAACGGACACGCCACCGAGTCGCAACTTGCCGAGATCGAAGATCAGATCAAGGCACTTGTCGACGACGCCGTCGACTTCGCGATGAACAGCCCCGAGCCGCCGATGGACGAGCTCTACACCGACGTCTACGAAGAAATCATCAAGTGAGGAACGCGCGATGACAACGACCGAACCCCGCATCATGCCGATGGGCATGGCCCTGAACGAGGCGATGGATGTCGCCATGGGCCTCGACGAAAAGGTGTTCCTCCTCGGTGAGGACATCGCCGAACCCTCGGGTGGCGTCTACAAGATCACCAAGGGTCTGTCCACCAAGTACGGCACCACGCGCGTGCGCAAGACACCGATCTCCGAACAGGCGATCATCGGTGCCGCTGTGGGCGCTGCGATTGCCGGCTACAAGCCCGTCGCTGAAATCATGATCATGGACTTCATCGGGGTGTGCCTCGACCAGATCACGAACCATGCAGCCAAGATCCGTTACATGTCGGGTGGCCAAACCACCGTGCCGATGGTCATCCGCACCAGCGCGGGCGCAGGTCGTGGTTTCGGTGCGCAGCACTCGGAACTCCTCGAGGCCTTCGCAGTGCACTCACCCGGAATGAAGGTTGCCATCCCGTCGAATCCGGCAGATGCAAAGGGCCTTCTCATCAGCTCGATCTTCGATGCCGATCCTGTGCTCTTCGTCGAGCCGATGTTGATGTACTGGGACCCGGCCTATGCGGGCGAGGTTCCGGCCGGTGACTACCGCGTGCCGCTGGGCAAGGCGAACACCGTCATCGAGGGCAAGGACGTCTCGCTCATTTCGTACGGCCGTCAGGTGCACACCTGCAAGCAGGCCGCCGAGGCACTCGCCGCCGAGGGCATCAGCGCCGAGGTCATCGACCTGCGCTCGATCGTTCCTTATGACGAGGCCGCAGTGATGGCCTCGGTCTCGAAGACCAAGCGCGCCGTCGTCGTGCATGAAGCGGTGACGCGCTGTGGTTTCGGTGCCGAACTGTCGAGCCGTATCCACGAGGAACTGTTCGGCACGCTCGCCGCGCCGGTTCAGCGCGTCGGCGGCAAGAACATCCCGATTCCGTATGCAAAGAACCTCGAGTCGGCGTTCCTTCCGCAAGTCGACGACGTCGTCGCTGCGGTCAAGCGCACCAACAAGTAAACGCCTCAGCCGGCAGCGGCGAGGAGTTTCTCCATCTCGGCGATCTCGCCGTTCTGCGCCTTCACCATCGACGTTGCCATTGCGCGCACCTCGCCGTTCGCGCCGTGCATGCCAGCGTGCTCTGCCATGTGCACCCCGCCCTTGTGGTGCGCGATCATGAGTTCGCCGAACATGCGGTCGGCTTCGACACCGCGTGATTGTTGCAACGTCTGCATCTGTTCGTCGGTTGCATAGCCGGGCATCTGCGCGAGGGGGGTGGGTTCGCCCATCCAGCCCATCACTTGGTCGGTTTCGTTGGTCTCGGCGGCGCCGAACTGGCGCAACAACTGCACCATGCGCCCCGACTCGTTCGACTGGTTGACGATGATTTCGCGGGCGATCAGGCGCAGCGTGCCGCGTGATTCCGAGCCCTCGCCCATGCCCGGGGCCGACACGTCGAGATAGATGAGGCCCATGTTGACGGCCTGTTCGTGGTGAATGCGCATGTCCTGCAAGAACCCGACGTCGGAGCCGTTCTTCGTGCCCTTGCCCCGCGACTCTCCGAAGACGAACCCGACCGCAGCCGCGAGAACCGCGGCGGCCACGACCATGAGGACGATGTTGACGGGGTTCATCCACCACGGGAGAACCGTGTCGTCGGTGTCGGCGGGGCGGCCATGTGCGGGGGAGTCGGTCATGACTCGTAGCCTGCCACCGAAAACGGGTAGAAAGAAGGCCATGTCAACCCCCATCAGCATCCCCAAACTCGGTGTCTCGATGACCGAGGGCACCCTCGTCGAGTGGCTGGTCGAAGACGGCCAAGAAGTTCAGCCGGGTGACGTGCTGTACCGACTCGAGACCGACAAGGTCGAAAACGACATCGAGGCGCCGATTGCAGGTGTCGTGCGCATCAGCGGTGAAGAGGGTGAGACCTACGAGGTCGGCACCCAGATCGGTTCGATCGACTAGCCCTTTCTCGCAGCGCGTTGCGCCTCGGAGAAGGGGAGGTCCTTGTCGACGCGTGGTTCGGCCGGTAGGCCGAGAACCCGCTCGCCGATGATGTTGCGCTGAATCTCGTCGCTGCCGCCTGCGATGCGGTAGCCCGGCGCGCCGAGGATGTGTTCGCTCCACGCGAACGTTCCCCATTCACCGCCGTCGACGACCACTTTTGCTCCGAGGATCTGTGCGATGACATCGCCCGTCTTCGTCATGCCCGCGGTCCACATCAACTTGCCGAGCGAACCCTCGGGTCCGGGCGTCTGGCCTGCGCGAAGTCCGGCGGCGACGCGGCGGTTCGTGTATTGCGCGGTGCGCAACATTCCGTAGAGCTTGGCGATTTCTTGACGGATGATCGGATCATCGAGAACGCCGGCCCAGCGCGCAGCCGCAACGACCTGTTTGAACGAGCCGCCGGTGTGGCTGCTCGATGAACTGCTCGAGTGATCACGTTCGAAGCCGAGACACGTGAGGGCCACGCGCCAGCCGTCTCCGACGGGGCCGAGGCGGAACTCGTCGGGGATGCGCGCATCGGTGAGGAACACCTCGTTGAAGTTCGCACCGCCCGACATCTGCTTGATGGGACGCACCTCGACGCCCTTCCAGTCGAAGGGCACCATGAACGCGGTGAGACCCTTGTGCTTCGGAACATCGAAGTCGGTGCGTGTGATTGCAAGACCCCACTCCGAGAAGCGAGCGCCCGAGGTCCACACCTTCTGTCCGTTCAGCACCCACTCGTCACCGTCGCGGGTGGCCCGCGTCGTGAGCGAAGCGAGGTCGGAGCCGGCGCTCGGCTCGGAGAAGAGTTGGCATCCGCAGATGTCCATCCGCATGATCGGCTTGCACCACTTTTCCTTCTGCTCGGCGGTGCCGAATGCGGCAACGGTCGGTGCGATGAGGCCCATCGAGGTGGGGGGCAGTTCTCCGGCTGACGGAATCTTGAACTTGCGCTCTTCGGCCATGTAGGCGCGGACGTAGCTCGCGGACAGGCCACGGCCGCCCAGTTCCTCGGGCCAGTTGATCATCGCGTAGCCGGCATCGAACTTCTTTGCCTGCCACGCCTTCACCGCATTCAGACGGGCGAGTTCCTCGTCATCGGTGAAGTTGTGGAAGATGGCCACATTGTCGGAGCCTTCGCCCCAGACGACCTCTTGGTCTTCTTCCTCGGCCTCGTTGATTTCGGGCAACGGCTCGGCATTCTGCTCGAGCCATACGCGGGCCTCTTTGCGGAACTGGTCGATATCGGGAAGGGTGCTCACGAGGCGAAACGCTAGTAGCAGCGGTCCCGCGAGTCTCTCTCGGGCCGACAATTGCCTGCAGTTCGTGCCGACCCCGGCGCGATGCCGGCTTCGGTTGGCGGGGTTCGTGACATCGGTCTCCGGCTTACTACGCTTCGCCGAATGACCGCTGAAGCAATTTCCCCATCGACTCCCGTCGTTCTCGCCGACCTCGTGCCCGGCCTGCGCTCGCGTGCGGCATTACGCAGTGCCGTTCTCGTCGTGACTTTTGCGCTTCTCACCGCCGCACTTGCCCAGGTGAAGATCTCGCTCGGATTCACGCCGGTGCCGATCACGGGCCAGACACTCGCGGTTCTGCTCGCGGGCACTTCGCTCGGCATGAGCCGTGGTGCTGCCAGCCAGCTCGTCTACTGGCTGATGGGTCTCGTCGGTCTGCCCTTCTATTCGGGCGGGGAGAGCGGTTGGCAGTCGGGTACCGGCGCAACGCTCGGTTACCTCATGGGCTTCATCGTCGCTGCGGCCGTGGTTGGCTACCTCGCCGAGCGTCGTCACGACCGCCAGGTGTTGTCGTCGCTGTCCGCGATGGCGCTCGGAACCGTCGTCATCTACACGATGGGCGCACTGTGGCTGGCGTACGACCTGGGCGTGCCGGTGGCCAACGGTGAACAGAACGCAATCACCATGGGAGTCACACCGTTCCTCGTGGGCGACCTCATCAAGATGGCGATCGCCGGCCTGGCCGCTCCCGCGGTCTGGGCGACCGTTTCGAAGAAGTAGTCGTGGCAGTCGTCCTCGTCGACGCTGCGCGGTCGAAGCCGAGCGAAGTCGCAATGCGCGACTCGTCGGTGACGCTGACGTGGAGTGAACTCAATTCAGCGATCAACCGCCTGGTGAACAACCTGAAACCACGCGACCTCGGTCCCAACCGAAGGATCGCGGTCTATGCCGAGAACAGCGTCGAGACGGCGCTCGCGCACATGGGTGCGCTGCATGCCGGTCTCAGCAGCGTGCCGGTGAACTTCCACCTGAACGCCGAAGAGGCCGCGTACATCTTGAACGACTCGGGAACGCGCCTCCTCTTCACCGGTCCCGAGAACCTGGCACGGGCGGTCGAGGCGGTGGCGCAATTGCCGACCCCGATTCCGATCATCGTCTGGCGCGCAGACGGGGCGTTGCCCGCGGGTGTCGATTCGCTCGAAGAGTTGCTTGCCGCGTCGAACGATGCCGAGCCCGTCGACGACGTGCCGCCACGACCGAACATGCTCTACACCAGCGGCACAACGGGTTTCCCGAAGGGTGTCGACCTGCCACCCACGATGTTCGCGGGAGGAAAGAACATCGCTGAGCACGTCGGCGTGCTGGCGACCAACCGTTTTGCCTCGCTCGGCGTGCACCTGGTCGTTGGTCCGATGTACCACACCGGTCCGCTGTCGGGTGTGCGCATCCTCGCGACCGGGACGCCGGTCGTCATCATCGAGAAGTTCGATCCCGAGCGCACGCTCGCGAAGATCCAGGAATTCAAGGCTGCGAGCAGCGTGATGGTGCCCACCCACTTCAAGCGCATGCTCGACCTGCCCGCCGACATTCGCGCCAAGTACGACGTGTCGTCGATGAAGATGCTGTCGCACACCGGCGCGAAGTGTCCGGTCGACGTGAAGAAGCGGATGATCGAGTGGTTCGGTCCAGTCTTCGTCGACGCCTACGGCGCAACCGAGGTTGGCACCGTGTGTTCGATCACCAGTGAAGACTGGTTGACGCACCCGGGTTCCGTCGGCAAGGTCATGAACCCACCGTTCACGCGTTGCATCGTCGTCGACGACGACGGCAACGAGCTCCCGGCGAATACCGAGGGGCGGCTCTTCTTCGAAGACTCGACGGGGCGCGGCGTGGTCTACCCGAACGATCCCGACAAGTCGGCCAAGGCACACCTCCGACCCGGCGTGTTCACGCTTGGTGAGATCGGCTACGTCGACGAAGACGGCTTCGTGTACATCACCGACCGCTTCAGCGACATGATTGTTTCGGGCGGGGTCAACATCTATCCGGCCGAGGCCGAGAAGGTGATCATCGAACACCCACTCGTTGCTGATGTTGCGGTGATCGGAGTGCCCGACCCCGACATGGGCGAAGCGGTGAAGGCACTCGTCGTCCCGATCGACATGTCGAAGGCGCCCGCGCCCGAGGAGATCATCGCGTTGTGTCGCGGACAGCTGGCGGGCTACAAGTGCCCGAAGACCGTCGAGATCGTGACGACCGTCGGACGTACCGCGATGGGAAAGATCAACAAGCGCGAGCTGCGCGCGCCTTATTGGGAGAAGCAACCCAAGTGACGCGCGGGGTGGCCGACACGGTGGTCGCCGACGATCCGGCGCCGTTCGTCCGCCGGCTCACCCTCAACCGCCCCGACAAGCGCAATGCGCTCTCGCATGCGCTGCGTTCACGACTCTTCGAACTGCTGCGCGAGGCCGACGCCGACCCCGAAGTGCGCGTCGTGGTCATCCGCGGAGCGGGCAAGAGTTTTTGCGCCGGTTACGACCTCGCCCAGGACAAGAGCGAGACTCCTCCGTGGCCGATCAGCCCGGCTGACGGTGCATGGGCCCGGCACGTGCTCACCGGTTGGTTCGAGATGATGGACATGTCGACTCCGCTCATCGCCCAGGTGCACGGCTACTGCCTTGCGGGCGGCACCGAACTTGCCACCGCGTGTGACCTCGTGTACGTGGCCGATGATGCGCAGATCGGATATCCACCCGTGCGGTCGATGTCGTCGCCCGACATGGCCTGGCATCCCTGGTTGCTCGGCATGCGTCGCGCGATGGAAGCGATGTTGACCGGGGACTCGATGACCGGCGCCGAAGCCGTCGAGGCTGGGTTCGCCAACCGGGCTTTCGCGGCCGACACTCTCGACGCCGAAGTTCTGGCGGTCGCGCAACGAGTGGCAAAAGTCCCGCCCGACCTCCAGGCCCTGAACAAACGTGTCGTGCATCGCGCCATGGACGCGATGGGCATGCGCGACGGTATGCGCGCCACAGCCGATATCAACGCGATCGGTTTCCATCAGCGTTCGAGTCGGGAATACTTCGCCAAGTTCGCACAAGGTGTGACCGTGGCACTCGATGCGAGAGACTCCGGTTTCGGGGACTACCGAACCGGCGAGAAGGGGGACAGCAAATGAGCATCAGCGAAGACGCAGCACAGCAACTCGGAACCGACATCACGAAAGTCAACATGGTGACCCCCGACGTTCTCGGCTGCCCGTACCACTATTACAAGCGCGTCCGTGACGAGGCTCCGGTGCACCAAACCCCCGTGGGTTTCTGGGCCGTGTCGCGGTACGAGGACATCATGACGATGGTCCGCGACCACGAAACCTTCTCTTCGCAGTCGATGAGCAACGGCGCCTTCTCGCAGGTGCCGCCCGAGGCGATCGAAATCTCCAAGCGTGACTACAAGCGCGTCGACACGTTGCTCTCGAACGACCCGCCGTCACACACCCAGTTTCGTTCGCTCGTCAACAAGGCGTTTCTGCCCAAGCGCGTCGCGCAGTTGGAAGAGTCGATCAAGCAGATCACCAACGATCTCATTGACAAGTTCGCCGACAAGGGCCGTGTCGACCTCGTCGGAGAGTTCGCCATCTGGGTTCCCCTCACCGTGATCGCCGACGCGCTTGGCGTCGACCGCAAGGACATGCCGAAGTTCAAGAAGTGGAGCGACGATTCGGTTGCGCCCTTGTCGGGCATGTTGTCGGCCGAGCGTCAGATCGAGTGTGCGCAGAGTCGCTACGACCTGCACCAATACATGGCGGCCTGCGTGCGCGAGCGCGAAACCGACCCGCGTGACGACCTGCTCACCGACCTTGTTCAGGCGAGATTCGACTCGGGTCCGCGGCAGGGACAGGGTCTCGAGATCGACGAAATGCTCAGCATCATCGACCAGGTGTTGGTCGCGGGCAACGAGACGACGACGAACCTCATCGCAATGGCCATGCAGCACCTCATCGAGAACCCCGACCAGATGGCGAAGGTTCGCGCCAACCGCGGGCTCATCCCGAACATGGTCGAAGAGGCGTTGCGTCTCGAGGCCCCGGTGCAGATGCTTCCGCGCTTCTGTACGAAGGATGCGGTGGTCGGTGGCGTCGAGATCCCCAAGGGTTCGGTGATCATGGCGATGTACGGCAGTTCGGGTCGTGACGAACGGAAATTTCCGAACCCCGAAAAGTTCGACGTCGAGCGCGACAACGCCCGCACGCACATGGCGTTCGGTCAGGGACCGCACTTCTGCGTCGGTGCAGCTCTTGCCCGCAGCGAGGCGCGCATCGCTTTCGAACTGCTCTTCGAGCGGCTCGACAACTTCGCCTTCGCGCCGGTCGACGAGGTGATGCATCGCGAGTTGTCGATGACCTTGCGCGGTCTCACAAAGCTCGAACTCACGTTCACGAAGATCAAGTAGCCCGACCGAAAGGCCCCCACATGGCAGTCGACCTGAAGGATCTGAAGACGATCCGATACGAAGTCGAGAATCCCGGCGAGAACGGAATCGCGATCGTCACCCTCGATCGTCCCGAAGCCCGCAATGCGCAGAACAAGCGCATGACCTACGAGCTCGAGGCGGCATTCACCGACGCTGCACGCCGCAGCGACGTCAAGGTGATCGTGTTCCGTGCCGAGGGGCCGCACTTCTGTTCGGGTCACGACATGCGTGACACCGAGAGTCACAAGGAATTCTCTCTCGTCTTCCCCTACGGCGGTTTCGGGCGCGAAGGTCAGGAGGGCCACATGGCGTGGGAAGAGGAGGTGTACTTCAACATGTGCTGGCGCTGGCGAAACCTGCCAAAGCCGGTGATCGCCGCGGCACAGGGCAAAACCATCGCGGGCGGTCTCATGTTGCTGTGGATCGCCGACATCATCATTGCGGGCGAAGATGCAATGTTCTCCGACCCGGTCGTCGGCATGGGCGTCAACGGCGTCGAGTACTTTGCGCATCCCTGGGAAGTCGGCCCTCGCAAGGCGAAGGAGATGCTCTTCACGGGTGAATGGCTCACCGCGCACGAGGCGATGCAGTGGGGCATGGTCAACAAGGTCGTGCCCAACGACAAGTTGCGTGACGCCGCAATGGAGATGGCGCGTACCGTTGCAAAGCGACCGTCGTTCGCGTTGAAGTTGGCGAAGGAGAGCGTGAACCAAACCCTCGAGGCGCAGGGTCAGTGGAACGCTCTGCGCACCGCGTTCGTGCACCAGCACCTCGCGCACTCGCACAACAGGGTCAAGTTCGGCATGCCCGTCGATCCGGGGCCGTCCAAGAAAGAAAAGAGCTGAACCGCCGACTAGCCTTACCACTGGGTAGCAGGGGGGAATCGGCATGACGCAGAAGACACCAGCGCGCAAGTTGGGCCGTCCCCGCGATGCGGATTCCGTGGAAACCCGGGCGCGCCTGCTTGCGGCTGCGCGCAAGTGCTTCGGCGAGAACGGTTTCGAACGTACCACCAACGCGCAGATCGCTGACGTTGCCGGACTCACCTCGGCAGCGATTTACCACTACTTCCCATCAAAGATCGACCTGTACGCCGCCGTCTTCGAGGAAGTTCAGGAGTTCATCTACTCCGAGATCGAAAAGGGCATTGCTCCCCACAGCACGCTTGTCGACCGGTTCTCGGCCGCCCTCGACGTCTCGGTTCGCATCAACCGCGAAGATCCGTCGATCGCCGGTTTCGTCGTCGACGTGAACTACGAAGTCCAGCACCACCCCGAACTCTTTGCGTTCGTCGAACCACAACGTCAGCGCAGCGCCAATCTGGTGAAGCGGCTTTGCGACGACGCGGCCGTGAGCGGCGAAATCCACGGTGGGGTGTCCCAGGCCGCGCTCGAGGACCTTCTGTCGGTGCTCTTGTCGGGCCTCCTGCGCTTCTCCACGCTGGTGAACAACTCGCCCCGGCACGCAGCCACCGTCGAGGTGCTAAAGACCATGCTGCGCTCGGCCGATACGTTCGCGGCCCCCGTCGGCCGCTAGGCGTCCCGACGACCCGGCAGAAGCGGACTCGCAGCACGGTTGCCGAGCCTGCGAGAATGAAGCCATGACGACCCAAGTACCCGTGGCGCCCGAGCTCTTCACGTGGCCGGCCGACGAGCCCCAACTGATCGGCACGTTCTTTCCCGAAAGCGGAGTGACCGTCTTTCCGCAGGCGAAGGCTTGTCCCCGCACCGCCTCACAGAACGGCGAGCGGGTTTTGTTGCCACGTCGCGGAACTCTGTGGAGTTGGACCATCCAGGGCTTCTTGCCGAAGTCGCCGCCCTATGCGGGACCCGAAACCCCGGCAACGTTCAAGCCGTACGGTGTGGGCTACATACAGTTGGGAGAGCAAGTCATCGTCGAGTCGCGTCTCACGACCTCCGATCCCGACGAATTGAAAATCGGCATGGAAATGGAACTCGTCATCATCCCGTTCAACAAGGACGCTGATGGCAACGAAGTCGTCACGTACGCATTCGCTCCGGTGAAGAAGTAAAGGGGAACCACATGGCAGAAGACGTCGCAATCATCGGTATTGGTATTCATCCGTTCGGGCGTCACGACTCGACGGGAATGGAACAAGGTGCACACGCTGCGCGCGAGGCCTTGCGCGACGCCGGATGTGACTGGTCCGACGTGCAGTACGCGTTCGGCGGTTCGTCTGCGGCGGGCAACGCCGACACGATGGTGTCGACGCTCGGTCTCACGGGTCTGCCGTTCATCAACGTCGCCAACGGTTGCGCCACGGGTGGCAGCAGCCTCATCAGCGCCTACAACGCATTGAATGCCGGCGCGGCCGACATCGTCATGGCGATCGGCTTCGACAAGCACCCGAAGGGTGCATTCGACCCGGACCCGGCAGCCTTCGGTCTCGGCCAGTGGTACGGCGACACGGGGCTCATGCTCACGACCCAATTTTTCGGCATGAAGATCCAGCGCTACATGCACCAGTACGGCATCAGCCCGTCGACGCTTGCGAAGGTTGCGGTGAAGAACTTCGAGAACGGTTCGAAAAACCCGAATGCGTGGCGTCGCAAGCCGATGACCGAGGAAGAAGTCCTCAACTCGCTCATGTTGTCGAACCCGCTGACCCAATACATGTTCTGCTCGCCCGGCGAGGGCGGCGTTGCTCTCGTGTTGGCTCGTGGCGAGGTTGCCAAGAAGTTCACGAAGAAGCCCGTTTACCTGCGCTCGGCTGTTCTGCGCAGTCGTCCGTTCGGCAGTTTCGAGGTGTTCAACTCGTGGCTCTCGCCCGACCGCGGCGACAGCCCGTCGGTGGGCGCGGCCGCTGCAGCCTTCAAGATGGCCGGCATGGGTCCTGACGACATCGACATTGCGCAGTTGCAGGACACCGAAAGCGGTGCCGAGATCATGCACATGGCCGAGACGGGTTTCTGCAAGGACGGTGAGCAGGAAGACATGATCCAGTCGGGTGAAACTCGCCTCGACGGTCGTCTGCCGATCAACACCGACGGTGGATGCCTCGCCAATGGTGAGCCCATCGGTGCGTCGGGTCTGCGTCAGGTGTACGAAAGTGCGTTGCAGTTGCGCGGTGACGCGGGCGACCATCAGGTGCCGAAGAAGATTCGCACCGCGTTCACCCACGTGTACGGCGCTCCGGGAATCAGCGCCTGCACCGTGCTCTCTAACTGACGGTCTTCGGTCTCGCACCGACGCTGCGTCGGTATGTGTCGATGCCGAGGACGGCGAGGGCAACCCAAACGAAACCGAACCCGACGAGCTTCGTCGTATCGAGGTCTTCGTCGTACGCGAGCCAGCCCAAGAGGAAGTTGATCGTCGGTACCGAGTACTGCAACGGGCCCAAGACCGTCAGCGGAACGCGCTTGGCGGCAAAACCGAACATCCAGAGCGGCACCACCGTGATGAGTCCGGTGAGAACGACGAGCGTGAGATGAAGGCCATCGGCGGTCGTGGTGACGCTGTTCGTCCGCGACGACTGCGCAAGCGCAAGGACGATTGCCGGCGCGACAAGCCACAGCATCTCCGCTGTCAGGCTGTCGAGTGACGTCATCGGAACCTGGCGCTTCAACAAGCCGTAGAGCGCCCATGACGCGGCGATGAGCAGCGCGAGAAAGGGCACGCGACCGTAACCCGCGGTCAGAATGACGATGGCCACGCCGGCAAGAGTGATGGTCGTGCGCTGCGCCGCGTTCAGCTTTTCCTTCAAGACGACGACCCCAAGCCACATGGTGAGTAGTGGTGCCATGAAATATCCGAGCGCGGTTTCGATGATGTGGTCGTGGGCGACCGCCCAGACGTACGAGCTCCAGTTCACCGTCACCAACAGTGCCGCAGCGGCGATGCGTGGTGCGAGTGCGCGCGTGAACGCCGCACGTGCGATCGTTCTGATTCGGCGGTTGAAGAGCGCGAACGCCACGAGAATGACGAAGCTCGAGGCGATCCGCCAACCGATGAGTTCGAAGGGCGGAAACCCGTGCAGGGTCTTCCAGTAGATGGTGAGAAGACCCCAGAGGATGTAGGCGAAAACTCCCGCGACGAGTCCGTCGCGGAGTTCGTTGCGGGTGTTCAGAGCGTGTTCTTCCAGCCGTTGAAGTAAGTGACCTTTTCGACGGGCAGGCGCTTCGCGGGTTTGAAATCCTCGCCCGTGTAGTACGCCACCGGGATGAGGGCCAACTGCGTCACCGTGTCGGGGATGCCGAGCAGTTCGGCTGCGTCCTTTTCGTAGTTCAGGTGCAGAGTCGTGTACGCAGTGCCGAGTTCACGCGACCGGCAGGCGAGCATGAAGCTCCACACGGCAGGGAGCAGCGAGCCGTAGTACCCGGCGAAGTTCGCGGGAATGGCATCGGTCGAGATGCGGTCGAGGCCGCATGGGATGACGAGGGCGGGAACGTCTTGGAGGACGTTGGCGAGGTGGTCGGACGACTCCATGATGCCGCTCGCATCGGTACGACCGACCTTGTCGACCATCTTCTTCTGGTAGTCGATGTAGGGCTGGTACGCCTTGCGGTAGATCTCGGCCAAACCCTGCTTCATTTGCGGGTCATCGACGACGAGCCACCGCCACTTTTGGATGTTCTGGCCCGCCGGGGCCTGGGTGGCCAGCCGGATGCAGTCGAGAATGAGGTCTCGGGGGACCGACCGGGTGAGATCGAGGCGCTTGCGGACGGCTCGGGTGGTGGAGAGCAGGTGATCTACCTGGCTCAAATCAAAGTTGAAGCCCATGGGTTCCTACACTAACGGTCAGTCTTTCCCCGCAAGCCCCGAAGAGCCATCAGCCCCAAATGAATGAGGTCTCCCCATGAGTGCAGCCGAGTCACCCCGCAAGCAGTGGAACGATGCGTTTGCGTCGTCGAAGGTGCGCGAAGCCGACTTCACCACGATGTCGGGCATTCCGCTTGCGCCGGTCTACGGACCCGACGACGCCGAGCACCCCGGCGTGTATCCCTACACCCGCGGACCATACGCGTCGATGTACCGCTCGAAGTTGTGGACCATGCGCATGTTCGCAGGCTTCGGCACCGCCGAAGACACGAACTGGCGCTTCAAGGAAATCGTGAAGTCGGGTGGCGACGGTCTGTCGACTGCATTCGACATGCCGACGCTACTCGGCCTCGATTCGGATGACCCGATGTCCGAGGGCGAAGTCGGCCGTTGTGGCGTTGCCGTCGACACGCTCGCCGACATGGAAGACCTCTACGCGGGTATCGATCTGGGCGAGATCACCACGTCGATGACCATCAACTCGCCGGCTGCGGTCATCTTCGCGATGTTCATCGCCCAGGCCGAGAAGGCGGGCGTGCACCGCAGCCGTCTCGGCGGGACCCTGCAGAATGACATCCTGAAGGAGTACCAAGCGCAGAAAGAGTTCGTCTTTCCGCCACGCCAGAGCATGCGTCTCGTGCGCGACACGATCGCCTTCACCGCGGCCGAGATGCCGAAATGGCACTCGATTTCGATTTCGGGTTACCACATCCGCGAAGCAGGAGCCACGGCCGCCGAGGAACTGGCGTTCACGGTTGCGAATGGCTTCGCCTACGTCGAACTTGCACTGCAGGCCGGTCTGCCCATCGACTCGTTCGCGCCTCGTCTGTCGTTCTTCTTCAACGCGCACATCGACTTCTTCGAAGAGATTGCCAAGTACCGTGCCGCACGCCGAATCTGGGCGCGGTGGCTGAAAGAGCGTTACGGTGCGAAGCTCGACCGTTCGATGCAGCTGCGCTTCCACACGCAGACCGCGGGTGTGTCGCTGACGGCTCAGCAGCCCGAGGTCAACATCGCGCGTACGGCGATCGAAGCCCTCGCGGGCGTTCTCGGCGGCACGCAAAGCCTGCACACCAACTCGATGGACGAGGCGTTGGCTCTTCCCACGGAGAAGGCTGCACGCATCGCCCTGCGCACACAGCAGATCATCGCGTACGAAACCAACGTCGCCCACGTGGCCGACCCGCTGGGTGGCTCGTGGTACGTCGAGGAACTCACTGATGAGATGGAGCGCCGCGCGGAAGAGATCTTCGCGTACCTCGATGAACTCGGCGGTGGCTCGATTCTCGAAGGTTGTATCCGCGGCATTGAAGAGAACTGGTTCCAGGGTCGCATCGCCGACTCGGCCTACGAACTCGAGCGTGCCTTCAACCAGGGCCGCCGCATCATCGTGGGTGTCAACAAGTTCACCGAGGGCAACGAAGAAGACAACCTCGAGATTCTCCAGATCACCAACGAAGA
>JBEAPO010000091.1:0-2922 GCA_041164425.1 Actinomycetota bacterium
GCATCGTCTACGGGGATGCCGCAACGGGGAAGCCCGACGTTCACGTCGATGACCACGTTGCCGATTCCTGCTCGATGTGCGGCATCGAGGGTTTCAGCCGAGTCGATGGCAGTCATGATCAACGCTTCGTGTTGCACCGCGGCGAGTGCGCGCAGTCGTTCGTCGTCCAGCGTCTCATTTGCCAGCAAGTAACTCTCACCGACGCCGGCGCGCACCATGCCGAGGATCTCGCGCGGTGTGGCGCAGGTGAAGTGGCGGTGGCCGACGGCGACCTGACGGCGGGCGAGCGCGGTGCACTTGGTGGCCTTCACGTGTGGGCGCAGGCGATCGCCGGGGAGCACCTGGGCCATCGTCGTCAGGTTCGAATCGAGGGCGGCGAGGTCAATGACCGCGGCCGGGGTCGACAGCTCGGAGACAACTCGTGGGTCTTTCACCGTGCCGACGGAGAGACTCGAACTCTCACTGACGGCGTCCTAAGCGCCGTGCCTCTGCCATTGGGCTACGTCGGCCGAACCGACCTAAGGGTAGTGGAGTCTTCTCAGAGCCAGACAGAATGGATGCCGTGACCACCGCATCGAACGTCCTCGACACCACCGCACTCACGAGTCAGCTCGGACTTGCCGACACGATCGTCGATCCCGATGCACTCGCCAACAGCGTGCGCAAGTGTGCGGACAACAACGTGGTGCTCCCGACGTTCGCGCAGCTCGCCAATCCGGCCTTGATCCCCGCAGATGTCGCAAACGGCGTCGACAAGAATTCGCCGGACTCGCGTAACTTGTTCCGCGTTCACTGGTTCAACGATCTCGCAGGCAATCGCGTGCGAGTTCCCGACCACGTCGTGTTGCCGTCTTCGCTCACCGGAGTCGCCTCGCCGATCATCGTGGTGTTCGGTGATCGTTTCCCGATGATCACCGCGCACAAGGTGTTGGCCGCGTATTCGTGTCTCGCACCACGCGTCATCACCGGTCAGTTCGATCCCATCTCACAACGTGCGGTGTGGCCGTCGACCGGCAACTACGCACGCGGTGGTGTCGCCATCAGTCGCATCATGGGTGCACGCGGTGTCGCGGTGTTGCCCGCGGGTATGTCGCAGGAGCGCTTCGACTGGCTCGATCGTTGGACGAGCGACCCGAGCGACATCGTGCGCACGCCCGGCACCGAGAGCAACGTGAAGGAGATCTACGACGCCTGCAACGAAATGCAGCGTGACCCGAAGAACTTCATCTTCAACCAGTTCTGTGAGTTCGGTAACTACCTCGGTCACTACGAGGTGACCGGTCAGGCGCTCGCCGCCGTCTACAACCACGTCGCAGCTGGGTCGAAGAATCCGAACATGCGGCTTGCTGCGTTCACGTCCGCAACCGGATCGGCCGGCACGATTGGTGCGGGCGATCGACTGAAGGAGATGTTCGGCACCAAGATCGTCGCGGTCGAGGCACTCGAGTGCCCGACGATGCTCGAGAACGGATTCGGCGAACACAACATCCAGGGCATCGGCGACAAGCACATCCCACTCATCCACAACGTGATGAACACCGACGTCATCGCCGCAGTCTCCGACCGCGCCACGGACGAACTAGACGTGTTGTTCAACACCGAGGCGGGCAAGAAGTATCTCGTTGCGCGCAAGGGGATCCCCGCGGACGTCGTGGAGACCCTCACGCACTTCGGCTTCTCGGCGATCTGCAACACGATCGCGGCGATCAAGACGGCCAAGCTGCTCGGTCTCGGGGAGAACGACGCGCTGATCACGATCGCCACGGATGGCAGCGATCTCTATCCGAGCGAGCGCGTGAAGACGCTCGCGCGACGGTTCAACAACAACTTCGGCGAAGTCGAGGCGGCGGAAGTGTTCGCCGAGCACCTCGGCACCGTCGACACCGACGCGATGATCGACTGCACCCAGCGTGATCGCAGCCGCATCTTCAACCTCGGCTACTACACCTGGGTCGAACAGCAGGGCACGCCGCTGTCGGTGTTCGAGGCCCGCCGCTCGCAGAGCTTCTGGAAGAACCTGCGTTCCTACATCCCGACGTGGGACGCGATGATCGGCGAGTTCAACCAGCGCGTCGTAGCCCTGAAGAAGTAGTCACTCGTGACGACGCTCGCCGCACCGGGCTTTGGTCTGCGGTGCGCGGCGTGCGGAACGAAGGTCGCCATCGACACCGCGTTCTCGTGGCGCTGTCCGAATGCGCCGGAGGGCAACCGTCACCACGTGTTGCACATCGATGCGCCGATCGCACCACTGCGAGCAGTCGAGCACACCAATCCGTTCGTGGCATTCCGCAAGTACTTGGCATGGGATGCCTTCGCTGCCGCGCACGGACTCGATGATGCGGCGCGTGTAGCGCTGATCGAGGAGCTCGACGCCAGGGTCGCAAGCGTCGCTGGCGTCGGATTTCGCACGACGCCATATGGTCGCGCCGACAAACTCTCCGATGCGCTCGGGTTTTCTTCCTCGGGTGGTGTGTGGGTGAAGGACGAGACGCACAACGTGGCGGGTTCGCACAAGGCTCGTCATCTCTTCGGCGAGTTGTTGCACGTCGTCACCGCCGAACGAGTCGGTGTCGCACCGTGGCGCGATGCATCCTCGCGACCACCACTCGCGATCGCCTCGTGTGGCAATGCCGCGTTCGCGGCGTCCACGCTCGCGAAAGCGCTCTCGTGGCCGATTCGCGTGTTCGTGCCGGTGACGGCGAGTGAGGCGTTGCTCGAGATGCTGCGAACGGTGGATGCCGACATCGTGGTGTGTCCGCGACTCGACACCGATCCGCCGGGCGATCCGTGCGTGCATCGATTCCGCGAAGAGGTCGCAGCGGGTGCGATTCCGTTCGGCGTGCAGGGCACGGAGAACGCGTGGTGTCTGGATGGTGGGCGCACGATCGGCTGGGAGATAGCCGACGCCGAGGAGCGCATGAG
>JBEAPO010000092.1:0-8211 GCA_041164425.1 Actinomycetota bacterium
ACGAAGAAGACAACCTCGAGATACTCCAGATCACCAACGAAGACGAGGCTCGCCAGTTGAAGCGCCTCGACGTCGTGAAGGGCAAGCGCGATCAGGCCGCCGTCGATGCGGTGTTGGCGAAGCTCGCGAAAGAGGCTGCCGATCCTGAGATCAACCTCATGCCGACGCTTGTCGAAGCGGTGGGTCAATACGCGACGCTCGGGGAAATCATGAACACGATGGCCGCAGTCTTTGGCCGCCACGTCGAGGTGCCCACGATCTAGGGGCACGTCACACGATTGGGGGAATCGTGCACAACATCAACGAAATGCCGGCGCGGATCGCAGCCTTCCTTGCGAAGGTCGAACCGGGTTGGAAGAACGTGAAGGTCGACTCGTACGACGTCATGACCGGTGGATACAGCCGTCTCCTCGCCCGTGCAGAGGTGATGCACGCGGGTGGCCACGAAACGCTCGTGCTGCGCGGAGACCCGCCCAAGGATCGTCAACTCATCGAGACGAGCCGCCAGCAGGAGTACGAACTGTTGCGTGTCGTTGCCGATCACGGCGTGCGCACGCCGCGTGCTCTCTACTTCGACCCGACTGGTGCCGACCTCGGCACCGCCACGATCGTTCTCGAGTACTCGAAGTGCGCTTCGTTCGTGCCGTGGTTCAACGCCGGTGGTTCGCTCGACGGTCTGCATCTGCGGCTTGCCGAAGCAATTGCCTCGTACCAGTCCGTGCCACTCGAAAAATTGCCGGCCAGCATTGAGCGTCCTGTGAGTTGGGACGCGTACATGACCAAGCGCATCGATGCCTGGCGGCAGGCGAGTCACAACCATGTCGAGTCGTTGCCCATCTTCCACTACGTCGCCGAGTGGCTCGATGCGCACCGTCCGCCCGCGGCGCCGCTCGTCCTGCGGCACGGTGACTTCCAGAGTTCAAACGTGATGATCTCTTCCGACGGCCATTTCGAGATGATCGACTGGGAGCTCGCCGGAATCGGCGACCCGCGCGAGGACATGGGTTACTTCAAGGCCGTCGCGCAGGCGATGCCGCCCGACCTTCTCGACGACACCCGCATCGAAGAATTCTGCGCGCGGTATCGGGATCTGACGGGCCTGAACGAACTGCAGGTGAACCCCGCAACCGTCGCCTATTTCCTCATTCTCGGTGTCGTCGGTACGGTCGAACAGTTGATGCACGGTGGCGCCAAGTGGGCAACGGGGGAGAATCATCTCTTCAACTCGGTGTTCAACATGTCGTCCGTCATCTTCGGACAGAGCATGTGGCTGGCGGCCGCCTCGCAGTTGGCCGAGCCGATGAAGCAGATCGCCGCAGCGGCGAGAGGGGGCAAGTGATGTTTTCCAAGCCAACCACCGAACAACTGCTCGCCGGCATCGCCGAGCAACTTCGCACCACCGTGATGGCCGAGGTTCAGACCGAGCCGACGAAGATCCTCCTCCAGCAGATCGATCAGATTCTGATGGGTTGCTCGCGGCGGGCGGCACATGAGATCGCCTTCATCCATGACGAAGCACAGCGTGTCGCCGCGCTCACGGGCAGGGAAATGGGTTCGCCCGCGAGCCTGCACCTCGACGACGTCGTTGCCTGGTACCACCGGGTCAGCGGCGCGCTGTCGGATGAGGTCGAGGCGGCATTCGCGTCGGGCGACCAGGCCCGTATCGACTCGGCACGTGCAGCACTCGACGCGCGATCCGCGGTGGAGATGCAGATCCTCGGCGCGCTCGATCTCGTCGGTCGCGGCTGAAGGCGAAGATGGTCGAGGCGCCGGCGGGCTGGTCGTTCGTCGACGATGCCTTCGTGCGTGAGTTCACTTTCCCGACTTTTGCCCGAGCGGCGGAGTTCGTCGCACGTGTCGGCCGAATCGCCGATGACATCGACCACCATCCTGAGGTGTCGCTTCGTTACCCCGGAATCGTCACGGTGCACACCACTTCTCACGACACTGGAGGAGTCACGGCACGTGACGTGCGGCTGGCTGCGCTCGTCGGCGCGCTCGCCGACGATGGGCGCTAAAGCCCGAGGGGAGTGCCGTTACCTCGGTCGGCGTCGCCGTGGCGAAACTTCGCCGAATCGATCGCCATCGGCGTCGTGATTGTCTCGGATTTCGTCGCTTCGTGCACGCAGATGCGGGCCTTGATGCGCCATTCATCGTTCCGACGCTCGTAGGTGTCGAGGTATCGGCCCCACCACGTCTCGGCGATCTTACGGCCATCCTCCTCGCGAAAGACGTAGGTGACGTTGTAGATCTCGCCGTGTCCGGTTCCTGCTGCTTCGTCGACCTCGATTGCGTGGTTCATCACGCAGTGCATCGTCGCCGTGAACCGGCGGTGCGTCGACACGACGCGGTCGCAGAATTCCATCGCATTGCCAACGAACACACCGTGATCGTCGGTCGCGTCGGGCCAATACGCAGTTTTCATGAGGTCACCGTCGAGACGGTCGACGCCGCGTGCGTACCGAGCCGCAACCTGCCGGATCTGGTCGTGAGCCGAGAGTTCCGTCACCTTCTGCGTCGCCATCGCTTCCCCCCGTTCGATTGCTGTCTGCAGTGTAAATCGTCGGGTTAGCGTGACTCCCATGGAAGAGTCGGTGCGCAGGGTCTGGGCAGCCCTCGACCGCGAGGCGGCCCGGCTCGCAGGCGTGACGATCGCCGATCTCTTCGCGGCCGACGCGGGTCGAACCGACTCCATGGTCTTTCCGGCAGCCGACCTGCGCGTCGACTTCTCCCGTCAGCGCCTCGACTTCGCGGTACTGCGAGCGCTGACGGCGCTCGCCGAGGCGACCGAAGTGCGCGAAAAACGCGCGGCAATGTTCGCCGGCGAACCAATCAACACGACCGAACGCCGCGCCGTTTTGCACACCGCGCTGCGAGCGCCCGCGGGCACACGAGTCGAGGTCGATGGCACGGATGTCGTCGCCGAGGTTCACCACACTCTCGAGCGAATGGAGCGACTCGCTGCAGAAGTGAGAACTTCGGGTATCAGGACCATCGTGAACATCGGTATCGGTGGCAGTGACCTCGGCCCGGCGATGGCGGCGCTCGCGCTTGCACCTTTCGTCGGTACCGGCGTCGATGCCCGTTTCGTATCGAACGTCGACCCTGCCGACCTTGCCGCGTGTCTCGCCGATCTCGACCCACGTACCACTGCGTTCGTCGTCGCTTCGAAGACGTTCACCACCCAGGAGACGATGGCCAATGCGACGAGTGCCGTGCGCTGGCTCGCCTCGGGTCTGGGTCTCGACGTCGAGGCGGCGGTCGAGGCGCGGGTCTATGCGGTTTCGTCCAACATTGCCGCAGCTGGCGCCTTCGGTGTTCCGGCTGAACACGTTCTGCCGATGTGGGACTGGGTGGGCGGTCGGTATTCACTCGCGTCCGCCATCGGTTTTTCGCTCATGTGTTCGATCGGCGCCGCAAACTTCCGCGACATGCTCGCGGGTATGCACTCGATCGACCGACACTTTGTCGAAGCGCCGTTCGAGGAAAACGTCCCCATGTTGATGGGTCTCGTCGGAGTGCTCAACCGCAACGGCTTCGGTTACGGCTCGCGAGCGGTCATTCCGTATTTGCAGCAACTGGGTCGGTTCCCCGCCTACCTGCAGCAACTCGAGATGGAAAGCAACGGCAAGCGCGCGGATGCCGAGGGCGACTTGGTCGAACGCCACACGTCACCGGTGGTGTGGGGTGAACCTGGAACGAACGGTCAGCACGCGTTCTTCCAGTTGCTCCACCAGGGGACCGACGTGGTTGCGGTCGACTTCATCGGTGCGCGCAGGTCCACCGCCTCGGGCATCGACGACGAAGATGTCGCGTCACAACACGAAAAACTCGTCGCGAACCTCTTCGCGCAGGCAGCCGCTCTCGCATTCGGCGCTCCGGCGGCCACCGACAACCCCGATGCCCTCGGTGAACACCGCGCGTTCCCCGGAAACCGCCCGTCGACAACGATTCTCATGGACGCGCTCACGCCCTCGACGCTCGGTCAATTGATTGCCCTCTACGAACATGCGACTTTCGTTCAGGGCGTCGTATGGGGCATCAACAGCTTCGACCAATGGGGCGTGGAACTCGGCAAGGTTCTGGCCGGCGACGTGTTGCGACACATCGCCGACCCGACCGCACCCACGAACCTCGACCCCGCAACGCGTGCAGCGGTCGCCTGGTTCAAGGCCTAGCGGGCGACAACCGAACTTCTGGAGTCGCCCTTAGCGGGCGACAACCATCTTCACGTCGTTCCAGGTGGCGGACATGCCGGCGCCTGTGGTGATGCCGGCATCAACGGTGATGTTCTGGCCGGTGATGTAGCTGCCGCCGTCGCTCCAGAGGAACATCACGGTCTCGGCGATGTCGCTGGCGTGGGGAGCACGCTTCAGCGGCGACATGGTTGCCATGCGCTCGGCGGCCTTTTCGACGGCGTCCGGGTCGCCCGTGATGACGTGCGCGGTCATGCCCGTCGGAATCGACCCGGGTGCGATCGAGTTGGAACGAATGCGGTGACCAGCGAGCTCTGAGGCGGCGCTGCGAGCGAGGCCGATGACCCCGGCCTTCGCCATTGCGTAGGCGTGCGGTCCGAGACCCCCCATGACGCCGGCAACGGATGCGGTGCCGACGATGCAGCCTCCGTTGCCTGCTGCGATCATCACGCGCGCAGCGTGCTTGTATGTGGTGAAGACACCGCGCACAAGCACGGCCATGGTCTTGTCGAAGTCCTCGAGCGGCGTCGCGGCGATGGGTCCGGAGATGCCCACGATGCCGGCATTGGCGAAGCAGCCATCGAGGCGACCCCACTTCGCGATTGCGGCATCGGCTGCGGCGGCGACGTCTGCTTCGTTCGTGACGTCGCACTTGACGAAGATCGCCTTGTCGCCAAGTGACTTGGCAACCGCCTCGCCGCGCTCGACGCCGTAGTCGGCGATGACAACCTTGCCGCCCTCCGCCACTGCGAGACGAGCGGTTTCCTCACCCAGTCCGCTTGCACCTCCGGTGACGAGCGCAACCTTTCCTTCGAAACGACCAGCCATGATTTCCCCCTTCGTCGGCGTGTTCGCGCCAACTGTAGTGTCGGGCGAGCGAGGGGCCGAATTCAGGGAGGGGACACGATGTCGAAGCCGCCGTACGGGGTCGGAGCCGGCCGCATCAAGGGAACGGGTACGCGACAGACCATCATTGCTTACTTCTCGATGCGCGGAGTTGGATTCGAAGAACGATGCGCGGCGGCTGCCGCCGCCGGATTCGACGGCATCGGGTACAACGCTGCCGAGTACCTGAAGTTGCGATCCGAGGGCTGGACCGACGATCGCTTCCAGTCGATTCTCGACGAGCACGGCGTGCGCATACTCGAACTCGAGGCCTTGCGTCTGCTCGACGACGAAGCATCGCGCGATTTCGAACACATCGCGCGGACCTTCGGCGCCGAGCGTGTTCAGGTCATCGCACCTTTCGCGGGCAACGTCGACATCGACCTCAACGTCGCTGGTCGGTGGATAGGTGACCTTGCGCGGCGCACCGAGGATGCGGGTGTGAACTACGCGATCGAGTTCCTTCCGCCCACCCGTATCCCCGACATCGCGACCGCACAGAAGGTTTGCTCCATTGCCGGCCATTCGAACGTGGGTCTGTGTGTCGACACTTGGCACGTGTATCGCGGTGGCGGTGCGGTGTCGTTGGCCGATCTCGATTTTTCGCGGGTGAAGAACGTGCAGGTCGACGACGGCACGATGAAGCCCGTCGACCCCGACTACATCCCCGACTGCATCCACAACCGGGAACTGCTGGGTGACGGTGAGTTTCCGCTGGTCGATTTCTTCCGCTCGACGCCGCCGAATGCGCCGATCTCGGTTGAGATCATCGATGACGACCTCGACCTCATTCCGGCAGCCGAGCGGGCCGAACGGATGGCCCGGTCCCTCGAGCGCACCCTCGCGAAGATCTGACCGAGTGGGGTCGGCGGCCCTGACTTGCCGAAATCCATGTCGGATGGGGGAGAATGAGCGGATGGGAATCCAGCCTCCGCAGATCGGGCCGAAGAGTCCGGACGAAGCCGACATCAAGGGGATCAACCCTTTCCGCGACTCCTTCATGCATCAATGCCCGCACATGTACTTCAGGCGCATGCAGCAGGAGACCCCGCTCTACGACGTCGAGGGAACCGACGTCCACATCGTGACGCGCCACGAGTTGATCGTGCCGATCGTTCGCGACATCGAAACATTCTCCAACCAGTTCGGCAGTGCGGGAGAGCCCGCCAAGGGTGACGTCATGCAGAAGATCAAGGAGATCTACGCCACCGGTTGGCCGCCCGTGCCGACGATGCTGACAATGGACCCGCCGTGGCACACGCGATACCGCAACACCGTCGCTTCGTACTTCACGCCGCGCAAGATCGCCGAACTGCGTCCGTTGATCGAAGAGTACGTCGACTCACTGCTGGACAAAATCCTCGAGAACCCGAACCGCACCGTCGAGTGGGTTTCTGAGTTCGCAGTGCCACTACCGGTCATCGCGATCGCGACGATCCTCGGCGTGTCGCCCGACAACATGGCCGACTTCAAGCGTTGGAGCGACGACAACATCTCGACCATCGGTTCGTCGGTCACCGATGAGCGGCGAATCTCGGCAACGCAGGGCATTGTCGAAATGCAGCACTATTTCGCCGAACGCCTCGAGGCGCGTCGGAACAACCCACAGGGAGATTTCCTTTCCGATCTCGTGAACAGCGAGGTCGACGACGGCGAGGGTGGCAAGCGCACGCTGCACATGCCCGAGATGTTGTCGATCATCTCGCAGTTGCTCGTGGCCGGCAACGAGACCACCACCAACACGATCGCCGAAGGCATGCTGTACTTCGGCCAAGACATGTCGGTGTGGGAAAAGGTTCGCGCCGATCGTTCCCTCATCGGTCCCGCGGTCGAGGAAATGCTGCGCCTTGCTTCGCCTTCGGGTGGCATGTTCCGCGTCGTCACGAAGGACGGAGTCGAGATCGACGGTTGCCCCGTGAACAAGGGTGAGCGCGTGATGGTGATGTATTCGGCCGCAAACCGCGACCCGAAGGTGTGGGGCGATGACCCCGATCGCTTCGACCCCACGCGACCGAACTTGAAGGAGCACCTTGCTTTTGGCAAGGGAATCCACTTCTGCATCGGTGCACCGCTTGCCCGGCTCGAATTGCAGATCGCATTCGAAAAGCTCGCCGACCGGGTCGCCTCGTGGGAGTTCGCCGAGTCGAACGACTTCCACTATCACCCGTCGTTCATGCTGCGGGGCCTCCAGAAACTCGACCTTCGCCTGACGGTCGCCTGAGCCTTGGCCGTAGACTTCGCGACCATGGCAGGTGAACGGGTACTCGTTGCAAAAGTCGGCCTCGATGGCCACGATCGTGGCGTCAAGGTGGTCGCGCGCATCCTTCGCGATGCGGGCTTCGAGGTCATCTACACCGGTCTTTTCCAGACGCCCGAAAAGGTGGCCGCCGCGGCCGTCGACGAAGACGTCGATGCCGTCGGGCTGTCCATGCTGTCCGGTGCACACATGACCCTCGCGCCCAAGGTTGTCGACAAGCTGCGCGAACGTGGCGTCGACGTGCCGGTCATCGTCGGAGGGATCATTCCCGACCAGGATGCGCCGAAGCTGAAGGCCGCCGGCGTCGCCGGAGTTCTCAGTCCCGGGTCGACTGCCGACCAGGTCGTGGCGCTCGTCCGCGAGATCATTGATGCCGCAAAAGCCGGCACGTCGGGTGTGGCAAAGTAGCCCCGTGTCGGCGAAGAAAGCAACGAAGAAAGCAGCAAAGAAGGTTGCGAAAAAGGCCGCACCGAAGAAAGCGGTGAAGCCAAAGAAAGCGGTGAAGCCAAAGAAAGCGGTGAAGAAAGCCGCAAAGAATCGGGTGGCCAAGAAGCCCGCGGCAAAAAAGTCAGCCGCAAAGAAACCGGCGAAAAAGGCCGACAAGCCGATGGAGCAGGCCGAGCGTTTGTTGAACCTCCTGGCCTTGCTGTCGCACGACAGCAACTACCGCACACTCGAAGAGATCCACTTTGCGACGAACATGTATGGCGATCGCTCGCTGTTCGAACGCGACAAGGCGATTCTGCGCGAGATGGGAGTGCCGATCGACTCGAAGGTGCTCGGTGGCAGTCAGGCCGGGGTGTCCAGCTACCGAATCGACCGTCGTGAAATGGAACTGGCCAACATTGATTTCACCGACGACGAGCGTCGCGC
>JBEAPO010000093.1:0-5686 GCA_041164425.1 Actinomycetota bacterium
CAAACCCGGGAACCAACAGTTGGTTGTCGAGTCCGTTCGTGATCGGAAGTCGGGGAACTGGTGAATTTGGCTGGATCGGCGACATAGCCGAGGTGATGATGTTCGGATCCGCGCTCGACGACGCGAGTCGTCAGCACACCGAAAAGTACCTCGCAGGTAAGTGGGGCTTCACCCAGTAGTCGTTGTCGAGTTCGCCGATACGCACGTGGTGTTGGGAACTTCGGCGAGGTCGATGAGATAGTCGTCGACGAGTTTCGTGACGCAGTCGACGGCGAGGTAGCTGGTGTGCCGACGTTCGTCGACGGTGATGAGCCGCACGTTTCCGGCCACGCTGGCGGCGGCCTGGACTCCGACGTACGGCGAGGCGGGGTCATCGATGGCGCCGACGATGACCGTGGGTTGCCTGGTTGACCCCCGGAAGAAGTAAGTCTCTTCCGACCGAGCGGGCCAACGCGAGCAGAGTTCGTCGGGAGAGAAGAACTCTTGGAGTCGCGGAGCGATGGTGGCGAGGTCGCCGAGTGGCAGGTTCTGCGTGTCGTCGACGCACGAGATGGCGATCGAGGCTTCGAAGGTGTTGCGGTAATCCTCGAAGCCTTCGTCTTGGTAGTAGTAGCCCTCGTACATGGCCTTGATCGGTTTCGCGTCGCCGGTTGCTGCCGCGGCGAGTGCCTCGTCGAGTTCGGCCCACGCGGCCTCGTCATAGAGAGCGGAAACGGCGGCGGCGAGCACCATGTGCTTCGTGATGCCTTCCGGGGGGCTCGTTGTCGAAGTTTCCCAATTGGCGAGGCGTTCGGGTTTTTTCAGGAACTCGGCGAGAAGTTTCTCGAAGCCCGAGGCCTGGCTGGCGATGCGCTCGGCGCGGCTGGCGATGGGACTGGGCGGTGCATCGAGCACCGCGGCCCGCACGGTGTCGGGGAACATGCTCTTCCACACGAGGCCGAGCAGCCCACCGTAGGAGAAGCCGAAGTAGGAGATCGTCTCTTCGCCGAGGGCGCGGCGAATTGCTTCGATGTCGCGGGCCGAGTTTGAGGTGCCGATGTGGGGAAGTATCGCGCCACTGCGTTCGGTGCACGCGTCGACAAACGTCTGGCCCGATTCGGCCGAGAGGGGTTGAGCGAAATACTCGTCGTAGTCGTCGATGCAGTCGACGGCGGGGCTCGACTCACCGGTACCGCGTGGGTCCCAGGCAACGATGTCGAAGCGGTCGATGATGTCGCGACTGAAGTAGTAAGCGGCGTTCTTTGCGAGTGAGCGCCCGGGAGCACCGGGGCCGCCGGGGTTGACGAGCAAAACGCCGATGCGCTCACTCGACTTCAGCGCGCGTTGGCGGCTGAGTTGGAGAGTGAAGGTGCCCGTTGGCTGTGTGAAATAGTCGAACGGAACCTCGAGTTCGGCACATTCGACGCCGTCGCACGATTTCCACTCGAGCGGTTCGGCTTCGAAGGGGAGGGTCGTTGTGGTCGTGTCGCCCGTGGTGTCGGGCGAGCCCGCAGGGACGCTGTCGGAGGTGGACGATCCCGATCCGCATGCGGCAACCAGCAGTGAGCCGACAGCGAGCGAAACAAGTCGGCGCGTCACCACGTACCTCTTCACCATGTGTCGATCATCGGGCGCTTCTTGCCTGAGCGGGGAACCGGTACGGGGGCGGCGTTCAGCAGCGCGATCAGGCGAGTGCGGGTGTCGGCCGGGTCGATGACTTCGTCGATCTCGGCATGTGCGGCGATGTTCAGTGCGCCACCGCGCTCGTAGGCCGCTGCAATCAGTTTGTTCTCGAGAGCAAGTCGTTCATCTGGATCGGCGATGGCTTCGATTTCCTTGCGGTAACCCAGGCGTACCGCACCTTCCAGGCCCATGCCACCAAATTCACCCGTCGGCCACGACAGCGTGGGGTAGCGGCCGTGCAACGTGCCGCCGGCCATCGCCTGTGCGCCGAGGCCGTAGCACTTACGCAACACCACGGTGATCCACGGCACGGTGATGCTGCCTGCGACGACGAACATCCGGCCGAAGTGGCGTACCTGCGCCGACTTTTCGGCTTCGGGTCCGACCATGAAGCCCGGGGTGTCGCACAGCGACACGATCGGCAGGTCGTGTGCATCGCAGAGTTGCACGAAACGTGAAGCCTTGTCGGAGGCGTCGCTGTCGATGGCACCACCGAGGTGAGCCGGGTTGTTCGCGATGATGCCGACGGAATGACCTCCGATGCGGCCGAGTGCGGTGACGATGCCAATACCGAAATCGGGTCGCAACTCAAGCCAGTCACCGCCGTCGACGAGGTGCGTGACGGCGTCGCGCACGGGGTAGACCCGGGTTCGCTGTTCGGGCACGACGTCGCGTAGTGCGTGGTCGTTGCCGGGGCGGGTCTCGATACGTCTGTGGAGGAAGTAGCCGAGATATTTCCTTGCCGCTGCCACCGCTGCGGCCTCGTCGGCGACGCGAATGTCGACCACGCCGTTTCGTGTCTGCGTGTCGATGTCGCCGATTGCGGTGGGCTCGACGCGGCCGAGGCCACCACCTTCGATCATTGCGGGGCCAGCCATGCCGATGTTCGAGTTCTCCGTGGCAATGATCACGTCGCAACAACCCAGCAGTGCGGCGTTGCCCGCGAAGCAATATCCCGAGGCAATTCCGACGAGTGGCACGAGTCCCGACAGAGCACCGAACAGCGAGAACGCCATGCAGTCCATGCCGGTGACGCCGTGCGAGTCGGTGTCGCCGGGTCGTCCGCCACCACCTTCGGCGAAGAGCACGAACGGAAGACGCATCTCCTCGGTGAAGGCGAACAGGCGGTCCTTCTTGATGTGGTTGATGAGGCCCTGCGTACCGGCGAGCACCGTGTAGTCGTACGACGCAACGGCGATGGGCTTGCCGTCGAGGGTGGCGGTGCCGCCGACGAGACCGTCGGCGGGTGTGTTGACGATCAGGTCGTCGGCGCTGCGGCGCTGGCGTTGGGCGGCGACACCGAACGAGCCGACTTCGTGGAACGAACCACGGTCGACGAGATCGGCGATGTTCTCACGGGCGGTGCGCTGTCCCTTGGCGCGGCGTTTCTCGACCGCGGCAGGGCGGGCTTCGTCGGTGGTCAGGCGCCGACGCTCGTTATAGCGGGCGAGATCGGCCCGTTCACCTCCGGCAACAGCTGCATCGCCAGCGACGTCGGTCGCGACTGCACCGGGGGTCAGCGAAAACAGAATCTGGCCCTCGGTGACCGTGTCACCGACGGCAACGTCGATGCTGCGGATCGTGCCGTCGGCCTCGGCCATCACAGGGTGTTCCATCTTCATCGATTCGAGGACGACCACTTCGCGGCCGGCACGCACGGCATCACCTGAGGCGAAGTTCACTGCGATCACTGTGCCGATCAACGGTGAGCGGGATTGCAACGTGGTCGTGGCCATGCTCCCAGTCTTGCCGATGATTGTGGGGTGGTAGAAAGAAGCGGAGGTGTGGACATGCCGAGACTTCGTCAGGTTCCAAGAGCGCAGGCCGACCCGTCGGTGCTGCCCATGTACGACCTGTTGTTCGGTGATCGCGACCCGGTTGCACAACCGGGAACAGCAACGGGAACGCCGGGGGATTGGTGGACCGTGTTCGCCCTCGTTCCCGACGTGTTCGCGCACGCCGTTCAAGGATTCGCTCTCTATCGCAACCCGGCGCGACGACTCGACCCGCAGTTGCGCGAGCTCGGCCAGACACGTGTCGGCTGGGCACGCGCGAGTCAGTTCGTGTACTCGCAACACTGCAAGTCGTGTCGTGAAGTCGGGATCGACGAGACAAAGATCGAGGCGATTCCACATTGGCAGACAGCCGACTGTTTCTCACCGATCGAACGCGCGCTGCTCGCCTACACCGATGCACTCGTTTATGACGGCGGTCGGGTCGCCGACGGTGTGTTTGAGGTCCTCCGCGCCACGTTGTCGGACGAAGAGATTCTCGAGTTCACCTACATCACCGCGATGTACGACATGCACGCGGTGATGAGCCGCGCCTTGCGCACCGAATTCGACGACCGTGACGACCCGATCGTCGAAGTGGCCGGCCCCGACGGGCCTCGGATGAAATTGAGGGTTCGATGACTCGACCGAACGGCTTCCACCACGTTGCATTCGCCTGCCGCGACACCGAGGCGACACGGCACTTCTACGAGGATCTCCTGGGCTTTCCGCTCGTGCACACCGAGGTGCAACGCGTTCCCGGATCCGACTCGTTCTTTCGACATCTTTTCTTCGACACCGGCGACGGCAAGTGCATTGCGTTTTTCGAATTGCACAAGGTCGGAGAACAGGATGGCTGGCGCGCCGACGTGTCGACCGGCAACGGACTACCCGTGTGGGTGAACCATGTGGCCTTCGCCGCCGATGCTGCACGTCAGGCCGAGGCGAAGGCATCGCTCGCTGCCGGTGGCGTCGAGCCACTCATGGACGTCGACCACGGTTGGTGTCATTCGCAGTACTACCTCGACCCGAACGGCATCATGGTTGAGTTCTGCCGCGACACCCCGGGGTTCGAATCCGATCCGGCTGCCGCTCGCGCCGCGCTCGCCGACTAGGCGGGCTGCGGATTCAGGCAATGCGCAGGTTGCGGCGGTCGTAATCCGTGAGGCGACCGCGTCGCACCCACACGTCGGCGATGTCGACTTCTTGGTCGTAGGCCATCACCACGCTGGGCTTTTTCAATCCCGCCTGTTTCCAGTCGCGGATCGGGGTGTTGCCGAGGCGTTGCGCATAGGAACTCTCGCCATCGGTGATGCCGCGCAACAGCACGAAGGTTCCTCGCTTGGCAATGAAGATGGCGGGACGGGTCTTGCCCTCGCGGCCTGAGTCCTCGATTCCCGGGACTCCGTCGAAGGAGAGCCACGCATCGACGATGTCGCCGGGCTCGAGGTTGTACATGGCATCGAGCGCCAGCTCGCCGAGTTTCGGGCGCTCGGGCTGCTGGTCGCGCGCTTGCAGGGTGTGGGCGACGAAGTCGACGAATGTGAAGGCGCCGTTCTGTTCCTGCAGAACGATGTTGATGCGCTGGCCGGCTGACAGTTCTGCCGCGCGAGGTGAGGTTGAGGTTGCAGATTCGTTGCCCTGTTGGGTTTGCCAGGTGATCGCGTTGCCATCGATCATCGTCACCACGGCGCGGATGATGCGTCGCGCACCCGGTGGCGGGGCCGCATCGAGATGCGTCAACACTTTCTGGGGCTTGGGGCGGCTGAGGCGTTTGATTTCGCGGATTCGCTCGCGTCGCTGCTTGTCATCGAGAGTGCGGTGTGTGTTGGGTACGACCTGCACGATGCTGAAATCGGTATGACCCACCTCAACTTGAATGCGCAACGTGTCGCATTCACGAAGATCGCGAAGGCCGACGAGGTGTTCAGCGTCGAGCACGCCGTTCAGTGTCCCGTCGATTTCCACCCAATGCCAACCACCGTCTGCGGCCTCACCACGCACCTCGATGCTGATGACACGTCGACTGCGTTTGTCACGGGCGGGCGGGATCGTTTTCGGCGTGCCCGTCGCGGGCAGCGAGTCACGAAGCGCACGCAGCGCGTCGTCATTCGACCGACGTGGCTTGCCGCCCACTCGCAGCGACTACTCGGGAATCGGGTAGTGCACGCCGGGAATACCCGGCAACAATGGCGTTGCCCAGTCGGGCCGTGGGAGCAGACCCGGGTAGGCACCTGGTGCCATCGGTGCGG
>JBEAPO010000094.1:0-10160 GCA_041164425.1 Actinomycetota bacterium
GTGGGCCGTCACCAAGGTGCTCGCCAAGCGTTTGCGCGCCATGGACGAAGCCCTTGCCGACAGCGTGTTTCTCGATGTCACGGGCCGCACCGCAAAGCGCCTGCTCGAACTTTCGGGTGGCGCCGACGAATTCTCACTCCCCGTCACGCAGGAAGAACTCGCCGGCATGGTCGGCGCGTCGCGCGAACGCGTCAACAAGGCAATCGCCAGCTTCATCCGTCTCGGCTGGCTCGAACAGCGCGACCGTCAGTACAAACTGCTCAACCGCGCGAACCTTGAACAACGCGCCAGCTGACTAGGCGCGCTCCAACCACGCGCGAGCGCGGGCAAACGCATCGGCTGCATCGTCGGCACGGTGCACCGGCCGTGACGGATCGTGCGCAAAGGCGTGCTCGGCTTCTGGATACTCGACCACGGTCACGCCCAAGTGGCACAGTTGCGCCACCTGGTCGGCGGGCGTCCACGTGTCCTTGCTTCCGATGACGGCAAGCACGCGATCGGCATGGCCGTGGCGCAGATGATCGAGTGGTTCACCGTGCCCAGGGCCCTTCCAAGCGTCGGGGAGCGTGATCATTCCGTAGAAGCTGGCAATGCGCGCAAAGCGGTCACTGCGTGCCGAGTTGAAGCAGTACATGCCACCCATACAGAAACCCATGAGCCCAACCGTCGGCGCGGCCAGCACGTCGGCCGCCGCATGCAGATCGGCGAGATGCCGTTCGTCGTCGATTCCGGCGACCGCCGCGTAGCGCGCAGCCATGTCGGCGTCGTCCGCGGGCTGTGCCCCGGCGTATTGGTCGACTACCGCCACCGCCATGCCCCAGTCTCGTGCCCATCCCGCCGCGAGGGCATCGAAGTGCGGGCGAATGCCAAAGATGTCGGGTGTGACGACGAGGCCGAGCCGCGGCGAACCTTCGGGTCGGGCGACTTCGGCGGTGGTTCCGGACGGAAGGGTGATGCGCATCACCAGATTCTTTCACCGGTGAGACCAGCGGTGAGACCCGCACCCGCGGCCTCGGAGAGGGCCGCCGCGCACCGTCGCGTGCATGGCTACTCACTCCACAACACACGTACCGCTTTCCACCGACCACGCCCTGATACGCACCACGCGCTCGGGGCCGATCATGAAAGGACTCCTCGCCGACTGGGAAGCCGCGACACGCAGCCCGCGGGCACTGCGGCGAGCCAACGCGTGGGGTCTCCCCGGTGGGCCGGTCGAACGCCTCGACGAAATGGTGGTGCGCGCCGGCTTCGGCGGACGTCACGATTGCGACGAATCCGATGCCTATCTATTGGAGTTGGTGCGCCTGGCCGCCACCGACCGGCTGGCCGCGCAGATCGTCCTCCATCGGGTGCTTCCGCCCGTGATCTCAATC
The DNA here is from genome assembly GCA_041164425.1 of Actinomycetota bacterium. Classification (GTDB taxonomy): domain Bacteria; phylum Actinomycetota; class Acidimicrobiia; order Acidimicrobiales; family Ilumatobacteraceae; genus F1-20-MAGs119. The sequence continues at coordinate 1,374 of JBEAPO010000094.1, forward strand.
GCGCAGCGCCGCGGCAAACGGCACGCGGGTGGCATCGAAGGGGCGATCGGCGACCTGGTCACGCAGGCGTGGTTCGTGATCTCCTGCTATCCGGTCGAACGGCGACCGCGCAAGGTTGCGGCGAACATCGTGCGCGACATCGAGTACTTCGAGTTCGTCGCAGGCAAGCGAGCAAGGCGAACGACGGTCGAGTTCATCGACCATGACCACTTCACCTCGGGCAATCTCGGAACGCAGACGCTCGGCGCGTCGATGCCTCCCGAAGACGACGACGTGCACAACTTCCTCATCGACCTGCAGACGAACGGTGTGAGCCCGTTGCGAATCAGCATCATGCAACTGATGTGCGACGGCTGGCAGGGCACCGATATCGGTCGGCACTTCGGCATGAAGGAAAGAACCGTGCGCTGGCACAAGACCGCTGCGTTGAAAGCCGTGCCGTCGTGGGTTGAAGAGTTCAGGCCCGGCGCCGTGACGGATGACGACCAAGATTGCGGTGTCGCGGTGTGAACCGACGCAACCGCAGACTGTTCGTCACCACGAACACGCTCGAGAAAGCCATCGCGAGCGCGGCCCACATCGGGTTCAATCGACCGCTCGCCGCCACGGGAATCGCGGCTGCGTTGTAGGCAAATGCCCAGAACACGTTCGCACCGATGGTGCGCAGCGTTGCTCGCGACAATTCGATCGAGTCGGCCACCAAGCGAAGGTCGCCGCTGACGATGGTGAGATCACTGGCCTGCATCGCGACATCGGTTCCCGTACCCATCGCGATACCAACGTCGGCCTGAGCCAATGCAGCTGCGTCGTTCACGCCGTCGCCGACCATCGCGACGGCATAGCCGCGTTCCTGAATCTCGCGGATGACATTCACTTTTTCGTGCGGCAACACACCGCCGCGCACGTGATAGTCATCGGTCTCGATTCCAACCTGACGCGCGATCGCCATGGCGGTTGCCTGCGTGTCACCGGTGAGCAGCACCGGTGCCATGCCCATCTTGCGCAGCAGTTCGATTGCCTCGACCGACGTTCCCTTCGGCGCGTCGGCCACCACACAAACTGCCCGTGCCTGGCCACCCCACGCCGCCACCACCGCGGTGTTGCCCTGTTCACGCGCTTCGGCAAGCGCGGTGCGCAACGGCCCGGGCACCAGAATCAATTCACCCTGCAGCAGGCGTTCCTGGCCGACGACCACCGTGACACCTTCGACGACGCCACGAGCACCCATCCCGGCGAGCGCATTGAACTGCTCGACGCGCGGAAGATCACCGAGTTCACGCAATGCGCCCTTGGCGATTGCTTTGGCAATCGGATGTTCGCTCGCGAATTCAACCGCGCCGATGTATCGCAACGCATCGCGGCGGTCGACACCGGGGGCACAGACGACGTCGCGCATCTGCATCACGCCCGTTGTGACCGTCCCCGTCTTGTCGAACACCACCGTGTCGATGCGTCGCGTTCCCTGCAACACGTCGACGCCCTTGATGACGACACCCATCTGCGCCGCGCGACCACTTCCGACCATCAGAGCCGTCGGAGTGGCAAGACCGAGTGCGCACGGGCACGCGATGATCAGAACCGCCACTGCCGATGTGAACGCCTTCGCCACATCGCCGTCGACGATCAGCCAGCCGAACAATGTGATAATCGAGATCAACAGCACTGCGGGCACGAACCACGCGCTCACGCGGTCGGCGAGACGCTGCACCGGCGCCTTCGAGGCCTGTGCCTCGCGCACCAACTTCGCCATCTGAGCGAAAGTCGTGTCGGCACCCACGCGTGTCGCGCGCACCAGCACCCGACCCGTCAGGTTGATGGTCGCACCGGTCACCGCATCACCCGCCGCCACGTCGACCGGCACACTTTCCCCGGTCAGCATGGCCACGTCGATCGACGTCACACCATCGACAACTTCGCCGTCGGCGGCGAACTTCTCGCCGGGCCGCACCACCAAAACGTCTCCGACGGCAACCGCCTTCGCATCGATCTGAACTTCCCTGCCGTCGCGCAGGACGGTCGCCGACTTCGCACCGAGCGCCAGCAACGCACGCAACGCATCACCGGCGGAACGCTTGGCCCGTGCCTCGAGGTAGCGCCCACAGAGAATGAACACGGTGACCGTTGTGGCGACTTCGAAGTACACGTGGTAGCCGTCGCCGTGGTCCATGCCGAGCATCGAGCCCATCGACCCCCACATGTGGGCCGCGTCTCCCCACACCAACGCCCACACCGACCACGCAACGGCAGCGATGACGCCGATCGAGATCAACGTATCCATCGTTGCGGTGCGATGCCGCAGGTTCACCACGGCTGAACGGTGGAACGGCCAGGCGCCCCACGTGACGACCGGTGCGCTGAACACCAACGCCCACCATTGCCAGTAGTGGAACTGCCAGGCCTCGACCATCGAGAACAACGCAACGGGAACGGCCAACACCAACGAAACCAGCAAACGCTGCCGCAGCACTTCGAGGTCTTCTGCGAATTCCTCGTCGCTGGCCCCTAGCGATGTCGACTCGGCATCGCGTACCCGCGCGCCGTAGCCGATCTCCTCAACCGCACCGATCAGGCGGTCGACGGGGATGCCGCGCAACAAGTTGATGGTGGCGGTCTCGGTCGCATAGTTGACCGCGGCCTGCACGCCTTCGATGTCGTTCAAATGGTCCTGGATGCGCGCCGCGCAGGCGCCGCAGGTCATACCCGACACCGAAAGTTCGATCGAGTTCGGTGTGTCGACCGCGGTCACTTCGCTTCACCACCAAAGTTGGGTGGCCGCTTCGCGAGAAATGCCGCAATGCCTTCTTGTGCATCGGGGGTCGTTGCAGCGGCAGCCATCACGCCCACTGCGTATGCGTAGGCCTCGTCCTGCGACATGTCGATCTGCCGATAGAAGGCCTGCTTGCCCAACGCCTTCGAGTGCGCCGACCCCCGCGTTGCGCGCAACAACAAGTCGTCCACCGCAATGTCAAGCTCGTCGAGGGGAACCACCGCGTTCACGAACCCCCACTGCAGCGCCGTCTGCGCATCAATTGCATCACCGGTAAGCGCCATCTCAAGAGCGCGCTTTCGACCCAGGTTCCGCGCGACGGCGACCAAGGGTGTGTGACAGAACAGTCCACCCTTGCCCCCGGGAATCGCGAACGACGCACTGTGCGAGGCGACCGCCAAGTCGCACGTCGCCACCAACTGGCAGCCGGCCGCGGTTGCCAGCGCGTGTACACGGGCGACCACCACCTGCGGGATCGACTGCACCACCTTCATCATTCGCGTGCAGGTGTCGAACACGTCGAAAGTGGCCGAGTAGTCGGCGCCAAGCATGTCGCCGAAGTTGTGCCCTGCCGAAAACACCGGGCCCTCGGCGGCCAACACGACACCCGTCGCGTCGGTCTTGCCGGCGGCGACGAAAGCCTCGGTCAGTTCGCGCAGCACGGGCAGCGACAATGCATTGCGCTTTTCGGGTTGATCCAGCGTGATGCGCACCACCGACCCGGCGCGCTCGAAGCGCACGACCTCTCCCATACCTCTTATTCTGCCCCACGTGGCTCCGCGACCCTCGAAGATCTGTGTCACGTGTGGCCGACCCTTCACGTGGCGCAAGAAATGGGAACGGGACTGGGAGCACGTGAAGTACTGCAGCGACGCCTGCCGCAAGGGCACTCCCCGCGGTTCACGGTGAACGCCGCCACGACGGCGGGGTAACCTCGGGAACGTGGGGCCCGATGCAATTCTCGAACGACATCTCGCCTCGGTCCCCGACGTACTCGAACAGTTGAACCTCGCACGCGATGCCGCATGGGCCACGGTCGACAACCGTCTCCTCGGTCTGTGCGAACAGCGCATCCGCGAGATTCTCGGCACTGCCGAAACGACCACACTCGCCGACTGGTACGCGTCGACCGACCTTTCCGATGCCGAGAAGGCATGCCTCGCCTTCACCGAGGAATACATGATCGACGTTGCCAGCCTCACCGACGACACCGCGGCACGCGTGCGTGAACATCTCGGCGATCAATCCATGGTCGACTTCGTCTCTGCCCTTCTCGTCGTCGAACAGCGCCAGCGCATCGCCGTCACATGGGCCACCATGTTCGGAGATTCCCAATGAGCAATCGCACACCACGAGTCGCATCCGGCACTTACGCGGCAGCACCTCTACGCAAGCCGCTCGGTGAATGGCAGGCAGCCGTCGTTCGCATGTCGAATCTCGATCCGGTGACGACCGAGATCGTGCGCATGCGCTGCGCCGTCTACCACGATTGCAAGACTTGACTGAGTGTCCGCTTGGCGGTCGCCAAGCAGCAAGGTCTCGATGAACCCACCATCGAAAAAGTCAAGGCCTACGAGGCCAGCGACCTTTCCGAGCGCCACAAGGTTGCCCTTCGCTTCGCCGACGCCGTCATGACCCTGCCCGGCCAAATCACCGACGACCTTCGCGCACAACTATTCGTGCACTTCACCAACGAGCAGATCGTCGAGATGACGGTCGACATCATGAAGTGGAACTACCAAAAGATCCCCGTGTCGCTGCGCAACGACTTCGAGGTGCGCGAGAACGAACTCACGCCCCTCGTATTCGACGAGCAAGGCAACTGGGTGAAGCCCACATGAAGGCCGTACTCCTCGTTCTCACCAATCCGGTTTCTCAAGACGTCGATGCGGAATACAACGACTGGTACACCAACACTCACGTACCCGAGGGTCTGGCGGTACCGGGTTACACCGCAGCGACTCGCTACAAGGCCTTCACCGGATGGGACCCGTTCCCGCAGAAGTACCTGTCGTTGCACGAATTGGAACTCGATTCGGTCGACGACATCCGCCGCGTCCGCGATACACACCACCAATTCGTCACCGACGGACGCGTGGGCCGTGCGCGTGATGGTGTCATGGATCGCGCCCTCAGCCGCGGCCGGTACTACCTCGCCATCGAACCCGAACAGCACAGCACCGTCACACCGGCCCAAACACCGAACAGCGTGTTCGTCACGTACAACCAGCCCCACACACCCGACGTCGCCGACGAATACAACCGCTGGTACCGCGATCAACACTTACCCGACGTGCTGTCGTGCCCCGGTTTCATCCGCGCACAGCGCTTCCGGATCACCGATGTGTCGATGATCGACCAGCCGTGGGTCACCGACATGCAGTACGTCAACATCTACGAACACACGGCCACCAACGTCGACGAATACAACGCAGCATTCACCGTCGTGCGCGACCGCATCGCCAAGGGCGAGATTCCAATGACCGACACCCTCACACCCGGCGCACCCACCAGCGTCTACGGCCGCATCAGCCCTCGCCTAACACCCTGCTCCTGAAACCCTGCACCTGACACGCACCGGCTTTCGCGCGGCCAACTAACTTCGACGGACAACGTTCAACAGAACTTCGCCCAAGAGAGGTCCGTCATGTCAATTCGTCGCACTCTGCTCGCTTCCGCCGCTGCTGCCGCCATAACTGCAGTCGTCGTTCCTACTGTGGCATCGGGAAGTGCACCTCGAACGATCTTCATCGACAGCAGCGACATCAAGAACAACTCGATTCTCTCCAATGACATCCGCAATCTGACCATTCGTACCGACGACCTCTCCAACCGACTCATCACCGCCGACAAGATCGCCGACGTGGCAGTTCAACTCCGCCACCTCGACGCGGAGGTGATGGCTCAGGTCGAGACGAGCATCAATTCCAAGATCGCCGCGATTTCCGTTCCCACCGGTCCCCGCGCCTACGGGCGGGTGAACGCCAACGGGTCCGTCGACTCGGCAGTCAGCAAGAACCTGACCGCTCGTAAGTCGGGCAACAAGTACTGCGTTGCAGTCGCGGGCGTCACGGATGCCACAAAGATCGCCCCAGTCGTCTCTGCCTACAACGACTCGGTCGCTGCAGTCGCCGTGGTCACCACCCTTGCGAACTGCAATTCGGGCGAGTTCGGCGTTGGCGTCTACTTCAGTGGTTCCGACGTCGACAACGCGTTCAACGTCTACGTGCCCTGAACGCTCCAACACCTTTGGGGTGACTTCACCTGAGAGTGGAAGAGTGAGTATCCAATGGATACTCTAAGTAACCATTGGTTCCTTAAAGGAGCCAATGGTTACTGGCTTCCTGGCGAAAGGTGTCCCAAATGTCTCAAAGAGCCTCGAAATGGCGCCAAATTGCCCTCGGCACCGCGGTCTTCGTAGCCACCATCGGTGGATCGGCTCTGCCCTTCGCGCAGGCCGTTGGCCCTTCGGTGTGGTGGGTCGCCGCGTCGGGGACCGCGGCATCGCCCGCCACCAACGGATCAAGCTGCGCCAACCCAAGTTACGTCGGCAGCACCGACGAGGCGATCCAAAGCGCAATCAATGCCGCGACGGCGGGTGACGAGATTCGGATCTGCGAAGGCACCTACTCCATCGGGACAACGATCGAGGTCAACCGTGACCTGACGTTCACCGGCCAGGGCGGCACCCTCCCAGTTCTCGATGGAGGTGGACAGCATCGCATCATGTCGATTGCATCGGGCGGCTTGACCGTCACGGTCGATGGCCTGCAATTCCGGGACGGGCGAGTGACGGGCGGAACAGACCCCGGCGCCGCAGTCAACGTGCATCCATCCGCCGACTTCACCGTGAACGACTCGTACTTCACCAACAACATCGCAGAGCACCATGGCGGCGCCATCGCAATGTTGGGTGATACGCAGTCACCGGGAAACGGTACCTTGACCGTCTCCAGAACTTCCTTCTACAAGAATCGTGCCTACGACGGTGGAGCCATCGTCATCGCAGGTGTCAGCGGGCAGTCCACCGTGGCGAACAGCACCTTTTTTGCAAACCGCGCGGAACGAGCCGGTGGAGCCATCAGTGCATCGTTCGGAGATCTCACTGCGACACGTTCGACATTCATCGACAACACCAACGGTGACGCCGGATTCGCATCTGCAACTTGGGTTGTCACGATGATCGGCAACATAGTTGCCAACTCTGCTTCGGCACCATCAGTCGGATCCGCGTGTTACTTCGACAACGGTCCCGCGCCGATCAACAACATGTCGAACAACTCTTCATGCCTTGCCGGCGGGGAATCGACGGTGTCCTACACAGATCTCAAGATCGGGTTCTTTGCGTATTGGGGTTCGAAAGTCCCGACGATGAGCATCGAGGCGGCGAGTCCGGCAATCGATGCAGTCGCACAAGCAGGACAGTGCACCGGAACGGACCAGCGCGGGCAGGCTCGCAGTTCGTCGCCGTGTGATGCAGGAGCGTTCGAGTACAACGCCGGAGCACCGTCGATCTCTGCGTCGTCGGACGTCACATTGGTACGAGGAGTGGCCCCGTCCTCGGTACCGACGTTCAGTCAGACGGGCCTGACCGCACCTGTCACCTATCGAGTGGCCGACGAACTCGGCGATGCCCTTCCGGCCGGCACTGTGATGTCGACGGGAGGAGTCATCTCCGGAACGCCGAGCAGGACCCCATCGGCGTCGTACCTCGTGGTCAGCGGACGCGATGCAAATGGCGTCGTCACGAGCACCAAGTTGGTGCTCGACAACTGCCTTCTCGCTCTCACGAATGGCACATACCCCATCGCCTCGTTGGCAGACCTCGATCTCTTTCAGGCGATGTCGTGCGGACGAGACGCCGATTACATCCAGACCGCCGACATCAACTGGAACGGTGCTTGGAACAACGCGACAACTACCTCGTTGCCGTTCACCGGAACTTTCGACGGCGATGGTCATTCGATCACAGGTCTGCAGATTTCCGGCGACGACGCCGGATTCATTCCGTTCACGCAGGGTGCAACGATTTCGAACGTCTCGCTCGGCGTTGTCGTGAACGGTAGTTACGGCAGCGGCGCAGTCGCGCGGCTTGCAAAGTCGACCACAATCACGAATGTCCGAGTGTCAGGCACCGTGGCGATTGCCGCGGGCAACACGAGCCAGGGTTGTCTCGGCGGATTGGTTGGCGAAACATCCGAAGGAACGAACATCCAGAAGTCGTCGTTCACCGGAACGGTCGCGGGCCCCTCATCGTCGTGGAACGGTGGACTCATCGGTTGCGCGTACGAACAGTCGATCGTGGGCAAGTCGTACGTTGACGGTTCTGTCTCGGGCGCCGACGAGATCGGTGGACTCATCGGCTGGATGGATCAGAGTGACATCACCGATTCGTACATGGTTGGGTCTGTCACCGCTACCGGCAGCAAGTTGGGTGGGCTCGTCGGATGGCTCGGGGCTGACGGGTCTGATGCGGGTGACGTGGCAATTCGTAACTCTTACGCCAGTGCACAAATTCAGGGCGTAACAAACGTTGGCGCACTCGTCGGCGAGGCACACTCGACCGCACTCGAGTCGTCGCATTGGGAAGCAGGCCTCACCGGTGTCACCGGATTGGATCCGATTGGACTCTTGAGTGACCAAGGCGGCACACAGCCACCACTGGCTGAAGTGACACCCGCGGCAATGAAAACCCACTCGTTCTTCGACACAGCCGGCTGGTCGATCGAATCAGGCTGGTCCAACCCGTCGACGAGCCCCAAGACCTGGGGCATCTGTGAAACCCAGACGCGACCGTTCCTTTTGTGGCAGCACGCCTCGTCTCCGTGCTCACCACCCTCGAGCCCGACACCACCGTCGAATGACACGACACCACCTTCAAGCACGCCGGACACGACGACGCCCAGCGACTCGACCACGTCAACTACCACACCTTCATCATCGGCTACCGAGAAGTCGTCAGCATCGACGACCACGACATCCACCACTACCGCACCAACCACCGAGACATCAACCACCAC
>JBEAPO010000095.1:0-4740 GCA_041164425.1 Actinomycetota bacterium
ACGTTGGTACCACACCTGTCGAGTCGAAGGGAGCTGCGAGTGAGGTTGGAACGAGACGGTTCACTTGTGTGCCATCTCCCAACTGGCCCATGTTGTTGCGACCCCAACAATGCAATTTCTCGTAGATTCCTGGCACGATCGCGCAAGTGTGGTTCTCGCCGGCGACGAGGCCTCGGACCATGCTGTTAGTGAAGCTTCCATTGTCGACGACAAGCGTCGGTGTCGATCTGTCGGTAGTCGTGCCGTCACCGAGTTGTCCGTATTGGTTGTCGCCCCAGCAGTAGACCTTTTGGCCGTCGGCGACGACGCACGCGTGGTTGGCTCCAACTGCAAGTTGGGAAACGTTGGTGATGGTTGAAATTGCCGCGAGGTACTTACGGTCGGTGTTTGTGCCATCTCCCAGCTGGCCTTGGTCGTTGCGTCCTGCGCACTTGACGCTCGAGCCGTCGTAGAGGCAGACGAAATTCTCTCCGGCCGAGATCTTCTGAGGTAGTGAAGGAACGGTGAGGTCCAATCCTGCCGAGACCGGTTGAGGCGCAAGCGTGTCGACCAGGACCGTCGTGGCCAAGAGGGAAATTAGCCCGAGTGCCACTGCACGAACAGGTTTATTGAAGAGGGAAGTCGCCAGTAACGCTGTCCGATACGACCGCCGTGGTGTAACTGTTTTTACCTTAAGCATCGAAAAAGTCTAATACAAACTTTTAGTTTGTCAACTACTGAAGGTCGTGAAGTGAGCCTCTACGAGGGTCTCGTTTGAGGTCGCGTGCCGCGTGCTGAATGCACACATGGGGGCATGACAAACAAACAGCACACCAATCCCGTCACGCCCATCGACCTCGCCGAAATGGTGGAGGCCCGGATTCATGAGTCGATCGCCGAGGGCGTCGACCCGTTCGACTTGTCGCGGGCGCGGTTGTACGGGGTGAACGTGCGCGGGGAGGAACTGCAGTTGTCGTTCGTTCTCGAGCACGGTGACATCTATCAGTTGCTGGACACACCGGAGTCGGCATGTGCGCGAATGTTCGATGCCGCTGCTCTGGTGACGTGCGGGTGGGCGGCGCCGATCGCCGAAGGAGAGGACGAACCGTCGGGTGCGCCGAGTGAGCACCCCGAGCGGCGCCGGGTGCGGCTGGTCGTGGTGGTGGCCGATGCGGGAGTGGCGTCAGTACTGCGGTTCCGTGACGACGCGGAGAACCCGATTCTTGATGCTGGGGAAGCGCGCGGGCCGTTGGCAACGGCCGTGGCGGGATTCTGGTCGAACCCGTAGCCTTGACCGCGTGAGTGCGGTGTCGGGCGCCTTCGATGTTGTGGCGTGGGCCGACGAGGTGCGCGCGCTCGCTGCGCAGCGCGACGCGGTGATTCTGGCGCACAACTACCAGGTGCCCGAGATTCAGGACGTGGCCCACCACGTGGGCGACTCGCTTGCCTTGTCGCGCATCGCGGCCAAGGCCGATGCCTCAACCATCATCTTTTGCGGCGTGCACTTCATGGCAGAGACCGCCAAGATTCTTGCCTACGACAAGACGGTGCTGATTCCCGACGAAAAGGCCGGTTGTTCGCTGGCCGAAACCATCAACGGGGCGCAGTTGAGGGCGTGGAAAGCCGAGCATCCCGGTGCGGTGGTCGTCAGCTACGTGAACACCACGGCCGAGGTGAAAGCCGAAACCGACATTTGCTGTACGTCGTCGAACGCGGTGGAAGTGGTGGCATCGATTCCCGCCGACCGCGAGATCTTGTTCTGCCCCGACCAGTTCCTTGGTGCTCACGTGCAGCGCACGTTGGCCCGCGAGAACATGCACATCTGGATGGGCGAGTGCCACGTGCACGCGGGCATCAACGGCGCCGAGCTACGTCGACGGGTGATGGAAGAACCCGAGGCCGAATTGTTCATTCACCCCGAGTGCGGGTGTGCGACGAGTGCGCTGTACCTGGTCGAATCGGGGGCGGTGCCGAAGGAGCGTACGCACATTCTGTCGACGGGTGGCATGGGGGATGCGGCGCTGAAGACGAAAGCGAAGAAGGTGTTGATCGCCACCGAGACGGGCATCATCCACCAGCTGCAGAAGTCGAATCCGCTGGTGATTTTCGAACCCGTGAATCGGGCCGCGGTGTGCAAGTACATGAAGATGATCACGCCCGAGAAGTTGCTGGCGTGCCTGAAGACCGGGCACGACGAGGTGACGGTTCCGCGTGACGTTGCGGAGCGCGCGCGTCAGTCGGTCGAGCGGATGATCGCCCTCGGTACGCCGTCGAAAACGGGGGAGTAGGTGCACAGCACACCGTTCGGCGTCGGGATTCCGACGCAACTCGCGGCACCGGCGCCCACGTGGGAGCGCGACATCGATGTGGTGGTATTGGGCAGTGGCGCCGCGGGCTTGGCCGCTGCGCTCGCGATGCGTCCGGTGCGCGAAGTAGTGCTGGTCACGAAGGGCGAGCTTGCTGCTGGCAGTACGCAATGGGCGCAGGGTGGTTTGGCCGCCGTGCTCGACCCGAAGGATTCTCTCGAGGCCCACGTTGCCGACACGTTGGCCGCTGGTGCGGGGCTGTGCGACGAGACAAATGTGCGCACGCTGGTGTCCGAGGCGCCGACGGCAATCCGTTACTTGATGAAGTTGGGTGCAGCTTTCGACCCGGGCGCCGACGGTGCGCCCGCATTGACGCGCGAGGGTGGCCACTCGCACAGTCGCATCGTGCATGCAGGTGGCGACCAGTCGGGTGCAGAGGTGCAACGTACGCTCGACCAGTCGGCGATGAACGCGGGTGTTCAGGTGATGGAGCACACGTTCGCGCTCGATCTCTTGATCGGGTTCGACCGCAACGGCGCGCGTCGTGCGGTGGGCGTGCGCGTTGCGCGGTTGAACCCCGACGGCACGGTTCTCGACGTCGGGCACATCACTGCTCGTGCGGTCGTGGTGGCAACGGGCGGTTTGGGGCAGGTGTTCGCGTCGACGTCGAACCCGCCGGCCGTAACTGGTGATGGTTTGGCGTTGGCTCTGCGTGCGGGTGTCGAGGTGACCGACATGGAGTTCATCCAGTTCCATCCGACGGTGTTGTGGCAGGGGGCCGATGCGAAGGGCCAGCTGGCGTTGATCAGTGAAGCCGTACGTGGCGAAGGCGCGGTGTTGGTCGATGGTGCAGGCAATCGTGTGATGGAGGGTGTGCACCCGCTCGGTGACTTGGCGCCGCGCGACGTGGTGGCGGCGGCGATTTCGCGGCGCATGGCCGAGGCTCCCGGGGGAATCGACGACCACGTGTTTCTCGACGCGACGGCGATGGGGGAAGAGTTCGAGCGTCGCTTTCCTACGATCACCGCGTCGTGCAGACACTTCGGCATCGAACCCTCGCGTGATCTCATTCCCGTGGCGCCGGCGGCCCACTATTTCTGTGGTGGCATCACCGCTGGTTTGAACGGAATGACGTCTCTCCCCGGGTTCTTCGCCGTCGGCGAGGTTGCCTGCACGGGTGTGCACGGAGCGAATCGTCTGGCGTCGAACTCGTTGACCGAAGGTGTGGTCGCAGGTACGCGCGTTGGTCGTGAACTGAGTTGGTTGCTGCCCGAGAAGTGTCCGCCCGTCGAAATGCTCGGCGGGGCGTTGCTCGACCCCCAAGACCGACGTGTGTTGCGCGAGACGATGAGCCGCAATGTTGGCGTGTTGCGTCGTCCCGAGGGCTTGGCGGTCGCGAGCGAGATCGTCGACGACCTGGCGGCCGGGGCGAATGTCGAGGTCGAGCCCACGCTGGAGGCGTTCGAGGCGACGAACCTGCTCACCGTCGCGGCCGCGGTCATCGGCTCGGCCGAATTGCGGACCGAAAGCCGTGGCTGCCACCGACGTGTCGACAATCCTGAGCCGCGTGATGAATGGGTGCGTCACATCACGGTGCGGTGCGAGGATGGGCAGATGAGGTTCTCGTCGTGACGGGGTCGCACGAACCGTCGTTCCATCAGTTGTCGTCGCAACTCGACAGGCATCTGCACGATGTCGGCCTGTCGCCCGCATTTGTCGAGCGTTTGATTCGCGACACGATTCTCGAAGACCTTGACGGTGGCCACGACGTGACGACGGATTCCACTGTTCCTCGTGAACATCGCAGCGAGGTCGTGTTCACCGCACGCAAGCCCGGATGCATCGCGGGTATTCCCGTGGTCGCGGCGGTTCTCGAGATGATGTGCGGGACGATGAACCTGGTGTACGAGCCGTTGGTGAGTGACGGCGAGGTGGTGTTGCGTGACACGCCGCTGTTTCGTGCTGAAGCGCCCACGCGTGCTTTGCTGACATCGGAACGCACGGCGCTGAACCTTTTCTGCCACCTCAGCGGCATCGCCACGGCGACGCGCGAATGGGCAGACCAGTTGTCGCGCACGGGTGCCGTTGTGCGTGACACACGCAAGACCACACCCGGTCTGCGCCGGTTGGAGAAGTACGCCGTGCGTTGCGGTGGCGGACAGAACCACCGCATGAGCCTGTCGGACGCGGCATTGGTGAAGGACAACCACATCGCGGCGGCGGGTGGCGTTGCGGCGGCGTTTCGCGCGGTTCGCGAAAACGCGCCCGACATCACGGTGGAAATCGAGGTCGACACGCTCGACCAGTTGCGCGAGGCGTTGTCGGCCGGAGCCGACCTGGTGTTGCTCGACAACATGCCACCCGAGGTTCTTCGCGAGGCCGTTGAAATTTCTCGACAACACTCGTCGACCACGGGTCGCAAGGTGCTTTTGGAAGCCAGTGGCGGCCTGACCCT
>JBEAPO010000096.1:0-8863 GCA_041164425.1 Actinomycetota bacterium
CTCGTCGTCGGGGCGGAAGGTGCCGCGCACGATGACCGGCCGCCATTCCGCGTCGTCGGGTGACAGGTCTGCGATGTCCGTTATGGCGGCGGCTGGCATGCTGGCGCGGCTGCGCACCTGGTCGTTGAACGCACGGCGGTCGTCGAGGCGACGGAACTGCCATGCCGAGAGATTTGCCATGACCACGACCAGAATCACCACGAGGAGATGCAACGCGATCATGCGCGGCCGCAGCAGGGGTCTGAATCGGTTCGTCGCCACCATGACCGACGCTAGTTTGTGGCGGTGCGCGATCTCTCGTCGTTGACGCCTGCTTTCTGGGGGCAAGTTTTCGGAGAAGGCGTGTCGACCGGTGCGCCCACGCGCATCGGCGAGGGCATGATCGGTGCCAACTATCGCATCGCGATCCAAACGTCGCGTTCAGACGTGCCGTCGTCGGTGGTGGTGAAACTTCCGTCACCCGGCGACGAGAGCCGCGCGGCGGGAGTCGCGCACCGCACCTACGAACGCGAGGCGAAGTTCTACATGCAACTTGCCGACACCGTCGACGTGCGTCGACCGTTGTGTCACTGGGTCGAATTCGACGAGTCGTCACACGACTTCGTTCTCGTCCTCGAAGACCTTGCCCCCGCCGTTCCCGGCAACCAGATCACCGGCTGTTCCGTTGAGCATGCCGCGCTCGCCGTCGTCGAGTTGGCAAAGTTGCACGGTCCGCGCTGGGATGACCCGGCGCTGTTCGGGGTCGACTGGCTGCAACGCCGGACGGCGCGAGCCGACGGCGAGATGCTGCAGGCCGCGTATCAGCACCTCTTGACGCCCTTCCTCGCCACATACGCGAAATACTTCACGCCCCAACAGCACGATCTGGCCGTTGCGTTCGGGCCGCGCCTCGCCGACTGGATCGACGGCCGCAGCGACGTCCTGACCTTGGGCCACGGCGACTACCGGCTCGACAATCTGCTCTTTCGCACGAACGCAGGGGGGGCACCCGTCGCGGTTGTCGACTGGCAGACACCCAACCACGGACCGGGAGTCGTCGACGTTTCGTACTTCATGGGTGCCGCCGTGATGCCCGAGGTGCGTCGTTCCATCGAGGGAGGATTGGTCGACGACTATCTCACGGCGATGCGCGCCTACGACGTCATCCTCGACCGCTCGACCTTCTGGCGCGAGTACGCCCATGCGAGTTTCGCGGGTCTGGTGATGGCGGTCGTGGCATCGATGGTGGTCACTCCGACCGAGCGAGGCGAGGCAATGTTTGCCGCGATGGCCACCCGGGCGGCGCAACACGCGCTCGACCTCGACGCCTTCGACACGTTGTGAGAGAGTCGCTCCCCGGAGACCCCTTGCCATGACCGCCGACCTGCCCGACTTCCACATTCCGCACGACGAGAAGATCTCATGGATGGTCGAGACCAACGGATGGGCCATCGAGTCGGTTCCGCCCGGCGCATCGACGACCGTAGATGGTGCACCGATGCCGACCTACTCGTACACGGTTAATTTTCCTTCTGCATTCGCGATGCCCGAGGTGGTGATTCTCGGTCTGACGCCGGTGGCGTGTCGTGGATTGTTCGACCTCGTGGCCGACATCGTCGGCTCAGGCCAGAAAGTCAGCATCGGCGTCGAGGTCGTCGGCCTGTTCGACGGCGAGCAGCGCGCAAAATTCGTCGCAGTCGACTTGTCGAACCACGACCACCTCTTCGCCAGCGCCGCGTCGTGGCACAAGGGTCGCAACTTCGAGGTGGTGCAGTTGCTGTGGCCCGACCGAAACGGATTTCTGCCGGGAGAGGCCGGGTTTGACCAGCGTCTGCGCCACACCCAACCAGTCCTCGGCTGACACCGCTCAGGTCTCGGGGAAGCCCCGCATCTCGTTGAGCGTCGCCGCGAGCCTGTCGAGGGCGGCGACGTGGCCCGCGAGGGCCCCACTCCGCCAGGTGGCTTCGATCGGAGCGAGGCGTACCAACGTCTCGAATGTTGCGTGCGGTCTGCCCAGCGCAATCCGCATCGCAGCGGCAAGCGCCGCATGAGGCTCGTCATCGATCACTTTCATCAGGTTTTCCACTTCGTGCTTCGAGAGTCGTCGCGCGTCGCGCATCGCTGCGATGCGTCGAGATATGTACGGTGCAAAATATCCCGCGTATCGCTGCTGAAGGTCGCTACGCGCCCAGTCGTCGCCCGTCACCGATCCGCGACATGCGGCCGTGCCACACGCACAGGAAAACTCGTCGTAGTCACTGCCGTCTGACATCGCGTAATCGAAGGTGAGTGCCTCGCCGACCGCCAGATCGCGCATCGCGACAACCTGCGCCGCACCACCCATGCCGCAGTTCGGGTCGCACGAGTGGTTGAGCGCGTCGCCGGGTTCGCGATCGATTGGTCCGAGCAGGAAGGCGTCTTCATCGATCTGGATCGAACGTGATCGCCGGTCGGGGTTCTGCCGGTCGAAGGTTGCCCGGTCGATCAGTGTTCCGCCGAACGCGGCAACGATGGTGCCCGCGGGAATGGGCACGATTGCATACGACCCGAATCCCGTACCGGGGGCCGGGCGCATTTCGGCGAGCGGCGTGAGGAAGTTCTCGGGCATCGGGCGCAAGATAACGGCACGAACGGGCCCGCGAAAAGTTCCGTTGGCGAAGGGTCGCGCACGGGTAACATGAGGTTGCTTCAGCATCACGAGTGACCGGGAAACCGGTCCGGCAACCGGGGTAGGTCCACGGTGCCAGCTCAACCGGCAACGGTTGGGGATGTGGCGGGAAACCGCAACGGGCCCGTCCCTCGTACTGCAAGCACAGCGTCAGAACGTGAGAGCTTCGGAAGGGAGGATCAGTGTCAGGTCGTCACCGCGATTATCCGGCGAGCGGTGCGTGGCGGGCGGGTGAACCCGTCGGCACGCGGAAGTTCTTCTCATTGCCCGTCGAACGTGCTGTGGCCCTCGACGTCGGGTCGACACTTCACGGCGTGACCGTTGCCTACGAAACCTGGGGGACCCTTGCCCCCGACGCCTCGAACGCAATCCTGCTCTGCCACGCGTGGACCGGTGACTCACACGCCGCAGGCCCTGCCGACGACGGCCACCAGACACCCGGCTGGTGGGAGGGCCTCATCGGCCCGGGTCTTGCCATCGACACCGATGAGTTCTTCGTCGTGTGCGCGAACGTGCTCGGCGGTTGTCAGGGCAGTACCGGGCCGGCGTCACCGCATCCCGAGGACGGCAAGCCCTACGGATCGCGGTTTCCCGTCATCACGATTCGCGACATCGTGCGCGCACAGGCTCGACTTGCCGACCATCTGGGTGTGCGCACGTGGCACAGCGTCGTTGGCGGGTCGATGGGTGGCATGCAAGTACTCGAATGGGCCGTCATGTTCCCCGACCGCGTGCGGTCGATCATTCCCATCGCCACTTGCCTGCAGGCCAGTGCACAACAGATCGCTTGGGGTGCCATCGGGCGTCGTGCGATCCGCCTCGACCCGAAATGGAACGGGGGCGACTACTACGACGCGGCGCCCGGTGAGGGCCCGTGGGAGGGTCTGGCGATCGCGCGCATGGTCGCTCAGGTCACATTCCGCAGCGACAACGTGTTCTCCGAGAAGTTCGGTCGCGAGCTCGCCGACGGCAACGCCGACAAGAGTGGCATCGAGATGTGGGACCGCTTCGAAGTTGAGCGGTATCTCGACCACCACGGCGACAAGTTGGTGCGTCGATTCGACACGAACAGTTACCTCACCATCGGCAAGGCGATGGATCTCCACGACATCGGCCGCGGGCGCGGGGGAGTCGTCGCGGCCGCGCGGCGCATCACGGTGCCCGTTCTCTCGGTCGGCATCTGGAGCGACATCCTGTACCCCAGTTACCAGCAACGCGAGATCGCCCGAGTTATCAGCGACAACGGTGGTAGCGCCGAGTACGTCGAGATCGATTCGCCCCACGGACATGACTCGTTCCTCATCGAACTCGACCAGGTTGGCCGCGCCGTGAGGTCGCATCTCACTAGGGTGTGACCGTGCTCGCCGAAGTCGGACTCGTCACACTCATCTCGGTTCTCCTCATCGTCGGCGGCATCGCGCTTTTCGGTCTCACAATCTGGTTCTGGAAGACGTCGCGTCCTGAACCACCGGCGCTCGCCCGCCTCGAGGTGATGAGCGAACGCGCCTACCGCAAGAGCAAGGGCGTCGATCGCCTGTTTCTGTTGCAGATGGCCGAGCGCGAAGCACGTGAATCGGCGACCATCTCGTCGAGTTCAACCGAGCCGAAGTAATTTCTGCTCGTGGCTGCTTTCAACCCCGAAGAAATGATCGACCGCTTCCGCCAACGTGCCGCTGCGGTGAAGCGCCGCCCGTTGCCACCGGTTGCGGGTGAAGAACGCCAGCTCTTCCTGCAACAGGCGCAGGTCGACTTCCAGGATTTCGCCATCATCGGCGACGCGACCGTGACAGTCGAAGACGGGGTGCTTGTCCTGCGCATCGATATGCGCGGCGACAAGAAGTGAACCAGCCTCACGGAAACACCCACGACTGGGCCCTCGCGGCCTGCGTGCTCGGGGTCGTTGCCTGGAGCTCTGGACCCATAATGATCAGGGGCATCACCGCGCCGGTCGCCGCGCTCACGTTCACGCGTCTTCTCATCTCGGTTCCGGTCATGAACGCGTCGGCCGCGATCGCTGGTCACCGGCTTACATGGCCGCTCTTCAGAGCGTCGTTCGTTCCCGGGATCTTTTTCTTCACGTCGATGGCCGTCGGATTCGCGTCGTTCCAGCACACATCGATTGCAAATGCGACGCTCATCTCGTCACTGCAGCCTGTCCTCATGTTGCTCGTTGCGCCACGGCTGTTCGGTGAGCATCCGACCGTTCTGCGTGTTTGCCTGGCCGTCGTTGCCGTCGGGGGGGTGTCGATGGTGGTGCTCGGCGCGGCATCCGGGGGCGAGGCCTCGCTCGACGGCGATCTGTATGCGGTTGGAAACCTCTTTGCGTGGAGCACGTACTTCGTCTTTGCCAAGCGTGCCCGTGACCGGGGGGTGCATCCGTCGACGTTTCTGGCGGGCGTCTTCTCGGTCGCTGCGGTTCTCGGGGTTCCATGGGTGTTGGTCGCTCGGCCGGATTTCGGTCAAATCGGCCCGAAGGACTTCGTGCTCATTCTCGGACAGGTGTTCGTATCGGGACTCTTGGGGCACACCGTGATGACGTGGTGCGCCCGCTATCTCGACATCACGCTCGTATCGCTCATCAACCTGTTGAGCCCCGCCTTGTCGATGATCGGCGCGTGGATCCTCTATGGCCAGTCAATGCGCGCCATGCAGGTGCTCGGCGCGGTCATCATGATGTTCGCATTGGCGTTCGTCGTAACGACGAGGTCGAGGCCGGCTGTGCCCGCCGTCGAAGGTGTGATGGCCGAATGAGCGAGGTCGCAGAGAAACCCTCGCACCCGGTCGCACTCTGGGCGGTTTTCCTGGGCGTCGTATGTTGGGGTTGGGGCCCGGTCATTGTGCGCGGTATCTCGGCGCCGTTCATGGCGTTCACACCGGTTCGGATGCTGATCGGGCTACCGATCATGATCGCAATCACCTATGCCTCTGGCGGGCGATTGACGCGTGCCGTGTGGCGAGCATCGTTAGTCCCATCGATCTTCTACACCGTGTCGTTGTTGTGCGCGTTCGCATCGTTCCAGAAGACGTCCATCGCGACGGCAACGCTCATCGTTTCGCTGAACCCGATCGCACTCCTCGTTGTCGCCCCGTTTCTGCTGAAGGAGAAGGTGACAAAGCAGAAGATCTTCTGGTGCCTCGTCGCGGTGGCCGGAGTCTCGTTGGTGGTCTTCGGCAAGACCAGCGGTGGAGGCAACACTCTCGAGGGAGACCTCTACGCCGTGGGCAACCTCATTTTCTGGACCACCTACGCCGTCGGTACCAAGCGCGTTCGCGACGCGGGAGTTCATCCCTACGCCTTTCTCACCGTAGCCACGGGCATATCGGTCGTGCTGCTCTTTCCCTTGGCCTTCGCCACAGGAGCCGAATTCGGCGAAATCGGCGGCAACGACTGGTGGTTGATGTTGTTGCAGGTCGTCGTCGCCGGCGTCATGGGCATGGGGTCGATCGCCTGGGCGAACCGCTACATGGATGCGACACTGGTGGCCCTGCTCGGTCTCGGCAGTCCGGTGCTTTCGAGCATCTTCGCGTGGTGGATCTTCGACCAGACGATGAACGCAATCCAGATCGCCGGTGCTGCCGTCATGCTCGGGGCCGTCGGCACGGTTGTGGCCCGCAAGATCTGATTCTCTGACACGTTCACCGCTGAAGTCGCCGTCAATACTGACCGTATGGCAAGTTTCGGATTTGAGGGCAGGGTCGCGCTGATCACCGGCGGTGCGCAGGGAATGGGGCGTGAAATCGCCGAGCGCTTCGGACGCGAAGGTGCGTCGGTCATCGTTGGTGACGTCTCAGAGGACGGTGGCAAGGAAACTGTCGCAAACATCGTCGCAGCGGGCGGTGCCGCCGTGTTCCAGCGCACCGACGTGTCGAAGGCCGCCGACGTGAACAACCTCGTGGCAGTCGCGCTCGACACGTTCGGAGACCTTCATCACGCTGTCAACGCGGCAGCGATCGAGGGCGAGGCACCGAACCTGCTGGAGTTGGAAGAGGACAACTTCGACCGCATCATCGCGGTGAACCTCAAGTCGATCTACCTGTCGATGCGCGCGGAAGTGCGGGCCTTCGTCGACAAGGGTCACGGCGGCACGATCGTCAACATCTGTTCGACAAACTCGTTTCGTCCGCAACCCGGCCAATGCGCCTACACGGCCTCGAAACACGGTGTTGCCGGCATCACCAAGACCGCGGCTATCGAGTTTGCCGCGAAGGGGATTCGCATCAATGGCATCGCCCCGGGAAGCATCGACACTCCGATGTTGCGCAACGCCATCGAACGGCGCACGGGTGACGTGCAGGGAACCATCAACCGTCTCAGCTTGATCGGACGCTTCGGCACCGTGGAGGAAATCGCCTCGGCAGCCATGTGGCTGTCGTGTGATGAGTCGAGCTACACGATGGGCCACATCCTCGGCGTCGACGGTGCCTATCTTTCGCGCTGAAACCGTTACGCAGCAAGGGTTGGTGACCTTCGTCACGGAAATCCACCACTTCGTGCGCGTCCAGGCGTACGGTCGAAATCGGGCGGAGCTTCCCCCAACCGGCAGAGCCGGGAGGGTTCTCTTAGGAGGTAACGCCCATGTACACGATGGCACTCGTCATCCTGATCGGTCTCGTCGCCCAGACGGTCGTCACCGTTGCCACGGACCACATTCCCTTCCTCAAGCAGATTCCGATCATCAGTAAGGGCGAAGGCTGGCTCATCGCCGCCTGCATCCTGCTCGTGTGGCTGATGGACGTTTCGGTCCTTGGCACTTTCATGGGTGCCGAGGGCGCCAACCTCGAGGCATGGATCGACATCGTCGGCTCTGGTCTGGCGATCGCCGGCTTCACGCATGTGACGGCGAACTTCCAGAACTTCCTCGCGCGCCTGCGCTACTGATCCACTCAACGTCACGCACCTTCACAAGGGGCGGTGTCGCGCGGGTTCCCCCCTCCGCACGGCACCGCCCCGAAGGCTTTTAGGGCCTCGAAGCAGGTCAACGCGTGGGGTGGCGGTGCCGCCTTTCGCGGCTATCCTTCAGGCCGTTACGCGGACGTGGCTCAGTTGGTAGAGCATCACCTTGCCAAGGTGAGGGTCGCGGGTTCGAATCCCGTCGTCCGCTCCACAAAACCGCCCTCCGGGGCGGTTTTTCTCAATTCGGGGTGACAGCCGACGGGCAGAAATTGGGTGTGAAGTACCCGCTTGTAGTCGTCGATGAGATGTACCTCATCGTTATGAAGCTTCTTTCGGTCAGGGAAGGTCGCGAAACCGATTCAGCTGACCTGCGAAGCTTCGCATCTATTGCCGATGTTGAGGAGTGGGCGCGAGTCGAGACATCAGCCCACTTGGTGATGTCACGTGGATTCTCGAGGGGTCGTGATGTGATCGCCGACGCGGAGAACCTGCGAACGACCTACTGAGGCTGGTCTTCGCCCGAAACTCAAAAGTTTCTCAGCCTTTTTTACTCCTTGAAGTTGCGGGAGGGCTCGGCTGGTTTCGCGGGGTTGTGGCCGGCGACGATGGTTGCGGTGCGGGTTGTGCCGCCGCCGCTGCCGTGGTGGTGGAGGCCGCGACGGTCGTCGTGGTTTCCGGCGCTGGAGTCGCGGGTGGTGCGGCCGTGGGCGTGGGTGCCGGTGCCATGGTTGTCGTGGTCGGACGGTTGCCAGGCTTGGGCAACGTGACGACCGGTCGCTGCGGCGTGGGCACGGGCGCTGCAGTGGTTGTCGGCGAGCCCGGAACCGTGGTCGGCGTGACCGAATTCGGGACCGTGGTCGTTGGGGCATTGATCACCCCACGTCGCGGGCCAGGGGGCACGATTGCCGGGTTGCTGGCTGCACTCACATCACCGCCGATGATTGCAACGAGTTCGCATCGCAACGGCTTGGCCGGCGCGAGCAATACCTTGGCTTCGGTGCGACCTTCCTCGTTCTTGGTGGTCGTCGGCTCGTCGAATTCGATCTCGTTCTCGATGGGTGCTTTCTCGCCGAGCGGAAGTTGGCGGCAGGTGATCTTGTAACGATCGGGCGCGGTCTGGATGCGCCACGAGGCGACGAGCTCGAAGAAGTTGGGGCGGTCTTCGCTTTCTTCCCACTGCATCGAGAACTCCTTGGGGGCAACCGCCTTGCGGCCCTTGCCGGGCTTGGGCGACTTCGGCACGGTCGACGGCGGGATGGTCGTCGTCGTTGCACCTGGCGCAGTTGTCGTTGTGGCGACAACCGTTGTCGTAGGAGCGACGA
>JBEAPO010000097.1:0-13263 GCA_041164425.1 Actinomycetota bacterium
GTGATTTCCTCGTAGACGGTCGCCTTGGGGTCGAGGTCGTCGCGGTTCTGGTCGACGTAGCTCAATTGCACGGTGTCACCCACTGCGACCGTTCCCGAGTCGGGTGCTTCGAGGCCCGCGAGCATGCGGAAGAGAGTGGTCTTGCCAGCGCCGTTCGGGCCGATGATTCCAACGATGCCCGCCGGAGGCAACGAGAACGAGAGGTCGTCGATGAGTAGACGATCGCCGAAACCTTTCGACAGACCGTTCACTTCGATGACCGTGTCACCGAGACGGGGTCCTGCGGGTATCGCGATCTCGAGACGGTCGGGACCACGTTCCGCGGCCTCGGCTTCGGCGTGCAGTTTCTCGTAGGCCGAGAGGCGAGCCTTGCCCTTTGCTTGGCGGGCCTTTGGTGACATCTTCACCCACTCAAGTTCGCGCTGGAGCGTGCGGGCACGTGCCTCGTTGGACTTCTCTTCTTGTGCGAGACGCGCCTGTTTCTGCTCGAGCCAGCTCGAGTAGTTGCCTTCGAACGGATAGCCGCGACCGCGGTCGAGTTCGAGGATCCACTTCGCGACATTGTCGAGGAAGTAGCGGTCGTGGGTGATCGCAACGACGGTGCCCGGATACTCGGACAAGAAACGCTCGAGCCACAGAACGCTTTCGGCGTCAAGGTGGTTGGTCGGTTCGTCGAGAAGCAGCAGGTCGGGGCGGCTGAGAAGTAGACGACACAGTGCGACGCGTCGCCGTTCGCCACCCGACAACTTCGTCACGTCGGCGTCGTTGGGCGGGCAGCGCAAGGCATCCATTGCGATTTCGACGTTGCGGTCGAGGCTCCACGCGTCGGCCGCGGCGATCTTGTCTTCGAGTTCGGCTTGCAGGGCGCCGACCTTTTCGTAGTCGGCGTCGGGGTCCCCCCACATCGCCATGACTTCCTCGTAGCGGGCGAGCAGGTCGCGTACGGGCGCGACGCCGTCCATCACGTTGCCGAGAACGTCTTTGTTGGGGTCGAGGTGCGGCTCTTGTTCGAGGAGGCCGACGCTGAAACCAGGTGTCAGGCGGGCTTCGCCCGAATATCCATCATCTTTGCCCGCCATGATCCGCAGGAGGCTCGACTTACCGCTGCCATTCGAGCCGATCACGCCGATTTTCGCTCCCGGGTAAAAGGAAAGCGAGATGTTCTCGAGAACCGTGCGGTCGGGCGGATAGAAACGGCCGAGTTTGTAGCAGGTGTAGATGAATTCGTGGGCCATGGAGACTTCACCCTACTGCGCCCATCGAATGCTGGGCATTGGGCGGTGATCCGCCCCACCTCGGCGAAGGGCTGGTACGTTTTCATCGAAATCCTTCATGCCCACTCAAGGGAGCAAAACCAATGCAAGCACTTGAACTTCTCACACGTGACTACCTCGGAACCTTCGCGTTCCGCTGGTTGCACGTCATCGCCGGCGTCTGTTGGATCGGACTGCTCTACTACTTCAACCTCATTCAAGTTCCGGCCTTCGCGGCCTTCGGCGACGAGGGCAAGGCCCGCAACATCGCGATCGACAAGGTGGCGCGTCGCGCTCTGTGGTGGTTCCGCTGGGCGGCCATCGCCACCCTCGTGACGGGTCTGCTCATCACCGGCCTCATCGAGAACTACTTCAAGGACTTCATGTCCGGCACCTCGCTCTTCGGCATCGGCCACAACGTTGCAATCAGCATCGGCATGGTGATGGGCATCCTGATGGCGGCAAATGTATGGATGATCATCTGGAAGAATCAGCGCATCGTTCTCGCCAATGCGGTGAACGTACTCGGCGGCAAGGATGCCGACCCGGCTGCGGCCGGTGCTGGACGTCGTGCGCTTCTCGCATCGCGCCAGAACTTCATCTTCTCTTTCTCGATGCTCTTCTTCATGGTCGGCGCCGCCCACTTCTACAGCGGTGCCTTTGCTGGTGCCACCAGCGGTAACGCGTGGACCTTCTTCATCATCGCCATCGCGATCATCGCGATCCTTCAGATCAATTGCCTCGGCCTCCTCGGTGGCACCGCCGCAACGAACAAGTTGCTGTGGCCCTACGAGAGCCACAAAAACGCGCTCATCACTGGAGGCGTGCTCTGGCTGGTTCTCTGGCTGCTGTCGGAGATCCTGCTCGGCTGAGCACAGTTTCGGTTCACGGAAAGCCCCGGCTCGCGCCGGGGCTTTCCTGCTTTTTCGGGCTGGTGTAGTTTTCGGTCGAGCTCAGATGTCGGGGGATCCATGGGTATCGAGACGAAGCGCACGTTTTGTAGGTTCTGTCACGCGGGTTGCGCGATCGACGTCGACGTTGACGTCGAGACAAACGTCGTGCAGACCGTTCGTGGCGTTCTCGAGGACCCCGTGTACGAGGGGTACACGTGCGTGAAGGGTCGCCACCTAGGTCATCAGCACGAACATCCGGGTCGCCTGCGTCAGAGTCTGAAAAAGATCGGTGATTCGCACCAGGCGATCGCCACCGACACGGCATTCGACGAGATTGCCGAGAAGGTCGCGGGAATTCTCGCCAAACATGGCCCGCGCGCTGTCGCTACGTATTGCGGTACCGCGGCCTACCAGAACGCCACCGGTCTGCCGATTGCGGCCGCGTTCCATTCGTCGATCGGTTCGCCGAGCTTCTACACCTCGTCGTCGATCGACCAGCCCGGCAAGGCAATTGCACCTTTGCGTCACGGGGCGTGGGGCGCGGGTGTGCACTCGATCGAGACAGCGGACGTTGCTTGCATCGTCGGATGCAACACGATCGTCAGCAGCTTCGGCTATCCGGGTGGAATCCCCGGTTTCAATCCGTTGATGCGTCTGAAGCGACTGAAGGACAACGGCCTTTTCCTCATCGTTGTCGACCCGCGGTTCACCGAGGTGGCGCATTACGCCGACCTGTATCTGCCCGTGCGGGCGGGTGAAGATCCGACGCTGCTGTCGGCTTTCGTGCGCGAGATCCTCGAGCACGACTTGTACGACCGCGACTTCGTCACGCAACACGTGAACGGAATCGACGAACTGCGCATTGCAGTCGATCCGTTCACGCTCGACTACGCGAGCCAACGCACGGGGGTTGACAAGGGTCTCATTGCCGAGGCTGCTCGACGCTTCGCCGGTGGGAATCGTGGCGCCTTGACAACAGGGACTGGTCCCGACATGGCGCCGCACTCGTCGTTGACCGAGCACCTTGTGCTCGTCATCAACACGCTGTGTGGCCGTTACAACCGCGCGGGTGAGACGCTCCGCAACCCTGGTGGCCTCATGACCCCGGCGGCGCCGCTGCGGGCGCAGGTCATCGCACCACGCCCCGATGCATTGACGAAGGGTCCAAAGTCACGTATCCGCGACATCTACAACCAGCGCGGGCAGGCGGCGACGTCGACACTGGCCGAAGAAATCCTCCTCGAGGGTGACGGTCAGATACGTGCGCTGTTCACGTTGGGTGGCAACCCGGTTGTGGCATGGCCGGACCAGCGCATGACCGTCGAAGCGTTGTCGGCGCTAGACCTCCACGTTCTCATGGACGTCCACATGTCGCCGAGTGCGAAACTTGCGCACTACGTGATCGCAAGCACGCTCAGCCTGGAACGCCCTGATGTTCCGACGACGATCGATCGATGGTTCGACGAGCCGTATCAGCACTACACGCCTGCGGTCCTCGAGATGCGTGGCGACATTCGCCAAGAGTGGCAGGTGTACGTCGAGGTGGCGGCTCGTCTGGGCGTCACCATCAAGATGCCCGGCGGCGACATTGCGCCTGGCCAGAAAATCGGCGCCGATGACGTGCTCGATCTCATCTATGCGAACGCAAAGTTGCCGCTCGTCGAGCTGCGCAAGCACGTAGGCGGGAAAGTTTTCCCCGAATACGTGACGACGGTGCTGCCGGCAGAAGAGGGGAGCCGTGCGCGCTTCGAGATGGTGCCCGAGGGCGTCGCCGAGGAAATGCGTGAGGTGGCGTCAGAGCGCACGGCAGCCGTGGTGATCAAGGGGTTCGATCCCGAAGTGCACACGTTTCGCATGAGCACCCGCCGTCTGAAGAGCGTCTTCAACTCTTCGGGTCGTGAGGTCGAGAAGTTGCGGGCGCGTGAGGGCATGAACTTCGCACACATGAACCCCGATGATCTGGCCGACCTTGGTATCGCCGACGGGGCAACGATTGAGGTGTCGTCTCCGCGCGGTTCGATCCGTACCATCGCCAAGGCTGCCGACGATGTGCGTCGCGGGACGGTTTCGATGGCACACGCCTGGGGAGGCTTGCCCGACGCGCCGTCGGATCTCACCACTTTCGGTTCGACAACTGGAGCGCTGATCGACCTGCAGAGCGGGTATGACGAAATCACGGGAATCCCCGTGATGAGCGCGATTCCGGTTGCCGTGCGCGCTGCTAGCTGACCGTCAGGTTCGCCTTCATGTTCTGGTGGCCGGGCACGTCGCACAGCAACGTGTAGTCGCCGGCAGCGAGCGTGATGGTGCCCGAGTCGATGGTGCCCTTTTTTCCGACCTCAAGTTTGAAGTCGGGGATCTTGGTGCCGTCCTTGGCGATGATCAAGGTGTGGCGCACCGAATCTTCGTTCACGAGCCCGACGACAATGTCACCGGCTGCTGCCGTGTAGTCGGAGGCATCCCAGCGAATCGACGGAACAGCGGTGACGGTGAGTCCGATACCGGTCGGCAACGTTTCAGCGGGAGCTGAATCGCCTCCTCCACATGCGGCGAGAGCGGTGGTCGCGGCAAGGGCGACGATGGCGAGACGGCTACGAATCGACTTGTGGGGGGCCATGCGAAAAGCGTACAAGTCGGGGCTGGCAGGCGTCGTTTTGTGACGTGAGTAGGCGACTCGGAACGGGGCCGGAGAGTACGATTTTCCTTGATGACGACTACGCCCCCTTCCGCGTCGGACACCTTCGGTACGAACTCCTGGCTCGTGGACGAGATGTACGAGCAATACCGCATCGATCCGACCTCCGTTGCCGACACGTGGCGCGAGTTCTTTAGCGACTACACGCCAGGTCACGCAGGTTCGGTTCCTGGTGTCGTCGCTGCGCCACCCAGCGTGGTGACCAATGGCACGACGTCGTCGATCGGTACGAATGGCGCCGCGAACGGCGCACCAAAGGCCGCGGCCCCCGCGTCGGGTATCGTCGGCGAGCCGATTCGTGGAGCCGGTGCGGCGATCGTCGCCAACATGGAGCGCAGTCTCACGGTGCCGACGGCGACGAGCTTTCGCAACGTGCCCGCGCGCTTGCTCGAGGTGAACCGCAAGGCGATCAACGCCTACATGACGCGCGGCGGCATGGGCAAGGTGTCGTTCACGCATCTCATCGGCTTTGCGATCGTTCGCGCAATAGCCGATGCCGTGCCGGCGATGAACAACTCGTTCACGGTCGATGAAGAAGGCAATCCGCAGATCGTGCGCAACGGGGAACTGAACATGGGCCTTGCGGTCGACGTTGCGAAGGCCGATGGGTCGCGCACGCTCGTCGTGCCCGTGCTGCGCAACGCCGGCGCTCTCGGATTCGCGGAATTTCTGAATGCGTACGAGGAACTCATCCGCAAAGTGAAGACCAACAAGTTGGCCGTCGCCGACTTCCAGGGAGCGACGATCACGCTCACGAACCCGGGCACCATCGGCACGGTCCAGTCGGTGCCCCGCCTGATGCCCGGACAAGGCGTCATCGTCGGTGTCGGGTCCATCGACTACCCGGCTGAGTTCCAGGGTACCGACGAAAAGGCACTGTCGAAGTTGGGCGTCTCGAAGGTCGTGACAGTCACCAGCACGTACGACCACCGCATCATCCAGGGTGCCGAGAGCGGCATGTTCCTGAAGCGAGTGCACGAGCTTCTCGTCGGCGAGCACGGCTTCTACGACTCAATCTTCGCCAGCCTTGGAGTGCCGTACAAGGCCGAGCGTTGGCGCCACGACAGCAACGTCTCCGACGACGAAGAACAGCGACTTCACAAGCAGTTGCAAGTGGCCAACCTCATCCGCGCGCACCGCGTTCGTGGGCATCTCATGGCCGACCTCGATCCATTGCGTTGGAAAGAACCCGCGTTGCCTGCCGAACTCGACCCTGAGACGTACGGCCTGTCGATCTGGGACCTCGAACGCGAATTTCTCACCGGTGGGCTGGGTGGTCGTACGAAGCAAGAGCTCGGCGACATCCTCGCGGTATTGCGCGACGCGTACTGCGGAACGATCGGTGTTGAGTACATGCACATCCAGAACACCGCCGAACAGCGGTGGTTCCAGGAACGTCTCGAAGGTGTTGCTTTCCGACCCACCGCATCCCAGAAGAACCGTCTGATGGAACGCCTGAATGCGGCAGAAGCATTCGAGAAGTTCCTCGCCACGAAGTACGTCGGAACCAAGCGGTTCGGCCTCGACGGTTCCGAGGCCGCGATTCCGATGATCGACACGATCCTTTCCGCAGCAGCGGCCGATCATCTCGACGGTTCGGTCATCGGCATGGCTCACCGTGGTCGTCTCAACGTGTTGGCGAACATCGTCGGCAAGAGCTACGACCAGATCTTCAAGGAGTTCGAGGGCCACATCAATCCAAACTCGGTGCAAGGTTCGGGCGACGTGAAATACCACCTCGGGGCCCACGGAAAGTTCACTTCCGTCGACGGCGACACGATTGAGGTCGAACTCGCCGCCAACCCCAGCCACCTTGAGACGGTCGACCCGATCGTGCTCGGCATGGTGCGCGCCGCACAAGACGGCATTACCCCGCCGCTCGCGTTCAGCGTGTTGCCATTGTTGATCCACGGCGACGCGGCCTTCGCGGGCCAGGGTGTCGTTGCCGAATGTCTTGCAATGAGCGACATCAGCGGGTACCGCGTGGGTGGGACGATTCATCTCATCATCAACAACCAGATCGGCTTCACGACCGCGCCGCAGTTCTCGCGTTCGTCGCCGTACAGCTCGGATGTCGCAAAGACGGTACAGGCCCCCATCTTCCACGTGAACGGTGACGATGCCGAAGCGTGCATCCGGGTCGCGCGACTCGCATATGACTACCGACAGGCGTTCCACAAGGACGTCGTCATCGACCTCATCGCGTATCGTCGCCACGGTCACAACGAAGGTGACGACCCGAGTTACACCCAGCCCTTGATGTACAAGAAGATTGCCGAGCACCGCAGTGCGCGCAAGCAGTACGTCGAAACGCTGGTGAAGCGCGGCGACATCACCCTCGAGCAGGCCGAGCAGCATCTCGCCGACTACCAGAGCAAGTTGCAGGCTGCGCTCGACGAAACTCGTGCGCACGCCCCGGCACCCATCAAAGTTGCGCGACCGCCCGCACCACTCGGTGTCGTGGCCCATGCGGAGACCGGTGTCGACCACGCGGTCATCGAGCAGGTTTTTGCCAAGCTCACCGACTATCCGGAGGGTTTCACTCCCCACCCGAAACTCGCGAAGCAGTTCGAGACACGAGAGAAGCTGTTCCGCGAAGAGGGCGAAGTCGAATGGGCACTCGGTGAGGCGTTTGCCATCGGCTCGCTTCTCGTCGAGGGGACGAGCGTGCGCCTCGCGGGTGAGGATTCTCGGCGCGGTACGTTCAGTCAACGTCACGCAGCGCTCATCGACTACGAGAACGAGCGGAACTGGGTGCCCCTTGCCGACTTGGCGTCGTCGGGTGCGAACTTCTGGGTGTACGACTCACTCTTGTCGGAATATGCGGCCCTCGGCTTCGAGTACGGCTATGCGCACACGAACCCGGCCGCGCTGGTCATGTGGGAGGCACAGTTCGGGGACTTCGTCAACGGTGCGCAGATCATCATCGACCAGTACTTGGTGGCCGCCGAAGACAAGTGGGGCCAACAGAACGGGCTCGTGATGTTGTTGCCGCATGGCTACGAGGGTCAGGGCCCCGAACACTCGTCGGCGCGTATCGAGCGCTTCCTGCAAGCGTGCGCCGAGGACAACATCCAGGTCGTCAACTGCACCACCGCCGCACAATACTTCCACGTTCTACGTCGCCAGGTGCGCCGCGACATGCGCAAGCCCCTCATCATCTTCACGCCCAAGCAGCCGCTGCGAATGAAGGAGAGTCGTTCGAAGATCGACGATTTCACGCGCGGCAGTTTCGAAGAGGTATTGGGTGATCCGGCGGCGCCAGCGGCCGATCAGGTCAAGCGCGTCATCATGTGCAGCGGCAAAGTTGCGTGGGATGCAATGAACGAACGGACAAAGCGCGGCGTTGCCGCAGCGGTCGTGCGGGTTGAGCAGTTGTATCCGTTCCCGCTCGAGCAGTTGGTCGCCGAGATCGAGAAGTACCCGAATGCCGAGGAACTCGTGTGGCTACAAGAAGAGCCCGAGAACATGGGCGCATGGCATTGGGTCGAGCATCGCATCTGGCGTTTGAAGGAACGGGGCTACGACCTTCGCCACGTCGCGCGTGTCGAATCGGGAAGCCCTGCCACCGGTTCGATGGTGATCCACCAACAAGAACTCGCCGATCTGATGGACGAAGCCCTCAATCCCTGGTGAGATCCCAAGGGAAATCCAACGGGTGAGTGTCAGTTCAGGTCGACTTCGATCGCGTCACTGAGTTTGCGAAGTGCTTCTGCGGGGTCGACAACTTTGATGGTGTGCATTCCCAGTGCTGCCGCGGGCTTCAGGTTGATGCCGAGGTCGTCGAGAAAGACGCATTCATGCGGGGTGACGCCGACGAGTTCGCAAGCGATCTCATAGAACCGCGCTTCGGGTTTGCGACAACCGACCTTGCTGCTTTCGACCACGGCATCGAAGCGGGCCATGACCTCGTTGACTGCGGCTGCGCGTGCCGGTGTCGTCTTGTCACCGCCCACGACGTTGTTTGTGAGGCACGCCATCTTGAACCCCGCGGCTTTCACACGGTCGAGAGCAACGACCATGGGCGGTCGGATCTCACCGGCGAGGAGCCCGAGAATGTCGGCCCCCGGCACGCGGTGGCCGAGTCGTTCACTTTCGTCGGCAAAGAGGTCGTCGAAAGCACTCGGCGTCACCTCATTGCGTTCGAGCAGGGCCCAGGCGTTCGTATCGGGATTCGTGGCGTTGACCTGCCGTAGGAAGCCCGTGGGCAAACCCCGCGACGTCTCGTAGCGAGCAAAGGCGTCGAAGGGGCTCTCAAGGATGACGCCCCCAAAATCCCAGAAAACAGCTCGAAAGCGGGCGTTCGGCACGTGGATTTCCCCCTCGAATTTGACTGGACTCGGGCTTCGGGCCGGTACCCGAAGCTTTCGAACCGATGTTACGCCGGGATCCGCCGAGGCCACCTCGTGGGCTGCTTGACTGGCCCTTATGCCTGCCCCGAAGAGCCCCAAGCATGTGGTCGTCGACGGCTCGAACATCGCCACCGAAGGGCGCAGCGCACCGAGTCTGAAGCAACTCAACGAGGCGGTCCTTGCCTTCCTTAACGAGTTCGCCGAGACGAAGGTGACCGTCGTCGTCGATGCGAGTTTCGGCCACAGGATCGACAAGAAGGAAGTCGCCGAGTTCGATGCCGCCGTCGACAACAACGAACTCGTCACGCCGCCGGCCGGCGCGATCGGTCGAGGCGATGCCTTCGTTCTTGCGATAGCCGACAAGGTGAAGGCCTCGATCCTCTCGAACGACAGTTACCAGGAGTTCCACGGCCAGTATCCGTGGCTCTTCGAACAGGGACGCTTGCTCGGTGGCAAGCCCGTGCCGCATGTTGGCTGGATTTTCGTCGAACGAACGCCCGTCCGCGGCGAAAAGAGCAAGCGAGCGATGCGTGTCCACGATGCGTCGAAGCGAGGCGCCGTCGCCACGCCGAAGAAGGCGAGCAAGGAGGCGAGCGCGCCGATGCCCGTGCCGAAGGCTCCGCCGCCGGGCGCTCGTGTCCAGCCCACGAAGCCGAAGTCCAACGCGTCGGCCCCGCAGCCGACGACGGATTCGCGCGCAGTCAACGACGTGTTGCCGTTCCTGGCATTTGTCGAGAAGCATCCCGTCGGAAGCAAGGTCAAGTGCGTCGTTGACTCGTACAGCGCGCATGGCGCGTACGTCAGTGTCGACGGCATCAAGGCGTACGCACCGTTGCGGCTCTTGGGCAGTCCACCGCCCCGCAGTGCGCGCGATGCGCTGAAGCTGGGTCAGGTCGTGCAGTTGGTGATCGCGGGTTACACCCCCTCCCGGCGCAGCGTCGAAGTCGGTGTGGTCGAGGCCGTGAAGGTTGCGACACCAGTCAAGGCCGGCGAGCCGGCGACGGCTGCCGCGAAGAAGCAGTCCAAGGCCGTGGCAAAGAAGGCGGCAAACGCAAAAAAGACCGTGGTCGTAAAGAAGGTCGTGCCGGCGAAGAAGGTCGCAGCGAAGAAATCTGTCGCGAAGAAAGTTGTATCGAAGAAAGCCATCGCCAAGAAGGTTGCACCGGCGAAGAAGGCGGCAAAGAAAGTCGCCGCGAAGAAGTAGCGCCGCCAGATGCTCATCGTTACTTGGAACGTCAACTCGTTGAAGGCGCGACTTACACGTGTCACCGAATGGTTGGCCGAGGTCCACCCCGATGTCGTGTGCATGCAGGAAACGAAAATGACCGACGCCGCGTTTCCCGCTCTGACCTTCAAGGAAATGGGTTACGACTCGGCGCACTTCGGCCAGGGTCAGTGGAACGGCGTCGCGATCCTCTCGCGCGTCGGCCTCGACAACCCACGGGCGAATTTCGCATCCGGCGAGCCCGACGCCGAGGCCCGCATCATCACGGCCGACTGCGGCGGAGTGACGGTTGTGTCGGTCTACGTTCCGAACGGCAGGGCACTCGACCACGACCACTACAAATACAAACTGCGTTGGATGGCGCAACTACGCGACCACGCTGCCGCAGTCTCGCAACCCGACGGAAACCTCGTCATTGCGGGCGACTACAACATCGCACCCGACGATCGCGACGTGTGGGACGCCGCGAAGCTCGAGGGTCAAACACATGTCAGCCGCGCCGAGCGCGATTCGCTTTCCGCGCTCGAGGCCTGGGGTTTGCGCGACGTGTTCCGTGATCACTACGAGGACGCAAAGTTGTTCTCGTGGTGGGACTATCGCGGGGGAGACTTCCACCAGGGTCGCGGCATGCGCATCGATCTCATGTACGCAACCGAACCGGTTGCCCGTCGCACGACGTGGTGCGGCATCGACCGCAATGCGCGAAAGGGTGAGCAGCCGAGTGACCACGCACCCGTGATGATGATGCTCGGTGCGTAGGATTTCCCCGTGGCCGAGGACTCAGAGCGAATGTTTCGCGGCTTCCACGAGCGCGAGAGCGAAAAAACAGAGGTCGATGTCGAGCGTGATCGTCTTGCAGATGCGATTCGAGCATTTCACGATCTCACGGTGCGCGGTGCCGCGGATGTCCAACACCTGCGCGACGCGACCGAACAGATTCGGCTGATCGCCGTGCGCCTGAACGACAAGGTAGCCACCGAGTCGTACGGATCGCTTGCCGGAATGGCCGACCACGTGTCGGGTGTGAAGGGCCGAACGTCGTTCCTCGACCGCAGTCCGATCAGCGGCAGCATGAACCCACTCGCTGCACCCATGCGGATGCACATCCAACAAGCCGACCCTGATCGTGGTGTCGAGGCATCGGTTACGGGTCGTGTCACCTACGGACTCGCGTACGAGGGTCCGCCCGGGTGCGTGCACGGCGGTTTCGTGGCAGCGGCCTTCGACGAGGTTCTCGGCCAGACCCAGTCGCTGACCGGTGAGCCGGGCATGACGGGTGAACTTGTCGTGCGGTACAAGGCGCCGACGCCATTGCACGTCGAGTTGGTCATCACCGGCCGCGTGGTGAAGGTCGAGGGTCGCAAGATCTACACGCATGCAACTCTGATGGCGGGTGACACTCTGTGCGCAGAATCGGAGGGCTTGTTCATCTCGATGAACAAGGAAGTGTTTGCGCGCTTATTGCGGATAAGGACCGGCGAAACCGGCGAGGGCCGCTAGAACCTCCGTCGCAATGGTCGCTGCCGTCATCGGCCCGACGATCTCAGCCAGCTCTTCTGTCGACGTGGGGCAGAGATCAGCGATGCGTTGCAGCAGCGCATCTGCACAAACGGTGGACTCTGTTGCACCTAGTCGTCGGGCGCGATCGCGACGCCATTCACGAAGTGCTCCGAGTGGCGTTTGCTTGTGACCCGTATGGGCAAAGTCGCGCAGGTCGGCTGGCATCTCCGCGCGCGTGGTTTCGCCCAAGGGAAGGTCGGTGAAGAAAGGCGACATGACGGCGCTGCGCGTTCCGCGCCGCTTTGACCACGTGATGAACAAACGCTCGGCCGCGCGTGTGATGGTGACGTACGCGAGTCGCACTTCCTCGGCACGTTGAGCTTGGGTTTTTGCCGACGAGTGGGGCAAGAGCCCTTTCTCGGCGCCGGCAATGACGACGGTGTGCCATTCGCGTCCCTTGGCCGAGTGGAAAGTCAACACTTCGACGCCGTCTTCGCCGGAGGTTCGCGGGGCCGAGGTGTTGAACCACGTCATGAACATGTTGCCGTTGGCTGCGCCAACGGGGTGGGCAGACAGGAACTCTTCGACGAGTTCAGCGAGTTCGCGCTCGGGGGAGTCCCGTTCGGAAACCGCACGCAATTCAAGTGCCCAGTCGGCGAGGGCGTAGCGGTTGGTCAGCGCTGCAACTTCTTGGAGGAGCGGCGCCACCACCGCCGACGCCGCCGTGGTCGACACAGGAATTCCCGCCTTGTCGAAAGCTGCCACGATGATGTCACGCTGTGCTCGTGTACGTACCAGCACCGCCACGTCTGCCCAGCGCCCAACACCGCGCCGCGATGTCGTGATCAGTGCGGCGATTCCCTTCGCTTCGGCCACGTCGTCGTCGAAGGCGGTGATCGAAATCGCTTCGCCATCGAGCTTCACGGAAGCGGCGTCGGCCGTGAAGCCGTTCGAGCGCAGTACGTGCAAGCCGGCGTCGACGACGACGGGTGAACACCGGTAGTTGTTGCGCAGGTGCACCACGGTGGCACCGCCGAGTGTTTGTGGCAGTGCGTCGAACAGTTTCGGGTCGGCACCGTTCCATCCGTAGATCGCCTGCAGTGGGTCGCCGACGATAAAAACGTCGCGTCGGCCGCCGCGCAACGCCTCGAAGAAGGCGAACTGCTGGGGATTCATGTCCTGCGCTTCGTCAACGAGGAGATGTCGATAGCGCCAGTGAACGGCTCCTGCATAGTCGACAGAGCCCCTGATCTCCTCGGTCGCCCGGACGAGGAGATCTCCGATGTCAAGTACGCCGCGAAACTTCTTCAGTCTTTCATATTCGGAGAAGAGGCGGACCAGCGTT
>JBEAPO010000098.1:0-4424 GCA_041164425.1 Actinomycetota bacterium
TATCTCTCCGGGTTCGGCGTCGAGGTGATGTCCTCGAGCGACAACGTCGTGCGCGCTGCGTTCACCCGCAAGCACGTGGACGCAGAGGAGTTCATGCGCGTGAGCAACTTCACCCCCATGCCACCGCCGATCGTCAACCAGGCACGCAACGACGACCGCATCGAATACTTTGCGCCGACGAGGGCGTTCGGCGTCCAGCGCATCGACGGCGACAAGCGCGTCACAGTGCGTTCCACGCATGCTGCCGAGATCGTGCTCTGCGTCTCGGGTGGCGATGAAACGTTGCACAAGGGCCAGGCGTGCTTGTTACGTCACGGCGAATCACTGACCATCGATGAACCTGCCAGCGTCTTTCGATGCTGGGGCTGAGCATGAAACGCATCGTCGCCGGTCTCGTTGCGCTCGCAAGCGTGCTCGGCATCGGCGTCGCAGATGCGAAGACTCCGCCTCCACCTCCGCAACCCGCGTTACTCGTCCTCGGTGACAGTCTCACATGGGGCACGAACTACCGCGGCTTTGGCAATGTGACTCCGAAGCTGAAGGCGGTCGGCTACTTCAACACCCTCGTCGTCGATGGTGTCTTTGCGCGCAACATCTCAGGACCTGCCGGCACGGCGCGCAACGGCGTGAAGACCGTCAAGAAACTCTCGACGAAGGGTCTGCGCGCAAACGCCGCGATCATCGCGCTCGGCAGCAACGACTTGCAGCACTCTGCAGATCCGGCGTTCTACGCCAAGCGCATCCGTGAACTGCTCGACCTCGTCGGACCGATTCCGATCGTGTGGTTCAACGTGTGGCGCACGGACACCCGGTACTACCCGAAACGCTCGGCAATCTTCAATGCGACGCTCACCGAAGTTGCCGCGAGTTACCCGAACGTCACGATTGCCGACTGGGCCTCCATAGTGGTGGCGAATCCCAAGCTGATGGCCTTCGACGGTCTCCACTTGCAGCCCGTCGGCTACCGGCTCCGCGCAAGAATGTATGTGGAAGCTGCACAGATGTTGATCACGACGCTCAATCCACCACCAACGACGACGGTTGTTCCGGAGACCACGACGACGGTGGTCGAGTCGACGACGTCGACGAGCGTTGCGGGCTAGTTGCCCGAAACCTTCTTGCGTATCTCGACAATCTTGTCGCCTGCGTGGTTCGCGTCGTCACCCTTTTCCTCGAGGAGTGCGTTGCGGTCCTTCGCGGCTTCGCGTTCGGCAAGTGCAGTGTCGACGCGAGCGATTGCGGCCTCGACGCCGTGCTCGTTGATGTAGGTCGCCCAGTCCACAAGCGCCTCGACCATCTCGGATTCGGGCACGACCGCGACGTTGCGACCCTTCACGAAGAGGTGCCCGCGCTTGTTGCCCGCGGCGATACCGAGGTCTGCCTCGCGAGCCTCTCCCGGGCCATTCACGACGCATCCCATGACCGCGATCTGCAGTGGGATCTTCTTGTCGGCGAAGGCTAGCTGCGCGCGATTCGCGACCTCGATCACGTCGATCTCCGCACGACCACAACTCGGGCACGCAATGAGGTCGACGTTCTTGCGTTCACGCAACCCGAGGGACTCGAGCAACTGCCGACCAGCGCGCGCCTCTTCGACCGGGTCTGCGGTCAGGCTGTAGCGAATCGTGTCGCCAATGCCCTCCATGAGTAGCGTCGAGATTCCCGCCGTTGCCTTGATTAGTCCGCCGGGCAGCGGTCCGGCTTCGGTGACCCCAAGGTGCAGCGGATAGTCGGTGACTTCGCTCAATTGGCGATACGCCTCGACCATGAGCGGAACGTTGGATGCCTTCACGGAGATCTTGATGAGGTCGAAGTCGACCTCTTGGAAATAGGCAATCTCCTGCAGCGCGGACTCGACCATCGCCTCTGCGGTGAGACCGTTGTGCTTTTCATACAGTGCGGGATCGAGCGAGCCACCATTCACGCCGATGCGAATCGGCACCTTGCGGTCGCGCGCCTCACTCGCCACCGCTTTGATGTGCTCGGGTCGACGAATGTTCCCGGGATTCAGGCGTAG
This sequence comes from Actinomycetota bacterium, assembly GCA_041164425.1. Lineage (GTDB taxonomy): Bacteria > Actinomycetota > Acidimicrobiia > Acidimicrobiales > Ilumatobacteraceae > F1-20-MAGs119. The sequence continues at coordinate 2,018 of JBEAPO010000098.1, forward strand.
ACCGTGCACACCGGCCTCGAGTGCGGCAAGGGCCATCTTGTACTGGTGGTGGATGTCGGCGACGATCGGAACGGGTGAACGTGGAACGATCTGCGCGAGACCTTCGGCAGCTTCGGCCTCGTTGCAGGTGCAGCGCACGATGTCGCAGCCGGCCGCCGCGAGTGCGTAGATCTGCTGCAACGTTCCCTCGACGTCGGCGGTCTTGGTGATCGTCATCGACTGCACGCTGACCGGCGCGCCGCCACCGACTGGAACCTTGCCGACGTGAATCTGGCGCGTTGTGCGACGAGGGTACGTAGCCATCGCCTTCAAGTGTGCCACCCCTAGAGGGGCTTGACGATGTCCAGGTATGACCCCGTGAGGAACAACATCGCCATAAGCACGGTGACCACAACCGCGACGGGCACCATCTTGGATGCATCCGCGTGATACTGCTTGCCACGTCGTGAACGAATGCGCTCGTAGGTGGCGATCGCGACGTGACCGCCGTCGAAGGGCAACAGCGGAAACATGTTGAACACACCGAAGAACACATTGACGAAGGCGAGCATCATCAAGATGCCCTTCAGCCCTTCACTCTCCCCCACGTCGCCACCGAACTGCGTCGCGCCGATGACGGTGGTGGGTCGCGTGGTGGGATCCGGATTCTCCGAGACGACGCTGCGGACGATGTTGCGCGGGTTCAACACGACGAACACGCCCGACACCGAATCGACAACGGTGGTGCCGAGATCGCCGAAGGCATGACCGATTGCGGCAATCGGTGACTGGCGAACGTATCCCGCGCTCTCCGTTCCGAGACCGATGTAGCCGATGTCGGGATTCCTCGGATTGGCGACTAACTCAACCGTCACGGTGCGCTGCACGCCGTCTCGTTCATAGACGACGTCCACGATGTCGCCTGCGTCTCGGTCGACGATCTGCACGATGAACTCATATCGCGTGGAGACCTTCTGCCCTGCGACCGAGAGGATCACGTCGTCTTGCTGAATGCCCGCCCGCTCTGCGGGCGAACCTTCGGCGGCGTCGTACACGACGCGCACGCGACCCGTCTCGTCGTAGCGGCCGGCCGTCGCGAACACGCCGAAGAAGAGCGCGAGTGCAATCACCATGTGCATGAGTGACCCCGCGCTGATGACGAGCAGCTTGCGCGGGTACGACTTGGAGCGATACGCATACGGCTCGTCCGCAGGTTCACACTCGTCCATGTTGTTCATGCCGACGATGCGCACATACGCACCAATCGGCAACGCCCGAACGCCGTACTCGACGCCGTTGCGATGCGTGCTCCAAATCCGTGGGCCCATCCCCATGAAGAACTGTGTGACCTTCATGCCCGTGCGTCGCGCAGTCACGAAGTGGCCGACTTCGTGCAGGAACACCGACACGATGAGACCGACGACGAAGACGAGACTCCACGGGTTCGACACCCCGAGCCACACAAGTAGACCAACGATCACGAGACCGACCGCGATCGAAGTGAAGCGGTTCTGCTCCTCGACGGGAGCATCAGATGAGTCACCGCCTGCGACGATGTTGTCGCGCAGGCGGCGGTAGGTGTCACTCACTTGTCGAGCACCTCGCGCGCAACGCGTCGGGCCGTTTCGTCTGCCTGCAAGATGTCCTCCACCGTGGTGGGTAGTTGAGCGTCATGGTGTTGCAAGGTTTCCTCGATGATGTCGGCGATCGACCACCACGACGTGGCGCCTGCCAGGAACGCCTCGACGGCGACCTCGTTGGCTGCGCTCAGCCACGCGGGGGCGGTGCCACCGATGCGCCCCGCCTGGTAGGCCAAGTCGAGGCAACGAAAAGTCTTCCTGTCCGGGGTCTGGAAATCCAGTCGGGACAAACTCGTCCAATCGATGCGCCCATACGGCACCTGCCCGCGACCGGGGAATCCCAAGGCATAGGCGATCGGCAGGCGCATGTCGGGCATGGACAGCTGTGCGATGACGGCCGCGTCGGTGAACTCCACCATCGAATGCACGATCGACTGCGGGTGCACGACGACGTCGACTTGGTCGTAGGAAAAGCCGAACAGCTCATGCGCCTCGATGACCTCGAGACCCTTGTTCATGAGCGTGGAGGAATCGACGGTGATCTTCGGACCCATCGACCACGTCGGATGCTTGAGCGCCTCCTCGACCGTGACGCGCTTCAACTCCTCTGCACCCTTGCCGCGGAACGGCCCGCCACTTGCCGTGAGCAGGAGACGCGCCACTTCCCTGTCTGGAGAGATCGATGCGCGCAAGCATTGATGTATCGCGCAGTGTTCGCTGTCGACGGGAACGATCTCCGCACCCGGAACCGCGCGCAGTGGCTGCACCACCGGACCAGCGGCGATCAAGCTCTCCTTGTTGGCGAGTGCCAGTCGTTTGCCGGCGCGCAACGTGGCGATCGTGACGGG
>JBEAPO010000099.1:0-36845 GCA_041164425.1 Actinomycetota bacterium
AACGCCGCAAACTGAACTGACTCCATTCCACCCACGGTCGCCCTACGGGTGCGCCAAGGTGTTCGGCCACAACATCACCGTCAACTATCGCGAGAGCTACGGGATGTTCGCCTGTTCCGGAATTCTGTTCAACCACGAGGGCCCCTGGCGCGGCCTCGAGTTCGTGACTCGCAAGATTTCGAATGCGGTGGCGCGAATCAAACTCGGGCTTCAAGATCATGTCGCGCTGGGCAACCTCGATGCGCAACGCGACTGGGGTTACGCGGGTGACTACGTGAAGGCCATGTGGATGATGATGCAGCAAGAGAACCCCGATGACTTCGTCGTCGCCACGGGTGTGACTCACTCCGTCCGAGAGTTTCTCGACCTTGCGTTTGCAGAAGTCGGGATCGGAGAATGGTCGAAGTTGGTCGTTCGTGATCCTGCGATGTTTCGGCCCGCTGAAGTCGACGTCCTCATTGGTGATGCATCAAAAGCTCACAAGGTCCTGGGCTGGAAGCCCGAGGTCGACTTCGCGGGTCTGGTGCAGATGATGGTGCGCCACGACCTCGCGGTCGAGTCGGCGAAGCTTTCGAAATAGTCAGCCCTCGAGGGGGCGTTCACTCAGCGCCTCGATGATCGACTCCGCATCAGGCGTGTCGCCGCTCGCCATGCGTGCGCGCAGAGCGAGTGCAAACACCAACAATGCAGCGCCCGAAGCCGCCGCGGCACCCAGTTCGACGCGCAGGAACAGTTCGTCGCTCGACAACCATGTAACGAAAACGAAGGTTGCCATCGCGACGGCCCAACCGACCGTCACCCACTTGTGGCCGTGCAGCGCGATCACCGCCTGCGAGGTGCCGAGCGCGAGCATGTAGAGCGCACTGCCGAGGGCGAGCAACGTGAGGGTGCGGCGGTCGAGGCCGCCTTCGTACACAACCTCGAGAACCTTCGGGCCGATGAGCGCCGAGCCACCCACGCCGAGAACGCCGATGCCGATGACGGTGAAAAGCAGTCGCCGGAATGCGACACGGAACTCGGTGAGGTCACCGTGTGCGGCAAGTCGCGCGAGGCGCGGCAGCAGCGATGCCTGGATGGCTTGGAAGAGAAACAGCGGCACGCGGGCGAGGATGACGCCGTTGCCGAACTGTGTCACCGCTTCGGCCTGGTTGGCATCGGCCAGCACGTCGACGCCGATCGGTGCGGCGTTCACCAGTGCGGCGGCGAGCACCGATCCGCCGAGCAGCCAACCGAGGTTGGGTGTGATCTCCGACCACGATGCGGGTGGGCCGTCGTGCGTGCGCAGTGCGCCACGTGACAGCACGATGGCGACACCCAGCAGGGGAGCCGCGGCGACGACCATTGCGTAGGCGCCCACCACTTCGACTCCGACGATCCACAGCGCGATGCAGCCGATGATGCGTGTTGCGCCGTCGAAGCCCATGACGATGCCGTAGTCGACGAAACGACCCGAACCCGAACAAATGCCGCGCGCAAGATGCGTTGGTGCATAAGCGAGGAAAGCAACGAGCAGGGACGCAGTGACGACCCAGTTGTCCTCGAAGAAGTCCTTGGTGATCCACGGACTACCGATGAGAACGATCGACGAGACGACCACAGCAAAGATGACGGCGAGCGGGATCACCTTGCGGATGACGGGACGACCGCCCTGGCCGAGTTCTCGGCGGTGGGCGAGTGCGCGTCCAACTTCCTGTTCGATCGGGAGGAAGAATCCCGGTGCCAGTGCGAACGTCGCGAACCAAAGCGCGACGATGGGCTTGAAGCCCTCTTTGCCGAGCGCCTGCTGGCCAACTTTGAAGAATGCGTAGCTCGAGATTCCGGCGACGAGCAGGCCGACTCCGACGGGGATCGTTCCCTCGGGGACCGCGGCTTTCACGTTGTCGATGCGCCGGGCACCGGTGGGGGATTCACTGCTCACGCGCCCCGCAGGCTAGTGCGAGGCGCGTGAGCGGCGGGGGGTTCGAATGTTCGTCAGGCCGACGGGGCGATTTTCGAACGCACCGACACGACGGTCTCGGAGACCGACTTCGATGCGGAGTCGATGACGCGGCCGACGACGTGCTCGGCTGCGTCCTTGGCCGACTTGGCGATCGACGAGACGCGGGCACTGACCGCAGCGCCCGCAGCGGTGACGTCACCGAACGACGAAGGGATACGCGACTGCACGGCGGCGGTGACTTCGCGGCGACGCACCTGTACCTGCTGGAAGGCGAGAACTCCGCTGCCGACGGTGACGTAGGCGATGTCTTTCGTAAGGTTCGTGGCCATCTCGACGGCCCGCTTGGTGTTCTCGCGGGTGGTTTCAATGTTCTTCTTCACGTCGAAGTTGGTCAGGTCGATGCCCGGGATCTGGGCAGCGGGGAAAGTGAGATTGGGGAATTTCAGGGTGGGGAATTTGATGTTGGGGGTTGCCATGCGCACAATCGTACCCACGCGTGCTAACTATTGCAAGCGCAGCGGGGCTTGTTTCGGGGTTCCCCGAACTAGCCTCGGCCCATCGTGGAGAGCGCCCCGGAGACCCCCTCCAGCCCGCCCAATGTCGCCCCAGGCGGCGTTCCGGTGGTGGCCTCGGTCGTCGTCGCCCACCCACACCCCTGTTTGGAGGCCACCCTCGAGGCCCTCGCGGCCCAGGATTACCCCCATCTCACCCACGTTTTCTTCGTCGTCGATGCGCCTGGCGGCGCGACGAGTGACCCTCGGATCGACGCGACGATCGCGGCGATCACGGCCGTATTACCCGGAGCAATCGTGCGCAATGTTGTCGGGAATCCGGGTTACGGCCCGACCCAGAACGAGGCCGCCCGCATGGTCGAGGGGGACAACGGCTTGTTCCTATTCCTCCACGACGACGTTGCTCTGGCACCGAACGCGGTGTCTGCCATGGTCGCCGAAATGGGTGTGTCGAATGCGGCTCTTGTCGGGCCGAAGCTCGTCGACTGGGACGACCCGTCGTTGTTGCAGCACGTTGGCCTCGGCGTCGACCGCTCGGGCGAGGTCGACCCGGTTGTTCTGCCGGGTGAACGTGACCAGGAACAACACGACGCGGTCGGTGACGTGTTCTGCGTTCCGAGTGCCTGCATGTTGGTGCGCGCCGACGTCTTTCGCCGTGTGGGTGGTTTCAGTTCCGAGATCGACTTCGGAGGGGAAGAGATCGACCTCTGTTGGCGTCTTCACCTGACTGGCGGTCGCGTCATGGTGGTGCCCTCGGCCGTCGCGCGGCACCGTGAGCGCTTCACCGAACGCAACGCCGAGGTGGAACTCGCGACATTGCGTGAACGTCATCGCGTGCAGACGGTGCTCGCCGGGACTGCATCGTCGCGATTCGCGCTCATCGTTGCGCTGCTCGTCGGGTTGTCGGTTGTCGAGGCCATCGTTGGCGTGTTTTCGAGAAGATCGAAACGTGCCCTGGTTGCCCTCGCGGCCGTCTTCGGCACCCTGGTTCGGTTCGGTTCGTTGCGGCGTCGCCGGGAAAAGGTGCAGTCACTGCGCGTGGTGTCCGACGCCGAGATCCACGACCTCCAGGTGCAGGGCAGTGCACGCGTCGTGTCGTTCCTGCGCGCGCGCAGGGCACGTGCTGATGCAAAGCGTCTCGAGAACCGCATCGCCGCGGCTGAACGCGAAAAACGTGCACGCACGACGATCGCCGTCTTCGCGTTCCTCGGGGCCGTCTTCGTCGTCGGAGCGCGCCGGCTCGTCGTCGACGGCGTGACGTTCGTCGGGCAGTTCGTTCCGTTCACCGAGTCGTGGCGTTCACTCGGCGCGGCGTATCGCCTGGGCTGGTGGCCGGGCGGTTTCGGCTCTGCAACGCCGGCTCCCACCGGAACGGCGCTCGTGGGGGTTGCCACGTTTTTTTCGTTGGGAAACCCCGCGGTGGTGCGCACCATCGCAGTCGTGGGCCTGGGTGTCGTCGGCGTGTTGGGGATGTGGTGGTTCGGTCGTGATGTCACGCAATCCGCGCGTGCGCGCGCGGGTGGAACCCTCGCATATGCAATGGTTCCGCTGCACTACGAAGCCGTGGCGACGGGGCGTTGGAGCGTGCTCGCTGCGTACGCGACCGTACCCTGGGTGTTGCTCGCGTTCAGTCGCGCGAACGACGTTCTCACGGCCACCGCTGCCGACGTGTTGCGCCGTGCATTGCGGCTGGGTCTCGTGGTGGGGGCGGTTGCGGCCTTCGAGGCCTCGTTCATTCCCGTGATGGTGGTTGCCGCGATCGCGTACATGTTGGCCACGGCGGTGTGCACCGGCGTGCGTTCGTTGCGCGGCCTCCCCGGTGTGGTTGCCGGGAGTGTGGTCGTCGGACTGCTCCTCAACTTCCCGTGGATTGGTCATTACGTGCGATCCGACTGGTGGTCACTCGTTGTCGGCGCAGACCCGGGCGTGGGTCGCAACGAGGGGATTCTCCGTGTCCTCAGTTTCGATTCGGGTCGTGCGGCGTTCGCACCCGCGATTCTCGTTCTCTACGGCGTGGCGGCAGTCGCCGTCGTCGTCGCCCGCGACGCACGATTCGTGTGGGCCGTTCGTGGCGCCATCCTTGCCGCGGTCTTCGCGGCACTCGCCGTTGCGGCAGATTCACGGCTGTTCGGTTTTCCGCTTCCCGAGACGGGGGTTTTGCTGGCCTTCGCGGCGGGCGGTCTCGCCCTCGGTGTGATTGCCCTGCTCGACGCGCTGGAGAACGACGTCCGGGGTGCGCGATTCGGTTGGCGTCAGCCGCTTGCCGCACTCGCCGCGCTCGCGGTTCTCGTGCCTGTCATCCCGCTCGCGGTCAACGCTGCGGATGGTCGGTGGAACCAGCCTCGATCGTCGCTCGACACGTTGCTGTTGCAGTTGGCGAAGAATCCCGACGAGGGCGACTACCGCATTCTGTATCTCGGTCATCCCGACCTGCTGCCTGCCGCACCGCGGACTCTCGCCGCCGAAGGCGATCTACGACTCGGATACGCGGTCACCGACGATGGCATTGCGACGCTCTTCACGCAGTGGTCGCCCCAGCAAACATCGACCGTGCGCACACTCGAAAACGCCCTCTCGCACCTCGTCTCGGGCGACACGCCCCGTGTCGGGCGGTTGGTGGCGCCGCTCGGTGTGCGATACGTGGTCGTGCCGCGCATTGACGGCGCGCGCAGCACGCGCAATCGCCCGGTTGCCGTACCCGAAGGACTGGTCCAGGCGTTGCGGGTGCAACTCGACTTGCGTCGACAGTACGAGTCGGCCGATCTGTTGATCTACGAGAACACCGCGTGGGTGCCGACGGTCGCGCAGCTGAGCGTCGCGGGCGCGCAGGCCAGCACGACGGCCGGCATGGACGAACTCGTGCTTGCCGACCTGCGCGGTGCGACTCCTGCGAAGGTCGGTTTTGTACCGGGTCGGGCGACCCAGCGTCTCGAGGTCGAGCCCGGTGTGGTGAACGTCGCGGTACCGCCGTCGCCCCGCTGGACATTGTCCATCGATGGTTCGCGCTTGGCATCGCGACCCGCATTCGGCGCAACGACGGGTTTCGACATTCCCGACACGGTTGCGCCCGGATCGCGTGCGACGCTGCGCTACGACAGGCCGCTCTTGCAGGTCGCCTTCGTTGTCGCGCAGTTCGCAATGTGGTGCTTTGCCCTGTTCATTGCTTTTGGTTTGCGGTTGCGCCATCGCCGACCGCTTCCGGTCCGCATCGAACAGGGTGACGACACGCCTCTCACGTTCGGAATCGAGTCACGCGGAATCGAGTCCCGATGAGTCGCGCGCGCCGTATCTCCGCACTGTGTCTTGTGGCTCTCACAGCAGTGGGCATCGTTGTCGCGGACCGTGCAGGTCGAACCGATCGTTCCGAAGTGCTGCCGGCCGAAGCGGTGGCTCGCGCCGATGCAGCCGCGGCACTGCCCCCGGTTGCGAGCGATCTCGCCGTCACCTCGAGTGCGTGGTACTGCCCCGGTGTTCCCCTCGGCGGCAAGGGATACGTCGGTACCGACCACGGCGGTGATGCAATCGTGGCGAATCCGACCGACGACGAACTGACCGGGATCATCACGCGATACGTCGACGGCACGACACCTCTCACGAACACGATCACGGTCGCACCGCGCGACAATGTGGTCGTCGACCTCGACGAGGGTGTCGACGGGCGATACGTGAGCGCACTCATCGAACTCACGGGTGTGAACGGTGCCGGCGGAGCGATCGTGGAACAGCGCGCCGACTTTCCGGCAGGGGAGTCTTATCAATCGTGTGCGAACGCGCCGTCCGACGCGTGGTATTTCGCCGATGGCTTCACTGCGAGTGACAGCAACCAAGATCTCGTGCTCACGAACCCGCTCGTTGATGCGACCGTCATCAACGTCCGGTTCGTGACGAAGGATGGTGAACGGGCGCCGTCGCCCTTGCAGGGTTACGTGTTGCCGCCGCAGTCATTGAGTGTGATCGAAATCGCCGACCAGGGCGCGCGCGGGGAAGAACTCGTGGGTGTCGAGATCCGCGCGCAGAGCGGTGCCTTCATCGCGGCCCGCGCGCAGCATTACCTGGGCACGGGTCGACTTGGCTACACACTCAAACTCGGTGCTCCTGCCGCACACACCGATTGGTGGGTCGTGACGGGGAACTATGCGGGCAAGCCAGCCGAGCAAATCGATGTCTTCAACCCGGGCGAAACCGACTCGTTGGTGTCGGTGCTGTTCTCGGGATCCGACGCGGTCGCGGCGCAGCCGTTGTCGCTCGTGGTGCCTTCCCACCGCGTGGTGAGCGTGTCGATGGCGAACGTTGCAGGTCTACCCGAATCCGAGTTCGTCGTTTCGCTGTCGGTGCTCGAAGGTGATCCCGTCGTCGTCGAACACGTGGTGACCCGCCAACTCGACAAGAACGCAGCGACGTCGGTCGACCTCGGTCTGCCGTCGGCGATGGCAGCGACGAGATGGCGGTCGGCGATCGGAGTCGATTCCGGCCGCGAACGAGCATTGCTCGTCTTCAACGTCACGGGCGTCGACGCGACGGCATCGGTTGCCAGCATCGGTCCTGCGGGTCGCCTTCCCGCTGCGGGTCTCGAATTGATCGCGGTTCCCGCGGGCCGACCCGTGTACGTGTCGATTCCCGATGGTCTCGACCTCGTGCAGTACGAGGTGACGGCGACTCAGCCGGTGTTGGTGGTTCGTCTCGTTCCGCGCACGACGGGGGTTGGGGGACGCGACCTCGTTCCCGCGCTACCGGTGCTCGGCACCCGAGGCGAAAGCGAGTCCTCGTCGTGACCAATCTGCTCATTGCAGTGGCGGTGGTCGTGGTTGCAGCGGTTGCGGCCGTGGTCGGGCGCCGTCGTAAACCGCAGGCGCCGACACAGCCGCGGATGCAGGTGCCGAGCCAGGTCGACCGCAACGATTTTGCGGGGCCCGACGTCGACTGGCTTGTGGCGGTGTTTTCGTCGGCGGCTTGTCACACCTGTGCCGACGTCGTGCGCAAGGCACAGGCACTGGCATCACGTGATGTCGTGGTGCACGACCTCGAATACTCGGCCGCACGCGACCTGCATTCGCGTTACGACATCGACGCCGTACCCGTTCTCTTGGTGGTCGACCGTGACGGCGTGGTGCGGACGAGTTTCATGGGCCCGGTGACCGCAACCGATTTGTGGGCGGCCGTTGCCGAGTGCCGCAGCCCAGGCTCACGGCCCGACACGCAGTGCCACAACCACGACGAGTGATGTTCGACGAATGATGTTCGTCGAGTGAGGTGCTCAGGACGTGTGGCTGGTGTCGGTCGGTGTAGCGGCGCCGGCCTGCGACTCTGACAGTCCTTGCTGAACGAGGCGCACGACGGCTTGGCCGTCGATGGTTTCTTCCTCGAGCAACTTGCCCGCAACGAGGTCGAGGCCGCGGCGGTGCTTCTGGAGAATGTCACGCGCGCGGTCTTCCTGCTCACGCAGGATGCGGGCAACTTCACCGTCGATCATTTTCGCCGTGTCGTCGCTGTATTCGCGGCCGTTGGTCATGAGATCCTCGCCGAGGAAGACCTGCTGTTGCGTGCTCCACGCCATGGGTCCGACGGCCTGGCTCATGCCCCATTCCCGCACCATGCGTCGCGCGATCGAGGTTGCCTGTTCGAGGTCATTGGCGGCACCGCTGTTGAGATGGCCGAACACGATCATCTCGGCGACGCGTCCGCCCATCGCCTTGCAGATGACGTCCTCGAAGTACTCCTTCGAATACGTGTGGCGCTCTTCGGGCAGTGTCCACGTGACGCCGAGCGCCATGCCTCGGGGGAGGATCGTCACCTTGTGCAGCGGGTCGCTGTGTGGCAGCACAGTGGCGAGAACCGCGTGTCCGCCTTCGTGGTAGGCGGTCGCGCGCTTTTCCTCGGCCGACAGCACCAGGCTCTCGCGCCGCGCGCCGAGAACGACTCGGTCGCGTGCGTTCTCGAAGTCGATCCGCTCGATTTGCTTGGATCCGCGACGAACGGCAAAGAGCGCGGCTTCGTTGACGAGGTTCGCAAGGTCGGCGCCGCTCATGCCGGGGGTGGCGCGGGCCATCGTGTCGAGATCGATGTCGGGGCCCATGCGCTTGTCCTTCGAGTGCACCTTCAGAATCGCGAGGCGCTCTTCGTATTCGGGAAGCGGCACCACGATCTGGCGATCGAAGCGGCCGGGCCGTAGCAGTGCCGGGTCGAGAATGTCCGGGCGGTTCGTGGCCGCCATGATGACAATGCCTTCACTCGTCTCGAAGCCGTCCATCTCGGCGAGCATCTGGTTGAGCGTTTGCTCGCGCTCGTCGTGGCCGCCGCCGAGACCCGCACCGCGCTTGCGGCCGATCGAGTCGATCTCATCGATGAAGATGATTGCGCGGCCCATCTTGCGGGCCTGTTGGAACAGGTCACGTACGCGGCTCGCGCCGACGCCCACGAACATCTCCATGAAGTCGGATCCGGTGACCGAGAGAAACCCGACACCCGCCTCGCCGGCAACCGCGCGGGCGAACAGGGTCTTGCCGGTTCCGGGCGGACCGACGAGAAGGATGCCCTTCGGAACGCGAGCTCCGATTTCCTTGAACTGTTCGGGCATCCGGAGGAAGTCGACGACTTCCTTGATTTCCATCTTCACGCCGTCGTAGCCCGCGACATCGGCGAAGGTGGTCGAGGGCTTGTCGGCGTTGTAATTCTTTGCGCGGCTGCGGCCGATCGACATGATGTTGCCGGCCTGGCCCATCGCGCGACGCTGCATCCACATGAAGAAGCCGACGATCAAGAGGAACGGCAGCAAGATGGGAACGAGGCTGGTGAACCAGTTGGGTTGCGGAGTGTTGTAGTTGTAGTCGACGCCGCGGGCCTTCAGCAGTTCCTCGTCGGCGTCGCTGAGCAGGGGAGCGCCGGTGGTCGAGAAACTGCGCCCCGACGTGAGCTCACCGCTGATCTGGTTGGTGGCGTTGTTGATCGACACCTTTTCGACCTTGCCCTCGCGCACAAGCGTGAGGAATTCGGTGTAGGTCAGCTTGTCGCCGGTCGTCGTCGGCCACAGGCGCGGGCCGATCAGCAACAACATGGCGAACGCGGCGATGACCCAGACTGCCCACCGCGGCAATGGACCGCGGCCCTGAGGCTTTTGGCCATCCTTGGGTGTTTGGCCCGTGTCTGTCGATTTCTTTTGTCCGAGGCGACCCCAAGCGGGCTTGCCCGGTTGCTTGCTCTGCTTGTTGCCCGACGGATTGGAACCGTTCACGGGCGGTGGCGGCGGGGGGAGTGGGCTCATGGTCTCATGCTAAAGGTGCAATCCACTAAACGTGAATCGTGCTCCATTACGGTTTTCATATGGCACGTCACTGCTCGCGCACCGGTTGCACTGCATCGGCTTCGATGACCCTCACCTATCAGTACAGCCGTTCGGTCGCGTGGCTCGACAACCTCGCTCGCGAGCGCGACCCGCACGCCTACGACCTGTGTGAACGCCATGGCGAGCGCCTTTCGGTGCCATCGGGTTGGCGTCTCGAAGACCGCCGCCATCAGGCACTGCAACTCGTGTTTGCCGAGCCATCCGACGGTCTCTTCGGCGAGCGTCTCGCGGGCTGATCCGGCCGTTCGAGTCGGACCACGTGGACAGTGTGAACAACGCGACGCCCGGGGCGCGGCGTGACGGAGCCAATTTCCCCGTTTCCGTGTTGTTCTTCGCCTGGGTCGGCGCATTCGTCATCGCCAATTTCCTCGCGGCCGTCATTTTTGGTGCGTCGGGCGCGGCCTCTGGCGAAGAGCCGATTTGGGTCGTCGGTCTCGTCGCCGTTTCGTTGTGGGTTCCCCTACTTGTGGTGCTTGCGCTTCTGTCCACGCGCATGGGGTCGGGAAACTTCGTCCGCGACTACTCGATCGGTTTTCGCGCGGTCGATCTCGCGGGGATTCCGATCGGAGTCGCATCGCAACTGTTGCTCGTCAACCTCGTCTATTGGCCGTTGCGAGAACTGTTCCCCGCGACGTTCGACGTTGACAAGGTCGAGGATCGTGCACGAGGTCTATTCGACCGTGCCGACGGTGCATGGATCGTGGTGTTGGTGCTCGTGGTCGTCGTCGGAGCGCCCATCGTCGAAGAACTCGTGTATCGGGGTTTCATTCACGGATCGCTGCGCGGTCGTCTGACCGATGGCTTTGCGCTCATCGGTGCGGCGGTGTGGTTCACGCTGATCCACTTCACGCCCGTTGAGTATCCCGGCCTCTTCGCGTTCGCCGTGGTGCTGGGATTGTGCTTCCAGGGCACCGGCAGGCTGGGAATGGCGATCGTCGCACACATGGCCTTCAACGCGACCGGTCTCATTCTGGTCGCGGGAAGCTGACTGCCCGCCTGACAGACTGATTGGGCATGAACGCCGACGCCACACCGCCGCTCGGAACTGTCGCAGCCGATCAAAACGAGGCAATAGTCGACGAAGTCAACGACAAAGTCGTTTCCGACGGTGACGTCACCGATCCTGCGCCCCGACCCGCGCGCAATTTCGCTTCGCTGCAGCTCTTCTCGACGATCGTCATCGTCGGCGGGGCGATGTTGTTCCTCCTCGCCACTTTGCATCCGGGTCTCATCTTCAAGAACAACACGCCGACCGGTGGTGACATGGGCGCCCACGTGTGGGGTCCCGCGTTCCTGCGCGACAACCTGCTGTCGAACCTGCGTCTCAGCGGCTGGACGATGGATTGGTATTCGGGCTTCCCGATCTACCGCTTCTACATGGTTGTTCCGGCCCTCTTCATAGTCTTGCTCGACGTCATCCTGCCGTACGGCATCGCGTTCAAGATCATTGCTGTGGCGGGCATCGTCGCACTTCCGTTGTGCGCATGGGCCTTCGGTCGGCTTGCACGGTTCGTGTATCCGCTGCCCGAACTGTTCGCCGTGGCGGCGACCGTGTTCCTCTACGACGAAAGTTTCACCATCTACGGCGGCAACATCGCAAGCACGATGGCCGGCGAGTTCTCGTTCTCCATCTCGCTCGCGTTCGGTGTGCTCGGCCTCGGCTTCCTTGCCCGGGGTCTCGATTCGGGGAAATACCGCACGACAGCGGCGGTACTGATCGCCTTGTCAGCGCTGAGTCACGGCATCGTGCTGATCTTCGTTTTCGGCGGGGCTGCGGTGATGGTGCTGCTACACGCGGGTCGGAGACGGCTGCTGTTCGGCGTGACCACGGTCGGCGCGGCGGTGATGCTCGCAGCGTTCTGGGTGTTCCCGTTCCTCACCGCGCACAAGTACATGACCGACATGAAGTACGAACCACGGCCGAGTGGTGCCACCGACTCATTCTGGGACATGTACTTCCCACTCACGCCGTTCTGGGACATCACCATCATGGTGCTCGCCATCGTCGGCTTCGCGGCCTCGGTGATGCGCCGCCGCATCATCGGTGTGTGGCTTGGAATCATGATGGTTCTCCTTTTCATCGGCGTTTACGTCACGCGTGACAGTCTTCCCGTGATCGGTCTTCTCTGGAACCCGCGTCTCCTGCCGTTCCTCTATCTCTGTCGTTATTTCCTCGTCATGATCGGTCTGTGGTCGATCGCTGCCGCCGGGCTTCGTCTCGTTGCGGGTGAACGCGAAGCACGTACCGACAGTGCCTGGTTCGTGACGTCGCACCATGCGATGCGCAACGCGGTCGCGTGGGTCGTTGCCATTGGTGTCCTGTGCATCGTCGGCTTCCGTTTCCAGCAATTGCCGGGCGGGTCGATCCTCACCAAAGCCGATGGCACGTCGCAGTACGCATGGGGTCCGTTCCGAGCGAAGTCCGACAACAAGTCGTTCGTCGACGGTTGGGCACGGTGGAATTTCGAGGGCTACGAAGGCAAGGGTTCGTACGGCGAATATCACGGCATCGTCCAGACGATGAAGCGACTCGGCGAGGACCCGAACCACGGGTGCGGGCGGGCGCTGTGGGAGAACAACGGCGACCTCAACAAGTACGGCACCACGATGGCGTTGATGTTGCTGCCGTTCTGGACCGACGGCTGTATCGGATCCCAGGAAGGTCTGTTCTTCGAGGCCGCGGGAACCACGCCGTACCACTTCATCTCGGCGGCTGCGCTCTCGAAGCAGAGCAGTAACCCCGTTCGCGAACTGCGCTACGACAACAACGACGCGGCGAAGGGTGTTCGCTATCTGCAGGAACTCGGGGTGCGCTACTACATGGCGTTCACTACCGAGGCAGTCAACTCCGCGGCCACTCAACCCGCGCTTCTCGAAGTCGCACGGTCGGGACCGTGGGTCGTTTACGAAGTCGAGTCGAGCGACTGGGTCGTGCCGATGACACGCCAGCCGGTCGTCGTCAACGAACGCGAGGGCGACCAGCGCGAGCGTTGGTTGGAGTTGGGCTCGAGTTGGTTCCAACACGGCGAGGAGTGGGCGGCCACTCCGGTCGATGACGGTCCCGACGCATGGCAACGCATCGACGTCAAGGTTGACCTCGACCGTCGAGTCGGCGAACCGGGTGATCCGTCGCGCAACGTCGACATCGTGACTCCGGTGCAGGAAATCAAGACGGTGGACCTGCCCGAGGTACGGATCTCCGAATTCGCGCGCAAGCAAGATTCGGTGTCGTTCAAGGTCGACAAAGTCGGTGTGCCGGTTCTCGTGCGCGTGAGTTTCTTCCCGAACTGGAAGGTCGACGGAGCCGAAGGCCCTTACCGTGCAGCGCCGAACATGATGGTTGTCATCCCCACCGACAACGAGGTTCGTCTCCATTATTCGTCCTCGATGATCGACAAAGTGGCGTATTTGTTGACGCTCATCGGGATCGTCGTCGTTGTCTATTGGTGGAGACGCGGCCCTTATAGCCTGTGACGGCCATGACTCCCAGCGACAGTTCGCATTCGCACGCAACACATCTCGACAAGATCTTCAAGGCCTACGACGTCCGGGGAACGGTGCCCGAACAGTTCAACGCCGAGATCGCCCGTGCCGTCGGTGTCGCTTTTGCAGACTTCGCGGGCGCGCCGACGGTGCTGGTCGCGCGCGACATGCGTCCGTCCGGGGTCGAACTCGCGGCTGCCTTCGCCGAGGGTGCGATGTCGCGTGGTGTCAACGTGATCGACCTCGGTCTTGCAAGCACGGACATGCTGTACTTCGCCGCAGGTTCGTTGAATGCCCCCGGCGCGATGTTCACCGCGTCGCACAACCCCGCCCAGTACAACGGCATCAAGTTCTGTCTCTCGGGAGCGCGGCCGGTCGGAGCCGACACCGGTCTGGACGTCGTGCGAGCCAACGCCGGACGTGAACTCGCCTCACCCTCAGCGTCGGTCGCGGCACGCGGGTCGCTGTCCCAGCGCAACGTGCTCGACGCCTTCGCAAACCACGTCGTGGGTTTCGTCGACGCGGCAAATTTGCGTCCGCTGCGTGTGGTGGCCGACACCGCCAACGGAATGGGTGGTCTCGTGGTGCCCGCGGTGTTCGAACGTCTGCCGCAGATGACCCTCGAAGTCATGTATCCGGAACTCGACGGCACGTTCCCGAACCATCCTGCCGACCCCATCCAGCCCGCCAATCAAAAAGACCTTCAGGCGCGCGTCGTCTCCGGCAACTTCGACATCGGTCTGGCCTTCGATGGTGACGCCGACCGTGTGTTCGTCGTCGACGAAGCGGGTGTGGGGATGTCGGGCAGCACGACGACCGCGTTGCTTGCTGCAGCGGTGTTACGTTCGAATCCCGGCGCGACGATCATCCACAACCTCATATGTTCGCGAACGGTTGCCGAAGTCATCGCCGAGGGCGGCGGAAAGGCCGTTCGGTCGAAGGTGGGTCACAGTTACATCAAACAGTTGATGGCCGAAACCGGCGCCGTCTTCGGTGGAGAACACAGCGCGCACTACTACTTCCTCGACAACTATCGCGCCGACAGTGGTCTCATCGCCGCGATGTTCGTGATCGCCGAACTCTCGCGCGCGGGTAAACCCTTGTCCGAGGTGCGCGCGCCGTTCGACCGCTACGCGGCGAGCGGTGAGATCAACACGCAGGTCGACGACCCCGCCGCAGTGATCGAAAGAGTCGCAGCAGCGTTTCCGGGTCGCCCGCAGGACCGCCTCGACGGCCTCACTGTCGACTCTGGGCCATGGTGGTTCAACCTGCGTGCCTCGAACACCGAGCCCTTGTTGCGTCTCAATCTCGAGGCGCCGACCAGGGCCGAATGCGACGACCACGTGGTCGAACTGCTTGCTCTCATCACCGCCGGCTGAGATTCACGGCTAGCGTCGGTCACATGACCAGCGTTCTCGACCCGCGCCTCCTCGAAATCCTCGCGTGCCCCGAGGACAAGGGACCGTTGTGGTTCATTGCCGACGAGGATCGTCTCTATAACCCCCGCCTCAAGCGTTCGTACGACGTGCGCGACGGCATCCCCGTGATGCTCATCGACGAGGCGACCACGGCCAGCGATGCCGAACATCAGCGCATCACCACGCGCATCTCGGCGGAGAACATCGCGCCCACGTTCCACGCGGAGTAGATTTCCCTACGCACGTCGTCGTGCACACATCCCCGTCGGGCTGACAGACCGGAGCCAGTGGGCCCCAGCCCGGATCCTTCGCATCCGAAAGGTTCCCTCATGTCCAAACTGTCCTCGAATACCGACTATCGCGTTGCCGACCTCAACCTCGCCCCGTTCGGACGCAAGGAAATCCATCTTGCCGAACACGAAATGCCCGGCCTGCGCTCCCTGCGCAAAGAGTTCGGCCAGTCCAAGCCGCTGAAGGGCTGTCGGATCTCCGGGTCGCTGCACATGACCATTCAAACCGCGGTTCTCATCGAGACCCTGACCGAACTCGGTGCCGAGGTGCGCTGGGCGAGTTGCAACATCTTCTCGACGCAGGACCACGCGGCAGCTGCGGTCGTTGTGGGCCCGAACGGCACCGTCGACGACCCGCAGGGTGTGCCCGTCTTTGCGTGGAAGGGCGAGACGCTCGAGGAGTATTGGTGGTGCACCGAGCAGATGATGACGTGGCCCGACGGTGACGGCCCCAACATGATCCTCGACGACGGTGGCGACGCGACGCTCCTCGTGCACAAGGGCGTCGAATACGAACGTGCCGGCCAGGTTCCCGACCCGGGTAGCGCCGGTAACCCCGAACTCGCCATCGTGCTCGGTCTGCTGCAGCGCACGTTGAAGACCGACCCACAGAAGTGGACCCGCATGGCGGCCGGCATCAAGGGTGTCACCGAGGAAACGACAACCGGTGTCAAGCGCCTCTACAAGATGGCCGAGCGCAATGAGTTGCTCTTCCCGGCGATCAACGTGAACGACAGCGTCACCAAGTCGAAGTTCGACAACCTCTACGGATGCCGCCACTCGCTGATCGATGCGATCAACCGCGCGACCGACGTGATGATTGCGGGCAAGCTCGCCGTTGTGTGCGGTTACGGCGACGTTGGCAAAGGTTGCGCGCAGAGCCTCCGCGGCCAGGGCGCACGCGTGATCGTCACCGAGATCGACCCAATCAACGCGCTTCAGGCCGCGATGGAGGGCTACCAAGTCGACACGCTCGAGTCGGTGGTCGGTTCGGCCGACATTTTCGTCACTGCGACCGGCAACGAAGCAATCATCACGACCGAGCACATGTCGAAGATGAAGCACAATGCGATCGTCTGCAACATCGGTCACTTCGACAACGAGATCGACATGCTCGGCCTCGCCCGAAGCGGCGCGACCCGTGACGAACTGAAGCCCGGTACCGACCTCTGGACCTTCCAGGACGGTCACTCGGTGATCGTCCTCGCCGAGGGACGCCTCGTGAACCTCGGATGCGCCACCGGCCACCCGAGTTTCGTGATGAGTTGTTCCTTCTCGAACCAGGTGATCGCACAGATCGAACTCTTCAACAACACCGCGAAGTACCCGACGGGCGTCTACGTGCTGCCCAAGCACCTCGACGAAAAGGTCGCTGCGGCGCACCTCGACGCGCTCGGTGTCAAGATGACGAAGCTCACCGACGAGCAGGCCGACTATCTCGGTCTCGATCCGAAGGGCCCGTTCAAGCCCGAGCACTACCGCTACTGATCAGGTTTCGAGCGCTTCCCCCGTCGCTACATCCGTGAGCGACGGGGACATGCGCAGGGCGACGATGGCCACCTGCACCATCGGTCCGATGCCGAACGCGAACACGAAGGTTCCGAGGCCGATCTTTCCACCGAGGAAGATTCCTGTGACCATGACGACGATCTCGACGATCGTGCGGGCGAGGCGAATGCTGATGCCGAACCGTTTGTTCAGGCCGATCATCAGACCGTCGCGCGGTCCCGAGCCGAGCTCGGCCCCGATGTAGAGCCCGGAACCGAATGCAATGAACAACATGCCCGCGGCGAGATAGGCAACGCGTGCGGCGATTGCTCGCGAGTCGGGGAATACGTCTTCCATGAAGTTCTCGACGAGGCCGATCTGAATCGCATTCATCAGGGTGCCGATACCCGGCCGAATGCGCAGGGGGATCCAGAGAACCAACAACGCAACCCCGACGACGATGATGACGTTGCCGAGTTCGAGGCCCGTGATCTCAGAGATGCCGGTGTGGAACACGTCCCATGGTGGAACCCCGAGGTCGCTGTGCACGAAGCACGCAATGCCCGCGCCGAAACAGAAAAGGCCCGCCGCGCAGCGCAGCAGTCGTTCCAGGAACCGTTCCCGTAGCGGTCGTGGTGTGGCGCCGTCGTGCATGGCTCGACCGTAGTCGCCGTCAGGTGTCGAAGGAGGACCGGTTTTCGCACACACGTGGACGTGCACACGAACCGCATCCCAACCGCAACGGTATTCGAGGGCAGTGTTCGCGAAATGATCGTCGCCTTGAAGTACCACAACGCGCGACGCATGACTGCACCTCTCGCCGCGCTGTTGGCCGAAGCGATCGCGCATGATCTGAATGTGTCACTGCACGGCATCGACGTGGTGACGTGGGCACCGACGTCCTCGGCACACCGACGACGACGTGGCTACGACCAAGCAGAATTGATCGCGCACGAAGTTGCGCGTCGGCTGCAAGTGCCCGCGTCGTGCCTCCTGCGCCGACGTGGTTCGGTTGCGCAAACGGGCCGATCACGAGTCGAGCGATTGACGGGCCCGGTATTCAGGGCTCGAAGCACCGTGGGTGGCAAGCGCATTCTGGTCGTCGATGACGTGGCCACAACCGGAGCGACACTGCGCGCCGCGCGCCGCGCGCTGCGTGCTGCAGGTGCCGAATTGGTGTACTGCTGGGCGGTCGCGGGGACCCCCGCCCGATAGCATCAGCGACTGTCATGGGCATCCTCGATCGAGTCCTCAGAGCCGGTGAAGGCAAGAAGGTCAAGGCTCTCGAGGGCCTGGTACCCGACGTCAACGCCTTCGAAGCCTCGATGGCGGCCCTCTCCGACGAGGCCCTGCGGGGGAAAACCGCCGAATTCCGGTCGCGAATCGAACGCGGCGAGTCGCTCGACGACCTGCTGATCGAGGCTTTCGCGGTGACGCGTGAAGCGGCCCGTCGTGTTCTCGGCCAGCGCCACTACGACGTGCAGTTGATGGGTGGTGCTGCGCTGCACTTCGGGTGGGTCGCCGAAATGAAGACGGGAGAGGGCAAGACCCTCGTCTCAACGCTGCCGGCGTACTTGAACGGTTTGTCGGGCAAGGGCGTTCATCTCGTCACCGTCAACGACTATCTCGCACGCCGCGACTCCGAATGGATGGGTCGCCTCCATCGGTGGCTCGGTCTCAGTGTCGGCCTTGTCATCCCTGGCCATCGCGAGCGTCCCGCGCAGAAGCGTGAGGACTACCTCTGCGACATCACCTACGGCACGAACAACGAGTTCGGCTTCGATTACCTGCGCGACAACATGGCCGGTTCGCTCGACGAAAAGGTGCAACGCGGCCACAACTTCGCCATCGTTGACGAAGTCGACTCGATCCTCATCGACGAGGCGCGAACACCGCTCATCATCTCGGGTCGTCTCGCCGACGCCGCAAAGTTGTACTACCGCTTTGCATCGATCGTGCGATCGCTCGTGCGAGACATCGACTACGAAGTCGAGGAAGACAAGCGCACGGTCGTGCCGCTCGAAGCCGGCATCGAAAAAGTCGAACAGCAGCTCGGTATCGCCAACCTCTACGACGGTGTGCAGCAGAACCTGGTGCACCAACTCCAGGTCGCGCTGAAGGCGAAAGAGCTTTACAAGCGTGACAAGGACTACATCGTCCAGTCGGGCGAGGTCAAGATCGTCGACGAATTCACCGGGCGCATCCTCGAGGGACGCCGTTGGAGCGAGGGCATCCACCAGGCGGTCGAGGCCAAGGAAGGCGTGAAGATCAAAGAGGAGAACCAGACCCTCGCCACGATCACGCTGCAGAACTACTTCCGCATGTACGACAAGTTGGCCGGCATGACGGGAACCGCCCAAACCGAGGCGGCGGAATTGGTGAACACGTACGGCCTGCAGGTCGTGCCGATCCCCACCAACAAGTCGGTCGCACGCGTCGATCAGGCAGACCTCATCTACAAGACCGAGGTTGCCAAGTTCAACGCGGTCGTCGACGACATTGTCGAGAAGTACAACCTCGGCCAGCCCGTGCTCGTCGGAACCGTCAGCGTTGAGAAGAGTGAGTACCTCTCGCGGCAGTTGAACAAGCGCGGCATTCCGCACGAGGTATTGAACGCCAAACAGCACACCCGTGAAGCAATGATCGTCACGCAGGCGGGTCGTCTGCATGCGGTCACAGTGGCCACGAACATGGCGGGCCGTGGTGTCGACATCCTGCTCGGCGGCAACCCCGAAGGCCTCGCGCGTCAAGCCGTTCTGTCCGAGGGCTTCGCGGCCGAGACACTCGCCGACGAGTTCGCGCTGCCGATGCCTCTCGACCAGATGCCCGAGGACTATCGCCAGCAGCGCGAACGCGCCCAAGTCCGTTACGCCGAACTGCTCGCCGACTACAAGGCGTCGTGTGGTCAAGAGGGTGACGAGGTGCGCAAACTCGGTGGGCTCTACGTGTTGGGCACCGAACGCCACGAAAGCCGCCGAATCGACAACCAGTTGCGCGGCCGTTCCGGTCGCCAGGGCGATCCCGGCGAGTCGCGCTTCTATCTGTCGCTCGACGACGAACTCATGCGGTTGTTCGCCACCGGTGCACTCAGTTGGGTGATGGGGCGTGCCTTGCCCGACGACGAAGCCATCGAGGCGAAGATGGTGACCAAGGCGATCGAGCGTGCCCAAACCACGGTCGAACAGCGCAACGGTGAAATTCGCAAGAACGTGCTCAAGTACGACGAGGTCATGAACGAGCAGCGAAAGGTCATCTACCAGCGTCGTGACCAGATTCTCGAGGGACTCGACCTGCGCGCCGCGGCGATGGACTACCTCTCGGAAGCCGTAGACACCTTGATCGAGACTTACTGTGTCACCGAAGCAGACGACGAGTGGGACCTCGACGGGCTCGTGCGCGAACTCTCGACCTATTGGCCGACTTCGGTCACGATTTCCAAGTTGGAGAACGCCGATGGCACTGACGGCATGTACGACGTCGTGATGGCCGATGCCGCCGCGTTCTACGCACAGCGCGAAGCAGAACTCGGTGAGTCGGTGATGCGTGAGATCGAACGGCAGGTCATGCTGCGGATCATCGACCAACGCTGGCGAGAACACCTCGAAGAGATGGACTACCTGCAAGAGGGAATCAACCTCCGGGCAATGGGTCAAAAAGATCCTCTCACCGAATGGCAGCGCGAGGGCTACGACATGTTCGGCGCCCTCATGAAGGGCATCGCCCAAGACTTCGTGCGCTACGTCATGCACGTGCAGGTGGTGACCGACGATGCGGCCGAAGTGCAGAACGTGCAGCAGATCTCTTCCGACAACGTCGACAACGATGGTTTCCGTGCAGCGGCCGCTGCGGCCGTCGCCGACGGCGAACTTCCCGCCGAGGTTGGTGCACCGACTTCGGCACCGTCGAACACGCCTGTCGTCAAGAGTGAGTTCGACAAGACCCCGCGCAACGCGCCCTGTCCGTGCGGTTCGGGCAAGAAGTTCAAGTTGTGCCACGGCCGCGGCGCGGCCTGACCTTCGTTCACCACCCATGCGTGACTTTTCCGACGCCATCCGCCGCCTACGGGAACGCCTCGATGAGGCACGCGGCTATCTGAAGATCGATGCGGGTCGGTCGCGGCTTGCTGAACTCGAGCTCGAAGTCGCCCGACCCGACCTGTGGGACGACCAGGATCTCGCCAAGCGCATCAACACCGAGTACGCGAACGTGAAGGGCGACATCGACGAGTTCGACGGTCTTGCCTCAGCCGTCGACGACATCGAGGTGCTCCACGAACTCGCCCGCGAGGTCGACGATGCGTCGCAAGAGCCCGAGATCGACGAGGGAATTGCCAAGGCCTCGCGTCAACTCGACACGCTCGAGATGCGCAGTCTCTTCACCGGAGAACATGACGAGGCCGACTGCATCGTTCAAATCAACGCCAAGGATGGCGGAGTCGACGCCCAGGACTGGTCGGAGATCCTCCTGCGTATGTACTCGCGGTGGGCCGAGCGACGCGGATTCTCCGTTGAGGTCGACGACGTTTCCGAGGGGACGGAGGCCGGCATCCTCTCGGCGGAATTCACGATTCAGGGTCGCTACGCCTACGGGTTGATGACATCCGAGCGGGGCACGCATCGTCTCGTGCGCATCAGTCCGTTCGATAACCAGGGCCGACGCCAAACCAGTTTTGCCTCGGTGCAGGTGTGGCCAGTGATGGACGAGCCGAACGTCGACGTCAACGAATCGGAAATCCGCATGGAAGTGTTCCGCGCATCCGGGGCCGGAGGCCAGCACGTAAATAAGACGTCATCGGCGGTGCGTCTCATTCACGAACCAACGGGCCTCGTTGCTTCGTCGCAGGAAGAGCGCAGTCAATTGCAGAACCGTGAAAAAGCGATGAACCGACTGAAAGCGATGATCGCTGCGCGTATCGAAGAAGAACATCAGGCCGAACGCGATCGCATCGCCGGAAAGCCCGCGCAGGTGGGCTGGGGGAGTCAGATTCGTTCGTACGTCATGCAGCCATACCAGATGGTGAAGGATCTTCGAACAGAAGTTGAAGACGGCAACGTTTCCGCCGTTCTCGACGGCGATATCGATGATTTCATGGTCGGATACCTGCGTTTTCGGCGCACGACCGACAACACGGGTGCGTAGTCGACATCCACTGGTAGGTTCCTACCGTCATGATCCGTCTCGACAACGTGACAAAGGTGTACGGCGCCGACACGGTGGCCGTGCGAGACCTCAGCTTCGACATCGCCAAGGGCGATTTCGTGTTCCTCGTCGGCCCGTCGGGGTCGGGCAAGTCGACACTTCTGCGCCTGATGAACCGCCAAGAGCGACCAGAGCGCGGCGACGTGTGGATTGCGGGCAAGAACGTCAACGAAATGCCCGATTCGCGCGTTCCCTATCTGCGGCGCAGCATGGGCAATGTCTTCCAGGACTACAAGCTGTTGTCGAACAAGACGGTGTTCGAAAACGTCGCTTTCGCCCTCGAGGTCATCGGCAAACCGCGTCACGTCATCAACCAGCAGGTGCCCGCGGTGCTCGATCTCGTCGGCTTGGCCGGCAAGGAGGATCGGTTTCCCGACCAACTGTCGGGTGGCGAGCAGCAACGTGTTTCGATCGCGCGTGCGTTCGTCAACAGGCCACTCATCATGCTGGCCGACGAGCCCACCGGAAATCTCGATCCGGCAACGGGCGAGGGCATCATGCAATTGCTCGAGGCCATCAACCGCAGTGGCACCACCGTCGTGATGGCAACACACGACCATCGCATCGTCAACCTGATGCGCAAGCGCGTGATCCAGCTCGACCGCGGTGTTCTCGTACGCGACCAGGAACGGGGGGTGTACGACTAATGCTCTCCCGTATCGCCTATGCCTTTCGCGAAACGTGGGCCAGTTTCCGTCGCAACCTCACCCTGACGGCGGCGGCTGTTCTTACTTCTGCGGTGTCACTGCTTCTCGTCGGAGTGACCTTCCTCGTGCAACGTGGCTTCGACAACCTGCTCGTGCGCTGGAAGGGTGACGTGCAGCTGATCGTCTTCATGGCACCCGATGCAACGCCCGAGAACGTTTCCTACGTTGACGGCGTCATCAGATCACAGCCGAACGTCGTCGACATCGCGAAGCTCGCCTACCTCGACAAGCCGGCAAGTTATGCCGAGGCACAACAGTTGTTCGCGGGGGACCCCACGATGCTGTCGCTCTTGACGCCCGAGACCATTCCCACTCAGTTCAAGATTGTGTCTCTCACCGATGATTCGGCGCTGCTGCGTAGCCTCGCCGACCAGTACCGGATCCTGCCCAAGGTGCAGGGCGTGAGCCTGGCGGAAGACGAGTTCGAGGTCATCTCGACGCTTTCGGGTTTCGTGCGTACCGTCACCATCGTCATGTCGCTCGTGTTGCTCGCGGTCGCCGTGACCCTTATCTGGAACACCATACGTACGGCGATGTTCGCGCGGCGCCGCGAAATCGAGGTCATGAAGCTCGTGGGTGCAACCAACTGGTTCATCCGAATTCCTTTCATGCTCGAAGGCCTGCTGCACGGCTTGATCGGTGGCGTTTTGTCTTGCGGCGGTCTGTGGGGCCTGAACCGCGCATGGGAGAGCGGCGTTGCCGGCTTTAAGCCCGGCACGGGCGTGAGTTCGCTCGTCGTGCCCTCCGGCTACGTGTCCGGAGTGATGATTCTGCTACTCGCCATCGGAGCGTTGGCGGGTGCCATCGGTTCGGGCATCGCCGCGAGCCGCTTCCTCGACGTCTGATCGGTGGGGTAGAAAGGCCCATGGCCTACACCGACATCCTCCTCGAGATCAGCGACGGCATCGCCATCATCACGCTGAATCGTCCCGACGCGATGAACTCGTTCACCAACCAAATGGCACGCGACCTGCGCGCTGCCTTTGATGAAGTCGACGCGAACGACGACGTGCGTGCAGTCATCGTCACGGGCAGCGGCCGTGCTTTCTGTGCCGGTGCCGATTTGTCGTCGGGCGGAAGCACCTTCGCGAAGGGTGGCAGCGACGAAGCACCGCGCGGCGGCGTGGTGCGAGATGGTGGTGGCCTCGTGTCGTTGCGCGTGTTCGATTGCAAGAAGCCCGTGATCGCGGCCATCAACGGCGCCGCCGTGGGCGTTGGCATCACGATGACCTTGCCGATGGACATCAGGCTCGCCAGTACCAAGGCAAAGATCGGCTTCGTCTTTGCCAAACGCGGCATCGTCCCCGAGGCCTGTTCATCGTGGTTCCTGCCGCGGCTCGTTGGCATCTCGCAGGCGGCGGAGTGGGTGTACACGGGGCGGTTACTCACCGCCGATGAGGCTTTGGCCGGTGGTCTCGTGCGCAGTGTGCACGAACCTGACGAGCTGCTTCCCGCCGCAATCGCCATCGCGCGGGAAATCGCGGACAACACGGCACCCGTCTCGGTCGCCTTGTCGCGTCAGATGATGTGGCGAATGCTCGGCGCCGACCATCCGATGGAGGCGCACCGAGTCGACAGCCGTGGCATCCAGGCCCGCGGCAAGACGGCCGACGCGAAAGAAGGTGTCGAGAGCTTTCTTGAGAAGCGTCCCGCGCAATTCCCCGACAAGGTGAGTGACGGCCTTCCCGAAATCTTCCCCGGTTGGGTCGACCCGGAATTCTCCTGACCATGTCGGACGATTCGCGGCAAGACGAGCCGTTGAGCGTGTACGACGTCCTCGGCGGCATGGAATTCTTCATGCGGCTTGCCGATCGGTTCTACGAGTGGGTGAGGGACGACCACGTGCTGCTACCGCTGTATCCCGAGCCCGCAGACCTGCCGGCTGCATCGCGACGCCTCGGATTGTTCCTCGCCCAATACTGGGGTGGCCCGCACACATTCAGCGAAGAGCGCGGTCATCCGATGCTGCGTGCGCGTCACAGCCCCTATGTGATCGGCGCTCTGGAGCGTGACCACTGGCTGGTGTGCATGTTGAGCGCCGTCAACGAACTGGTCACCGACGACGACATTCGCGCGCAGATGACCGACTACTTCGTGAAGGCTGCGGAACACCTACGAAATGATCAGCCGTTGCGTCTGGTCAAGCCGTAACAGGCAACCGCCGCAGCGGCCGCGACATTCAACGAGTCGACCCCCGCGGCCATCGGGATGCGGACCTTGTGTGTCGCAGCCTGCATCCAGTCGTCGGGCAAGCCGTCACGTTCCGATCCGAGGATGAGTGCGGTGCGTTCGTGGGGCTCGATGGTCGACAAGTCACGGGCCTCAGGGCCGGGAGTCATCGCGTACGACTCGAAGCCGGCATGGTGCAGGGCATCGATGAACGAAAGCGCATCGTTGATGCGCGAAATGTCGAGGCCGAACGTCGTGCCCATCGCGACGCGCAAAGCGCGTCGTGCATACGGGTCGGATGATTCGCCATCGAGCACGATTCCGGTGAAGCCGAACGCAGCGGCACTGCGGACGATGGCGCCGACGTTGGTGGGATTGTCGACCTGGGCGAGGACGGCAATGCGCTGATGGCGTGTGATCAGTGTGGTGACGTCGACGAGTGGCGGCTTGGGAAACAATGCAGCGATCGACAGGGCGACCCCGAGCCCCGTGGCGGTCTTGCGTGTCGGTTCATCGGCGAGGACAACCTCCGCATCACCCAGGCGGTCGCCCAGACCTTCGATCATCGGCAATGCGGCCTCGTCGCACACCACGAGTTCGGGGACGTGGCCCGCCCCGATGGCCCGCATCACGACCAAGTCGCCCTCGGCGACGAATCTTGCGTCGGTACGTTCGCCGCGCCGGTGCAGACGGGTGTTCAACTGACGTTCGCGCAGGCGGAACGGGTCGAACGCGGGGTCGTCGACGCCCGACGCCCGACGGACGTTCAGTAGTACCAGGGGAACGCCGACCAGTCGGGATCGCGCTTCTCGAGGAACGAATTGCGACCCTCGGCGGCTTCGTCGGTCATGTAGGCGAGGCGCGTCGCCTCACCGGCGAACACTTGCTGACCGACGAGACCGTCGTCGATCAGGTTGAACGAGAACTTCAGCATGCGCTGCGCAGTTGGGCTCTTGCCGTTGATTTCTTTGGCCCACTGCAGCGCGGTTGCTTCGAGTTCCTCGTGGTCGACGACGGCATTGACCATGCCCATCCGATGGGCGTCGTCGGCGGAGTACTCACGTCCGAGGAAGAAGATCTCGCGCGCAAATTTCTGACCGACCTGACGTGCAAGGTATGCCGAGCCGTATCCGCCGTCGAAGCTCGCAACATCGGCGTCGGTTTGCTTGAAGCGTGCATGCTGGCGCGAGGCAAGAGTGAGGTCGGCCACGACGTGCAAGCTGTGGCCACCGCCAGCGGCCCAGCCGGGAACCACGCAGATGACGATTTTCGGCATGAAACGAATCAATCGCTGCACCTCGAGGATGTGGAGGCGTCCCGTGCGCGCAGGGTCGCTGGCCGCGAGTGAATCGCCGTCGGCGTACTGGTATCCGGCGCGACCACGGATGCGCTGATCGCCGCCGCTGCAAAAGGCCCATCCTCCGTCCTTGGGCGAGGGACCGTTGCCCGTCAGGATCACGCAGCCGACGTCGCTCGTTTGGCGGGCGTGGTCGAGCGCGGTGAACAGTTCATCGACCGTGTGCGGCCGAAACGCGTTGCGGACCTCGGGTCGATTGAACGCGATGCGCACGGTGCCCTGTTCGAGGCAGCGGTGGTAGGTGATGTCGGTGAAGTCGAACCCCGGAACGGCCTTCCAGCGGGCTGGATCGAAAATCTGCGAGACGGTCACGGCACAAGTGTGCCGATTATTTGCGTAGACCCAACCACCAGGCGGCAACCTGCGCGGGCATGCGCTCGTGGTAGGCCTTCCACAGATCGGAGGCTCCGTCGACGAGGGGCTGCATGTTCGTGGCGGGGAGGGGGCTCGCGGTTGTAATCGGGTCGAGCCATTCCAGCTTGAAGTCGCTGAAGATGCCCGTCATCTTCTTCGCATCGGTTTCGTGATGGTCGGACGTTTGGTGTTCGAGGAACGCGTTGTAGTCCTGAAAGGCGAGCAGGCCGTAATACGTGTTGGGTTCGGCTCCGCGCCAGTACTCGTAGCGGATCACACGCGTTTCGTTGTCGTGTGTCGCCTT
This sequence comes from Actinomycetota bacterium, assembly GCA_041164425.1. Lineage (GTDB taxonomy): Bacteria > Actinomycetota > Acidimicrobiia > Acidimicrobiales > Ilumatobacteraceae > F1-20-MAGs119. Next base: position 26,560 of record JBEAPO010000099.1, read on the forward strand.
GACGAGACGTTCGGCGAGGTCCTCGAACTCGCGTTCCTTGCCGGGCTTGACGGTGATGTGGGCGAGTATCGTTGCCATGCTCCAACAGTAGCGGTACGGCGCGTCGCGGATTTCCGTGGGGCTACTCGAGAGTGCTGAGTTCGCCCACCAAACGTGCGACATCCGCGAAGCGCAGGAAGAGCGGGCTGAACGCGACACGTATCACGTCGGGTGGGCGGAAGTCGACGACGAGGCCGCGGGCAATCAGTTCCTTCGACATCCGTTCGGCGTCGGGGTGAAGAAGGGCGATGTGGCCACCGCGCAGTGAGCCGTCACGTCGCGACCCGAGGCCGAAGCCGCTCGTCGAGAGGAACTTGTCGTAGCCCTCGACGAAGAAGTCACCGAGTCGGATGCAGGTGCTCCGCAGGTCGTCGATGGGAAACGAGGTGATGACGCCGAGTGCGGCGTGCATCGCCTTCATCGAAAGAACGTGCGTCGTGCCACTGGAAAAACGGGCGACTCCGTCGGCCGGGCGATACGTGTCCTCGAAGGCGAAGGGTTCGGCGTGGCCGAACCAGCCCGGGATCGGCTGGTCCACCGACCCGATGATCCGCGGTGCCGCATACATGTACGCCGGGGCGCCCGGGCCACCGTTCAGGTACTTGTAGCCGCATCCCACCGCGAAGTCGACGTCGTTTGCGAACACGTCGCACTTCACTGCACCGGCGGCGTGGGCGAGGTCCCACACGGTGAGGATGCAATGTTCGTGTGCCGCGGCCGTCACAGCGCCGACGTCGTGCAGGTCGGCCGACCGGTAGTCGATCATCGAAGCGGTCATCACCGCGACGTCGTCGCCGAATCTCGCCGGCATGCCGACCACTTCGAGTTCGACGAAGTCGAGGCCGTGGAGGTCGGCGACGCTGCGTGCCACGTAGCGGTCGGTGGGGAAGTTGCGGGAATCACACAGCATCACGCGACGGGTCGCAGACTTGTTCAGCTCAGCTGCGGCTGAGAGCACCTTGAACAACGCGACGGACGTCGAGTCGCCGGCGATGACAGAACCGGCCGGCGCGCCAATGACGCGCGCAACCAGGTCTCCGGTCGCACCCGCGAGGTCGAGCCAGTCACCGTCGTGCCATGTGCGAACCAACCCGTTGCGCCACTCGCCGTCGAGCGTGCGCAACACGGCGGCGCGTGCCGCGTGGGTGAGTGGCCCGAGCGAATTGCCGAGGAAGTAGGACTCGGTCTCGGGCAGGTCGAAGTGCTCGCGAGCCGCGGCAAGTGGGTTCGCGGCGTCGAGTTGGGCCGCCTGGCGTGTGTAGTCGTCGAAGCTTGTCATGTTCCGTCTCCGTCAGCCCTGTAGGAGCCCGATAGTTGTGTCGCCGAGTTCCGTACCCGGGGTGATGAGATCGTAAATCAGGTCGAAGTGGTCACGGCCGGCGATGATCTGTGACGTCGCATCTAGTCCCGCCGTTCGCAACTTCTCGACGTAGGCATTGCTTTGGGCCTTGAAGGCCTGGGTTTCTTCCCCACCGACGAACGCACGCACGTGTGGAATCGCCGTCACCCGCAGGTGTGCGGGGCTGAGGCGCATGGCGTCGGGCACGGTGAGGCCGAGCGGTTCGTTCACGGTCGTCGACACGAGTGGTCGAAGGTCGAAGACGCCGCTGAGCAAGATCGCCCCGTCGCATCGAACGGGTTGCGGGTTGGCCGTCGACACCATTGCGGCGAGATGGCCACCCGCCGACGAACCCGACACGACAACGCGCATGGGCTCGAGGCCCGACGATCCGAGAAGCCAGTCGTAGGCAGTTCGGCATTGCATCACGATGCGTTCGAGCGTCGCGGTCGGGGCGAGCGTGTAATTGATGCTCGCGAAGGAAAACCCGGCGTCGAGCGCATCGGCGGCCCACATCGCGCATTCGTCGGCGGAGAGTGCCTTCCAATAGCCCCCGTGGATGAAGACTAGGAGTGGCGATGTGCGGGCCTGTCGGGCCAGCACCACGTACTCGTCGGCGCCGGGACCGTAATGCTCGCGGGAAACCTTGTTGCCGAGCTTCGCAAGCGTCGCTGCGCTGCGACTCGCGTATTCGTCGATGTACCAGGCGGCGGGATGCTTGGAGACGGAACTCGGCGTGTAGTCGCTCTCGAGGTTGGCGTCAGGAGGCATGTTCGGGTGTACGCGTCTGGTCGTGTCGTGACTGTGATGACCGCGCTTTGGCGACGATGATCGACGAGCAGGGAATGACGAGGACGTTCGGCAACCACACGAGGGTGTCGCCGATCGCAAACCCGTAACTCATCCACGTACAACTCGTGACGAAGAGAAGTGAATTGCTCGATACCGAGACGCCCTGCAGGTCGGGGTCGCGGAGCACCTTTACGGTTTGGGGGATAACCGACAGTGCGCCGACGGCGAAGGCAAGGATGCCGAGCAGCGTCGTCGACACTGCGTCTGCGACGAAACCGACGCCGAGAATGCCCGCGACGACCGAGAAGAGAGTCGAAGAAGCGAGGATTCGGTGGCGGGTCATCGCAACGGCAAGAAGCCCGATCGCAATCGACAGGAGAAGGTTCGACCCGAACAGGGGCATGTCGGATTGCGACAATCCGTAAATCGACCACAAGATCGATCCCGACATTCCCTGCAGCGCGCCGAGGGGGGCGAGGCCTTCGACCGTGTCGTTGCGGTAGACACGAAACACCTGAGGCCAGATGAAGAGCATCGAGAGGGTGGACGCGACGAGGCCAAGCAGATTTGTGGGGGACACATTCCCAGTCTGGCCGAAAGTACCGTCGGACGGACGAACTATTCTCGGTTCATGTCCATCGAATCTTCTCTCGCCACCTTCCTTGCCGAAGCCTGTCCACTTGTCGGTGACACTGGTTACCGCTTCTACTTCACTCCCGAGACGCGCGCCGTTGGCGAGAAGATCGGCCTGAACGGCATGGAGTTCTACGTGCTCGGACGAGGTGGCGCGCTGGGCGATTGTGACGGTGCAGCGCTCGCTGCGAACTTCGGATACTTCAACCCCGCTGTGATCGGTGGAGCGTGGGAGTCGGCGAAGGCGAAGTGTGCGCCGCGAGTCGCGGGGGGTGCGCACCTCGAGTGCAGCGCCGATTTTGGTCGCGCGAAGTTCGCCGGCATCGCGAACCTCGACGCCTTCGTCGCCGCGGCCGACGCAGTGAACGCCGCGGCCGACCCCGACGGTCTCGGCCTGTATGCAGCGATGAAATGCGAGCCACTCGTCTCCGACGTAACCGGCCGCGCCATGCAGTTGGCAACCGTGCTCCGCGAATTCCGCGGCAGTGCCCACCTCGCGGCCATTCGTGCAGCTGGTCTCACCTCGAAGGTGGCCCACTTCATCAAGCGGCCAAACGACGCCAAGATGTTCGGCTGGTCCGAGGACGACGTCGCCAAGGTCACCGATGCGCAGCGCGCTCAATGGGACACGGCAGAGAAGCTGACCGACGAGATCGTTGCCCCCGCCTACGGTGTGCTCGACGCGCCGGGCCGTGCGGCCTTCCTGGCCGGCATCACCGCGATGCACACCCTTGCCTCCAGCTGACCCTACGACGTCATGCCGGTGAGCCCCACGAGGCCGCGGGCGTGTTCGATTTCGCCCATGTGTCGCAGGCCGTGCTGGTAGATCCAGCATTCGGCGGCGTCGAGCAGGGTGATGCCCGCTTCGCCGGCAACGCGGGCGGAATACGTGCTCGCGATCATCGGTGGGAAGGGTCGCGCGATGACCACGCGGTCGAGCTCTGTCGGGTCGACGCTGTCGAGCCAATCCTCGGTGCGTGAAAAGACGGCGTTCATGTACTCGATGAATGCGGCATAGTCACCGATGCGTTGGTGAACCATTTCGTCGACCGTGCGGTGTTTGCCGTGGTCGTTGATCGTCATTCCCACGCGGGTTGCCCACTCGTCGTTCCAGATCGGTGTTGCGCCGGTCATCAGCATGAAAGAGGCGTCGATCATGTTGACGATGTGGAACAAGCTAAAGGCGATCGGCACCACACCGTCTCGTTCGTGGTGGTTCACGTGATCGGCCGTCATCGTTGCCGTGGCATCGTGGTACAGCGAATGCATGGCCCGCATGCGGCGGCGCAGCGATTCGAGCACGGTTACGTTGCTCATGCCGGGCCCTGAATTTCGATGCGGTTACCCGAGGGGTCATGGATGAACAGTTGGTCACTGCGCCCGTCGTCGTTGTGGATCCGTCGGAATGGGACACCCCTGCTTTCGAGATGTGTCGCCGCCTCGTCGACGTCGTCGACCAACAGGGCAAAGTGTTGCTTCTTGTCGATCGACGCCCCCGGTGCCTCCATGATGTGGAGCTCTTGTGCGCCCATGCGCAGCCAGCCACCACGGATCTTCATTTCGGGCCGTTCGAAGGGCTGGAAACCGAGTTTGTTCACGTAAAAGTCGAGCGATTCGTCGAGTGCGTGAACGTTGACGTTGACGTGGTGTATCCCCCGTACGCGCATGTCGCCACTATACGGCCGCCGCTTACGGCGGTTGTTTAAGTCCTGCGGGCTTTTTCCTCGGACCTCGTGCCACCGAATAGGTTCATACGTCATGAACGCCTCGAACATGGACCGTTGGATCGCAGACACAGACCCGGGTGTGAAGTTCCCCGCGTGGACGCGCGGGAACGCAGCCGACGTTTTCCCCGATCCGATCTCGCCTTTCTTTGCCACCACGTACCTGCGCACATCGCTCGGCAAGGGCTTGGTCGACGCCTACAGCACGATCGGCGTGTTCGATTGGGACGAAGTGGAGAATCCGCAGGATCCCACGATGTTCGGTGTGTTCGGTGGATACGTCTACAACCCGTTGTCGTACACCCGACTGTTCGGCGCGCGCATGCCGGGCGCATCACCCGAAGCCATCGACAAGGCGTTCTTCGACGAGCGCGACGAGGTTCCGGTGTACAAGGCCGAACCCTGGCACGAATCGCAACGTCATGCCGAAAAGTTGGGTGCGACGGCGGCGTGGGTGCTGACGACCGACTCGTATCCGCAGATCGAGGCCGACAAGGTGATGGCCGACACCGCGCGTGCGACGCGCCCCGACTTCTCGACACTCGACAATTTCGAACTGATGAACCGTTCGCGCGCGATGGTGCCGCTGCTGCGTCAGGCGATGATGAGCGGAATGATTTCCTCGACGTTGTCGTCGATCGGAACGGGAGTCCTCGGGGCGATCGCCGAAGCACTCGGCGACCCCACGATGTCGGTGCGACTACTCGCCGGTATCGAGGCCGACTCGGCCGAGCCCCCGCGTGCAATCTGGGGCCTGTCGCGCCTCGCGCGAGCGTCGAAAGATCTGACGGCCGAGTTCGACAAGGGTGTGGTTGGTCTCACCGAGCGTCTGCGTGCGTCGTCTTCGGCCGATGCGAAGAAGTTCGTCGCGGCACTCGATGACTTCTTGTTCCACTACGGGTCACGCGGCCCGGCTGAATGGGATGTCATCGCGCAGTCGTGGGAGACCAAGCCTGACGTCGCGCTGGCAGTCGCCGACCGCATGCGCCTGATGGACGACTCGCAGGACCCGGCAAAGCGCCGAATCGAAGCCGTTGCCGAGCGCGATCGCGTACTTGCCGACGTACGAGCCAAGCTGGCGGGCGATGCTGAAACTCTCGGCACCTTCGAGGCCGGCATGCGAGCCGCGAATCTGTTCCTCAGCGCACGCGAGCGCTACAAGGCCAACTGCATCAAGTTGGTCGGTGAGATTCGCGAGCCGATGCGCGAAATCGCCCGACGCCTGGTGGCGGCCGGAACACTCGGTCGGGTCGAGCACATCTTCATGTTGATGGCCGACGAGATCGACGAATTCGGTATCCACCCCGAGCGCTACACAACGAAGCTGGCCGAGCGGTACGAGGCGTACCTCAACCTCTTCGAGGTGGAACCACCGTTTGCGGTCGACGGCAAAGTCGCACCCATTTCGCAGTGGAAGAAGCGCACTGCGGCGCAGGTCACGGTTGCGAAGGCGGGTGACGTGCTGAAGGGCGTCGCCGCATCGAGTGGTGTCGCGACTGGCACCGCACGAGTCATCCTCGACCCGGCGCAACTCGACGACTTCGAGCCCGGTGACGTGCTGATCGCGCCACAGACCGACCCTTCGTGGGCGCCGCTCTTCCTGGCTGCCTCGGCCGTCGTGGTGAATGTCGGAGCAATTGGTAGCCACGCGATGATCGCCTCGCGCGAACTGGGCATCCCGTGTGTGCCGTCGGTTGAGAACGCCACGGCGCGGATTCCGAACGGTGTGACGGTGACCGTGGACGGAAACGCGGGCACGGTCACCATTCACTGACGCACGATGCACTAAAAATTGTCCATGCCGTTGCGCAAAGTTCTCGGTCCTGCTCGCTATATCGCGATCATTGCGGTGATCGGTCTCCTTGTCATGTCGGTGTCGACCTTCGGATGGTCGGTTGCTCGCACCGTCCTCTTCGTATCCGATCTCTTCGAGGGCAAGTGGCGCACCGACGAGCAGGTGATCACGCTGCTGAAGACGATCGACATTTACCTGCTCGCTCTGATCCAGTTCATCATGGTCATTGGCCTGTACGAACTGTTTATTGGGGAGCTCGACGTGCCGGAATGGCTGAAGATCGACTCGATCGACGACCTGAAGAAGTCGATCATCGACATCCTCGTTATCTTCGTGGCTGTGAAGGGAATCGAGGGTCTGTTGAAGCAGAAAGACCCCCTCGACGCTCTGACGTTCGTCGGCGCAGCGTCGTCGCTTATCCTCGTTCTCACGCTCTTCCGATTCGTCAAGGTGGCGGGCGGGAAGTAGCGCACGGCGCGGGGCCAACCCTTCGCCTGGATGGTGAAGGAGGGGTCCATGCGCTATTCGAGTCTTTTCGAGCCGATCACCGTCGGCGGGGTCGAACTGAAGAACCGCATCGTGCGCTCAGCGCACGGCACGTTGCTCACCGGTGAAGGGCTGATCGCGTACCACGAAGCACGGGCGCGGGGTGGCGTGGCGATGAGCACCCTCGAGGCGACGAGTGTCCACGACAGCGCCCCATCGCTGATGCCCCTCTACAACGATTCGATCATCCCGATCTACCGCGAGATCGCCGACCGAATGCGTCCGTACGGGATGAAGATGTTCGCGCAGGTGTATCACCCCGGTGCCGCCACCAAGCCTCGCAAGTCGCCGTTTCCGTGGTCGGCCAGCGCCGTTCCCAGTCCGAACATCGGGACAATCCCGATGCCCATGTCGACCGACATGATCGGCGACGTGGTGAAGGCCTTCGGTGATGCCGCACGACGCATCCGCGAGGGTGGCCTCGATGGGATCGACGTCCATGCATCGAGCGGCTATCTGCTGCAGCAGTTCATGTCGCCGGCGACGAATCACCGCGACGACGAATACGGCGGGTCGTTCGAAAACCGGATGCGTTTCCTCGTCGAGGCGTTGCAGGAGATTCGCAGGGTCGTCGGCGACGATTTCTGTGTCGGCATTCGACTGCCGAACGAGGAGTACATTCCCGGCGGCCTGACGCCGCAGGACAACGCCGAGATTGCGCAGTACGTCGAGAAGTACGTCGACTACGTGTCGCTGCACATGGGTTCGTACTGGCGGTTCCACAAGTTGCTCTCCACGATGGAAGACCCACTCGGCCATGAAATGAAGCCGAACGAGGTCATCACTAAGGCGGTCTCGAAGCCGACGATCGTGGTGGGCCGCATCATGACCCTCGACCACGCCAATCACATCGTCGAAAGTGGTGCCGGCGACATGGTTTCGATGGTTCGTGCACTCATCGCCGACCCGGAACTGGTGAACAAGGCGCAGCGTGGCGAAGAAGACCTCGTCCGACCGTGCATCGGGTCGAACATGGGTTGTGTCGCACAGTTGATGGCCACTGGAAAACTGAGCTGTGTCGTCAACGTGGCGGCCGCGAACGAGACCACGGTTCCTTTCGAGCCCGTCGCGCCTGCGGAGGTGAAGAAGAAGATCATGGTGGTGGGTGGAGGTCCCGCCGGCCTCGAAGCCGCCCGAACGGCGGCGCTGCGCGGACACGAGGTGGTGCTGTACGAGGCCACACGGCAGTTGGGTGGCCAGGTGTCGATTGCGGCCCGTGCCCCGCACCGCAGCGATCTTGCTGCCATCACCGATTTTCTCTCGCGCGAGATCGAGCGTCTCGGTGTCCGCATCCACCTCGGCACGTTCGCCGATCCCGACACGATCGCGGCCGAGAAGCCCGACGAAGTGATAGTTGCGACGGGCTCGACACCGCGTCGTGACGGATTCCAATTGTCGACACCGTCGACACCGATCAGCGGCGCCGACATGCCCCACGTCTACACATCGTGGGACGTGTTCGGCTTCGGCGGTCGCGCCGAGATCAGCGGTGATTGCTTCATCTACGACGACACCGGAACCTTCGAGGCGATTTCGGTTGCCGATGCACTCGTCGACGCGGGAGCAAAGGTCACGATGGTCAGCCGCTACGACTCGATCGGAGCGATGATTCCGTTTCCACCGGCCACGGTCGAGGCCTCGAAGGAACGTCTCATGTCGGGCAACTTCGACTTCATCGGCGGTCACTACCTGCAGGCGATTACCCGTGACGAAGTATTGATCGGTGTGCCCTTCACCGAGCGTCGCCGTGCGATTCCGGCGAACACGGTCGTGCTCGTTACCTACAACCATCCGAACCGGGAGATCGCCGAATACGCCCCCGACGGTGTGAAGGTGCACCTGGTTGGTGACGTGACGGGAACAAGTTCGATCATGGCTTCGATTCACCAAGCGGCTGGCGCGACGCGATCGATCTGATGACGGCAAAATTCCGCATCAGTTCGTTCATCCCGCGGCTCATCGAGCCGGGTTCGAAGAAGCCCTACGAGCGGATGTACCGGGCGACCGAGATGCTCGATCGTCTCGGGTTCCACACCGGCTACATCGGCCATCATTCCTTCACCAGTGACACCCCAGACGCCTCCGCGCCGATGGTGGTGCTGGGTGCGCTCGCATCCCGAACCGAGAACATCCGGCTGGGGACGGGCATTTATCTTGCGGCCCTGCACCATCCGGTGAACGTCATCGAACAGGTCTCGCAAGTCGACCAGGTCTCCGGCGGGCGCGTGACCCTGGGAGTGGGCGTCGGGTATCGCCCGTACGAATACGAGGGCTACAACGTCGAATTCGAATCACGTGGCCGCCGCCTGACCGACATGGTTCGATACATGAAGCACGCGTGGACGACGGGTCGCCACGGTTGGCAGAGCGAGTTCTTCGACATTCGTGACAACTTGGTCGACCCACCCTGCGTGCAGAAGCCCCATCCGCCGATTCTCGGTGGGGGCACGTCGAAGAGTGGCATCAAGCGCGCCGCGACCGTGTGCGACGGCTGGTTCTCGTTGCCGATGGAAACGCTTCCCGTGGTGAAGGCGCTTGCCGACAGTTACCGCGAGCAGTGCGCGGCGGCGGGCGTTACGCCGTACATCTGTCTGATGCGCGAAACATGGGCCGCGCCAACCCGGGAGATCGTCGAAGAGCAGTGGTTCGGGCCCGCACGCGAGTTTCACAAGTACTACTGGCATGCCGGTACGCGTGGTGACGGCGACGACCCGGTGTTGCAGCGCGTCGCGCACGACGAAGAGGTGGACTTTCGCGAGTTCGTCCACAACAGGGCGATCGCCGGCACGCCCGACATGTGCATCGACGAGATCACGCGATGGCACGATGCGATCGGCTTCGACGAACTTGCCGTGTACTTCAACGGCCCACGCGTCGAGGGTGTGTGGGAACCCGCGGTCGAGTTCTTCGCGAAAGAAGTGATGCCCGCGTTCCGGTAGGAACGTCACCGTCCGATCGGCGTTCCGCCGCCTAGCGTCGCTCGACGTGAAGTTCGAGGATCGCGCCGATGCGGGGCGGCAGCTTGCCGCGCGTCTTTTGACGTGGCACGAAGCGAACGTCATCGTGCTGGGTCTCCCGCGCGGCGGCGTGCCCGTGGCGGCCGAGGTGGCGCGCGTCCTGCACGCGCGGCTCGACGTCGTACCCGTGAGGAAGTTGGGTGTTGCGTACCAGCCCGAACTTGCCTTCGGTGCGATCGGTGAAGGTGGTGTCCGGGTGATCGAACACGAGACCCTGAAGTCGACGGGGATGCTGAAGAGCGAGGCAACCGAAGTCGAGACCTGCGAAGAACGCGCCTTGCGTGCCCGTGTGCATCACCTTCGAGCGATTCACCCCGCCGAGTCGCTGTGGGGCAGGACGGCGATCGTCGTCGACGATGGAATCGCAACCGGAGCGACCGCGAAGGCCGCGTGTTTGTCGG
>JBEAPO010000100.1:0-3372 GCA_041164425.1 Actinomycetota bacterium
ACACCGGGAAAAGGGTGGCTCGAAGAACATCAACTGGGAAGCGCTCGCCAACGTCGGCGGCACGATCGTGGTGCTGATGGGCGTCGCCGAACGCGGCGAAATTGCCGCCCGGCTGATGGGCGGTGGATTGCCCGCCGACACTCCCGTTGCAGCGGTTCGCTGGGGCACTCGCCCCGAGCAACACACCGTGCGCACCACGCTCGGGAATCTCGCCGACGCTCACGTCGAGGCGCCTTCGACCATCGTGATCGGTGCGGTGGCAGCGTTCAACTTCGAACCCACCGCGCGTCGCGCAGTGGTGCTGAAGGGAAGCTGACGTGCGCCGATCGATCGACGACATGCCCCTGACCGCCACCGACCTTCCCGAGGGCGCCGACGACGCAATGGAAGTGTCGTGGGCCGTTGCCGTGTGCGACGACTACGACGATGCGACTCCGCGCGTGGTGCTGACAATCGAAGAGATCGGCAACCCCGGAGCGGGCCTCGTCGCCCACCTCGGCCCCGACCACGCACGACGCCTGCGCGGCGCCATTCACGACGCTCTCCGCGAAATCGGCGAGCCAGCAGGACGATGACGGAGACCCCCATGACACGAATTCCACCCGCACCACAACCACGCGATCTCGACGCCGAGCAACTCGCCGACATCGACCGATTCGAGGCTGCGATCGCGCAGTACCTCGCCGGCGAGATCGACGAAGACGTCTTCCGCGTCATGCGGCTGAACAACGGCATCTACGGCCAGCGCCAGGGTGGCACCAACCAGATGGTTCGCATCAAGTTGCCTGCGGGCACCATCACGCCCGAACAGCTCGATCTCATGGGCGACCTGGCGACCGAATTCTCACGCGGATGGGGCCACATCACCACTCGCCAGAACATCCAGTTCCACTTCGTCGAGTTGCGTCGCATCCCCGACCTGTTGCGCCGCCTCGCGGCAGTTGGCCTGACCAGCCGCGAGGCTTGCGGCGACACTGTGCGCAACGTGATGGCCTGCCATCTCGCCGGTGCTTGCCCCTACGAACACCTCGATGTGACGCCGTGGGCCGAGGCGACATTCCGTCATTTCGTGCGCAACCCGCTCGGCCAGCGCCTCCCCCGCAAGTTCAAGGTGAACTTCTCCGGATGCTCGACCGACTGCGGCCAGGCGATGTTCAACGACGTCGGTGTCGTCGCGGTGTCACGCGAGCGCGAGGACGGTTCGGTCGAACAGGGTTTCCGCGTGTACATCGCCGGCGGACTCGGCGCGACGCCACACCCGGCGCTCGCCCTCGAGGATTTCACGACCCGCGAGGAGTTGTTGCCCACCATCGAGGCCGTCTTGCGTGTCTTCGACCAAACGGGCAACCGCGACAACAAACTGCGCGCCCGACTGAAGTGGGTCATCGACCAGCTCGGCATCGACGAGGTTCGTCGGCGTGTGCTGAAGATCCGCCACACCCTGCCCGCTTCGTCGACGTGGCCCGGAGGCATCCCGCCCGAAGTTGCCGCGGCAGGCGACCTTCCTGCGGGTCGAGCCTCGGTCGGAGAGGTCACCCCGATGGGTCAGGGCGTGCGCGTTGCGCTGCGCTCGAGCGATCCGTTCGTGAGCTGGGAAACCGCGAGTGTCATCCGCGGATCCGCAAAGGGCACCGTGTCGGCCGTCGCGTATGCCGCGCTCGGCGACATCACCGCATTCCAGTTCAAGGCCCTGGCCGCGATCCAACGCGAACTCGGTGCCGACGTGCGACTGACGAACCGTCAGAACGTGGCGTTCCGCAACCTCACCGAGGACCAGTTGCGCATTCTCCACTATCGCCTGGAAGCGATCGGCATGGCACGGCCCGGCGCCGAACTCGCGCGAGACGTCGTTGCGTGCCCCGGTGCCGACACGTGCAACATCGCCGTCACCCAGTCGCGCGGCCTCGCCAAGGCAATCGGCGAACGTCTCGAGGACGAAGGCCTGGCCGAAGTCGGCGGCGTGCGCATCAACATCTCGGGCTGCACGAACAGTTGTGGCCAACACCACGCGGCCGACATCGGTTTGTTCGGTGCCGAGCGTCGCGCACACGGCAAATCATTGCCCGGTTACCAGTTGCTGCTCGGCGGCTTCGTCGGAAACGAACAGATCCACTTCGGCGAGAAGGCATTGCGCGTTCCCGCAAAAGCCGCGCCCGAGGCCGTGGCCCGCGTCGTGCGTCGCTTCGCGAACGAACGCGACGCTGGCGAAACTTTCCAGGGCTGGCTGTCGCGCAACGGCGGCGCATCGAACGTCGCCGGCGACCTTCGCGATCTCGACATCGTGCCGAAGCCCGACGATTCACCCGAGTTCTTCGTGGACTACGACGAGACGGGACCCTTCGTGGCAGCCGCCGGAGAATCGGAGTGCGCAACATGACCCTCGTGCACAACACCCTCGAGTCCGACGAGATTCGCGCGTTGAACGATGAGTTCGAGACCGCCGAGCCGACCGACATCCTCGCGTGGGCGGCCAAGAAGTTCGGGCACGGTCTTGCCGTGACGTCGAGCTTCGGTGACCCGATTCTTGCGCACCTGGCGTGGACCACGATTCCCGGCATCGAGGTGTCGCTGATCGACACGCAGTACCTCTTCGCCGAAACGATCTGGTATGCCAAGCACCTCGCAGACCGCACGGGCGGGAACCTTCGTATTCTCACCCCCGCGTCCGACGTGGGCCGCGACGACTTGTGGATGCGCGACACCGATCTGTGCTGCGGCGTTCGCAAGGTTGCGCCACTCGAGCACATGCTCGCCAACCGCACCTCTTGGGTGACCGGCCTTCGCCGTGACGACGGTCCTACGCGCGCAAAGACTCCCATCGTCTTCCACGACGTGCTGCGCGACGTGATCAAGGTGAACCCAATCGCGAACTGGACCGATGCCGACGTCGCGTCGTACATGCTCGACAACGACCTGCCACAACACCCGCTCATCGACCGCGGCTACACCTCCATCGGCTGTTGGCCCTGCACGGCACCGGCGTCGGACACCGACGACAAGCGCGCGGGCCGCTGGCTGGGGCAGTCGAAGACCGAGTGCGGTCTACACGCGGGCCCGGCTGTCCAGTAACAACCGATCGACCTCGTCGTCGGTCACCTGGCCGAACCGTTCGTAGAACTGGCTGACGCCGAAAAAGTGGGGCTCTTCGACCACGCTGACGCATTCATCCGCGGCGTCGCCGATGTTCTCCGCCCAGCCCGTCGGCGCAACGGGAACCGCCAGAACCACACGCTCTGCCCCGCGTCGACGCACCGACAAACACGCGGCCTTCGCGGTCGCTCCGGTTGCGATTCCATCGTCGACGACGATCGCCGTCCTGCCCCACAGCGACTCGGCGGGGTGAATCGCTCGAAGGTGATGCACACGGGCACG
>JBEAPO010000101.1:0-19629 GCA_041164425.1 Actinomycetota bacterium
TAGCGGGACTGCGTCGGGAAACTGATCGCGTAGTACCTCTGCACCGAAATAGGCACCAATTCCGCGTCTGAGACCATCCGTGCGAGACGCAACAACAGCTCTGCGGAGCCTCCCGACTCTCGTGGCTGGTTCACCTCGGGAGTGTCGAAAACGAGCAACGCGCCCTCTTCGGCCTCGACGGCGAGACAATGCTGGCCAAGGTGCACGACAGCCCCACGCGCAACGTAATCAGGGTCGACAACCGCCCACACCACGTAGTGGACCTGGCCGGCAGCCAAACGATCGGGATAGTGGCGGGCAAAGAAGTGTTCGGACAACCAGCGCGTCGCCCGGACGTCAGTCGAAATGACGGTCATCGCAACGGGGAGGTCTCCTTCCCAGACCACCCACACTCTGTTGACGGGCGAACGCAATTGAGTCGAGAACTCGAACCGATCGAGCATCTCGTGCGTGACGGTGCTCTCGACCACGGGCAGATACGCACGCGAATACAACGTCCAGAGACGATCGATCAACGTTGGGTCCGCTATCGCAGAATGTCGGGTGACGTGCATGGGAGGCTCAAGTCGGGTCAACCTCCGCCCGCCATCAGAATAGTTGATCCACCCCGGCAAATGCGTGCATGTGTACGCTCGAAAGCCAGTGCGCACAAGCTTTTCACGTATTGCATGGCTCCTCGTCGTCACCGGAGTGGTGGGCGGAATCCTGCATGCATTGGTCGACAACCAGGGCGCCAATGACCTGTTCTACCTCGCGGCCACGATCCAACTTGCTGTTGGCGTCATCGCCGGTCTGGCGACACATCGTCCTCCTGTCGCCACATGGTCGTTCGTCTTGGCGATAGCCGTCTTTTCGACGGCTGCACAAATTCTCGATGCCGCGGGTGACGGAACCGGCTGGCTCATCGCATCGGAAGCCGGATTCCTCGCCGTTCAGGTGACGCTCGCGATCGCACTTCTCTTCGTCACGGTTCGTCGCAGTGGAAACTCGCTCGTGCGTTCTCTCGGCGATGCCCTGGTCGTCGCCCTCGGCACGTGGCTTCTCATCTGGGTTCTGCTCATCCAACCGTCGATCGATGCAATCGTCGAGCCCAACATCGTCACGGGCCTGCGTGGCATCACTCTCGCCACCAGCACCGTTGTGCTGTTTCTCCTCGTTTCGCTTCTGTTCTCCGACGCCAACCGCACTGCAGCCGTCTGGTTACTCTCGGGAGCCATCGGTCTGTCGCTCGTCGGCGACCTCCTGTACGCGATCGACAAGTCCGGCCATCTCGACGTGGCGGGTCGAATTGGAAATGCCCCGTACGTGGCGTCGCTCTTCCTCGCGTCGGCGACCTTCCTCCACCCATCGGTACGCGGTCTCAATCAGCGGGGTTCCATCCGCCAGCGACGTCCGCTCTTCGGCAGACTCGTGCTCACGACCCTCGCCCTCATCGTCCCCGTCGTGCTGGTTTCGCTGGTCGACCCGGCCGACCGGCTCGACCGTGTCGTGCGCACCGTGTCGCTGTTCGTTCTCGCCGCAGCGGTCACGGCTCGGGTCATCCAAGCGGTACGGGACAATGCACGATCCCAGGCGGTACTTGTCGAAATGGCCCAGACCGACCCACTGACGGGCCTACCCAATCGCAACCTGATGCTGGATCACATCACAGACTCGCTCGAGCGTTCATGGCGGGCGGACAAGCGACCGACCGTGCTCTTCATCGACGTCGACCGGTTCAAGAACATCAACGACTCGCTCGGACACGGCGCGGGCGACGACGTCCTGCAGGCCGTTGCGCGACGGCTGCGAAACACGCTTCCCGATCGCGCGGATGTCGGTCGTATCAGCGGTGACGAATTCGTCGTGGTCGATCCCGAATCCCGGACCGCCGCCGACGCAATGCAACTCGCCGAGCGTGTTCTCGCGGCGTTCCACGAGCCGTTGCAGGTGCAGCAGGGCGACGTTTTCGTATCGGCGAGCATCGGCGTCGCTCTTGCCTCACCCACTGGATCATTGACGGCCGAAGAGCTGTTGCGCAACGCCGACACCGCGATGTACCGCGCCAAGGATGCGGGTCGTAATTGCATCGCAATCTTCGACGATTCGATGCTCGAACGCGTGACACAACGTCTCTCCATCGAGACCGCGCTTTACCGTGCCCTCGAGCGGCGCGAGTTGCGCCTCGTCCACCAACCGATCATCGACATACAGCTTGGTGACGTTGTGGGGTTCGAGGCGTTGATGCGATGGGAACAAGAAGACGGCACCCCCGTGTCTCCCGCCGAGTTCATTCCCATTGCGGAAGAAACGGGAATCATCGTGCCCATCGGCGCGTGGGCCCTGCTCGAGGCGCTGTCCAACCTTCGCGAATGGATCGACCGTGGAGTGTGTCCCGATTCAGCCTCGATGTCGGTGAACGTGTCGCCCCGCCAAATTCACGACCCCAACTTCACGTCAGTCGTCAGCGAGGCGTTGGCCCGTTCCCGAATCGAGCCGCGCCAACTCTGGCTCGAGGTCACCGAAGGCGTGATGATCGCCGAGCCCGAGCAGGCGTTGTCGACGTTGCGTCGCCTCAACGCACTCGGCGTAAGGGTCGCCATCGACGACTTCGGCACCGGATACTCGTCCCTCTCGCTTCTTCAACGCTTCCCCATTCAACGCCTGAAAATCGACCGGGCGTTCATTTCGGGCCTTGCCGACGACGTGAATTCACGATCGCTCGTGAAGACGATCATCGCCATGGGCGATGCGCTCGGTCTCGACACGGTGGCCGAGGGAGTCGAGAGCATCCGCCAGCTGCAGTCGCTCGCCGACCTGCGTTGTGCCAAAGCGCAGGGCTTCCTCATCTCGCATCCGGTTCATCCCGATGCGATGGAGTCCACGCTCGCCGCTCTCGAGCGATTCACCAACTGGCCGCGTTTGCGCTGAACCTCAGCGATCGCGCAAGAAGGGAAATCGTTCGCGCGTCTCGACGACGGTTTCGTGCGAAACATCCGCATAGAGAATCGTTTCGGCGTCGCCCGCCTCGGCGAGACTCTCACCGAACGGACCAACGAAGCGGGATCCCCCGCCGTAGACCAGCGAACCACCGGTCCCAACACGGTTCACCCCGACCACGTAAGCCTGATTCTCGATTGCACGCGCATTGAGCAACGTCGTCCAGTGCGTGGCACGCGAAGCGGGCCAGTTCGCGGGGACGATGAAGAGATCGGTCGAATCCGCAAGCGACCAGAAATGGTCGGCAAAACGCAGGTCGTAACAAACGAACGCGCTGACGGCCACCCCCTCGATGTCGAGGGTGAGATGACCCGAACCGGCACGGAAGAACCTGTCCTCACCCCCGTATGTGAACGGGTGGATCTTTTCGTACCGGTTGACTTCGCCGTTCGGGCCCGCGATGACCAAGGTGTTGGCGGGCAACTTCGCACCGTCGGCAAGTTCGGGACATGATCCCGCAACCCAAACGCCGTGTTCACGCGCAACCGAACGAAGAAACTGAGATGATGCTCCGCCACGGGGCTCGGCCAGTCGTGATGCCCACTCGTCCCCCATGGCAAAGCCGGTGGAGAACATTTCGGTCAGCACGACCAGTCGCGCACCAGCTTCCGCCGCCTCGCGGATCTTCGGCTCGAGACGGGCAAAGTTGGCCTCGCGATCGAGCCACGCAATGTCGTGCTGAACAGCGGCGACCTTCACAACGCCCAGTCTCCCAGACGCCTGCACGCCTCGGCGATCACCTCGGGCCGCTTGCAGAACGCGAACCGTACGAGACTTCGTCCCCCGTCCTTGTTCGCCCCGGAGTAGAACACCTGGTTCGGGATCGCCACCACACCGGCCTCGCGTGCCATGCGTTGGCAGAAAGCTCGGCCATCGACACCCGGGGCCACCGCTCGTACGTCCACGGTCACGAAGTAGGTCGATTGCGACGGGTAGACATCGAAGCCAACCGAACGCAACGCGGGGACGAGTTCATCGCGACGTGCGGCGAGTTCGTCGGCAACACCCCGAAAATACGCGTCCGGCAGGCCGAGACCGTGCGCGATGGCCGGTTGGAACGGGCCACCATTGACATACGTGAGGAACTGCTTGGCGGCGCGCACCGCCGCAACGAGATGCGACGGACCGCAGACCCACCCGATCTTCCAACCGGTGGTGCGAAAGGTCTTGCCACCACTCGAGATCACCAAGGTGCGGTCACGCGCGCCGGGATACTCGGCCATACTGCGATGGCGCAGTCCGTCGAACACCAAGTGCTCGTAAACCTCATCGGAAATGACGACCAGATCATGCTCGGCAGCAATCGCGGCGATCTCCGCCTGTTCGGCGTCGGTGAGCAACATCCCCGTCGGGTTGTGCGGTGAGTTGACGAGAACCGCACGCGTTCGCGGTCCGATGAGCGACCGGACACGGTCGATGTCCGGTCGGTACTCGGGAGGGTGCAATGTGACGGGCATCGCCCGCGCCCCAGCGAGAGCGATGCAGGCTTGGTAACTGTCGTACATCGGCTCGAAGACGATGACTTCGTCACCTTCCTGTAGCAAGCCGAGCATTGCTCCGGCAATGGCCTCTGTCGCACCGGCGGTAACCAGCACATCGGTGTCGGGGTCGTAGTCGACACCGTAGAACCGTCGTTGGTGCGTCGCGATGGCCGCACGCAACACGGGCATGCCCGGCCCGGGCGGATACTGATTCAGGCCCGACCGAATGGCTTCGACGGCGATGTCGAGAACCTCAGTCGGCCCGTCCGAGTCTGGAAAGCCCTGCCCGAGATTCACGGCACCCAATTCGACGGCCAGCGCCGACATCTCGGCGAAGATCGTCGTACCGAACTGCGCGAGTCGCGGGTTGAGGGTCACTTCCCGCTGAGTTCGGCAACAACCGGCGCCATCGCCGCGGTCGCGTCCTGTTGGAACGCGACGTAGTTGATGCCCCAGCGCTCGCGAAGTGCGATCAGATTTTCCTTGATCTGCTCGACGCTACCGATCTGGAAATACGGAGCCGTCAGAACGACCTCGGGCGGCAAGCCGAACGCAGGCGCGTACTTTTCGGCCACTCCCTTCGGGTCGTCGGTCACCACGGTCACGAACACCTGCAGCGACAACTCGATGTCATCGAATCGGTCACCGGCTCCTGCCTTGACGTAGCGGATCTTCTCGTCGACGACGTCAGCAGCCGCCGTGGCCATTGAGCGGGGATTGATCGCACGACCGACGATCTTTGGGTTGATACCCACGATGTCGGCCTTGCGTCCCGCCATTCCGAGCAACTTCTCACCGCCACCTCCGACGATGATCGGAATGTTCGACACGGGCTTTGGCCACGCGTCGATCTCCGACACGCTGTAGAAGCGTCCCGAGTGCGAAAACGGTCCTGCAGCCCACAGACCGCGCATCACGTCGATCGCCTCTTCCATGCGATTGATACGGGTCATCGCGTCATCCTGCTGGATGCCGGTGATCGTGTAGTCCTCTTTCATCCATCCGGCGCCAAGGCCCAACATGAAGCGGCCATCAGAGAGCATGTCGATGGTTGCTGCCTCCTTGGCGAACACCACCGGATTTCTGAAGTCGTTGCCGGCCACGAGCGTGCCGACTTTCAAAGTCGACGTCGCGCAGGCCGCAGCCATCATCGCAGGAACGGGGGCGAACTGTTTCGTGTAGTGATCGTCGATTTGCAGACTGACGTAGCCGAGGTCCTCGGCTTGCTTGGCGATGTCCGCCCATTCCTTGCCGCTGTTCGCGGTTTTTGCCTTCGCACCAAATCTGAACGGTCTCTGTTTTGCCATGACGCAACACTAGTTGTCGCCTGCCTTCAGTCGGGAAGCAGGACAACCTTGCCGGCAACGCGACGGGACTCGAGGTCACCCAACGCCTCGGCCGCACGCGACAGCGGATAAGTGGTCGGCTCGACGGGCGACAGTCGTCCTTCACCGATGAGACCGAGTACTTCGCGCAGCAACGCCGCATTGGCCTCGGGGCTTCGCATCGCCCACGCTCCCCAGTCGACCCCCGTCACGCGCCGGTTGCGCAACAAAACTTGGTTCGCGGGCAATTTAGGAATTCCACCGACGAAACCGATCACGAGATAGTTGCCGTCTTCGCCAAGCGCGCGCAGACACACCTCGCCGAGCGTGCCACCCACCGGGTCGTAGAGCACGTCGACGCCACCGCCCGACAGTTCCTTCGCCGCTTCCTTCACGGCGTCGTCGCCCAACGAGACGTCGACCGCATGAAGTGCGCCTCGCCCCAAGGCCAGTCGCCGCTTGTCCTCGCTGGAGGCCGCCGCGATGACTCGGTATCCGAGCGCAACTCCGATGTCGACTGCGGCAAGGCCAACCCCGCCGCCGGCTCCGAGAACAAGCAGCCATTTCTCCGCATTAGCCGCGGGATTCGAAGGGTCGACTCCGAGCCGGTTCACGAACGCAAACCAACCCGTGAGGTAACTCTGCAGAAAACTCGCCGCCTGGCCAGTCGACATCGCGTCGGGAATCGCCACCAACCGATCGGCCCGCACAACGGCGTGCGTCGCGTATCCACCGAAACCGAGATTCGCGAGGAATCGTCGACCCATGACGTCGGCATCGACGTCGTCAGCGATCTCGACGACCTCGCCGACGACCTCCATACCGGGGACGAACGGCACGGGCGGTTTGATCTGGTAGCGACCCTGCACCAGCAGTCCATCGACGTAGTTCACGCCGCTCGCGAGAACGCGCATGCGGACGTGGCCGGGAAACAATGCGGGATCGCGCATGTCGACAAATTCGAGACGATCGAGCGGTCCGAACTCTTTGCACACGACTGCACGCATGGTCCGTACCGTAGTTGACTTCGCTACTGTCGCCCCATGACGAGCACTCCGAAGACCGCCGCAGAAACTTTCGCTCCGAACCTGTTCGAAGGAAGGACCGTTCTCGTCACCGGCGGTGGCCGCGGCATCGGCCGTTCGACCGCGCTCGGATTCGCAGCGCTAGGGGCATCGGTCGCCATCGCGGCTCGCGATGCGGAGAATCTGGAAAAGACCCTGCACGACCTTCACGATGTCGGCGTGCCCGCGACATCTTTCGTCACCGACATCCGCAACACCGAAAGCGTCGAAGCGCTGCGTGATCACGTTCTCGGCACGTTCGGCAAGCTCGACTTCCTCATCAACAACGCCGGCGGTCAGTTCCCGGCCCGACCCTCGCAGATCTCCGACCGAGGTTTCAGGGCGGTCGTCGACCTGAACCTGCACGGCACGTGGAACATGATGAGTCGTTTCGTTCCCGACCTCGTTGCCGCAGGCGACGGTTCGATCGTCAACATCGTACACAACCAGGTCGGTGACCGCGGCGCACCTCTCTTCATCCATTCGGGCGCGGCCCGTGCGGGTGTCGTCAACCTGACGCGCACCGCCGCCTTGTATCTCGCCCACCGCGGCGTCACCGTGAATGCCCTCGCTCCCGGGCCCGTCGACACCCAGGGCTTCCGCGAAGAGGAGGTCGCGAACATCTCGCCCGACGTTGCGGCCTACACACAGCGCATCATCGCCGACACTCCCATACGTCGACTGCAGAGCCCCGAGGAGACGGCGGCGCACATCATCTTCCTGTGCTCGCCGGCCGCACGGTCGATCACCGGACAACTGCTCGTCGCCGACGCCGGCAACGCCATGGGCAACCAGAACGCGGTCTACGACCCCTCGGTCGACTGGTAAATCACCAAGCGACGGGGAAGGTGCGCTTTCCCCACAGAAGGAACGTCTCTATGCGCTCGGGCTCGGCCGCCATGCGCAGCGTCGGCACCGCCGTCACGAGCTTGTGCAAGGCGATGCGTGCCTCGGTCCGCGCCAACGCCGCACCGGGACACACATGGGTTCCGAACCCGAACGACAGGTGTTGACGCAACCGGTTGAGATCACGATCCAGGCGAAACTCATCGGGGTTCTCCCATACCTCGGGGTCGCGGTTGGCCGACGCGTAGAGCACGTGCACCTTCTCCTCGGCGGCGATCTCGGTTCCCGACATCGTGACCGGACAGGTCGTCGTGCGGTACAGCCCCAACACCGGCGGGTCGAACCGCAGGCTTTCTTCGACGGCAACATCGACGAGATTCGGGTCGGCGACAACCTGCTCCCACAACACTCCGTCGGCGAGGAGTCGCCACATAACGTTGGTGATCAACGAGGTGGTGGTTTCGTTTCCGCCGACGAGGATCTGGGTCAACAACGACAGCATCTCTGCATCGGTGATGGGTCGTTCGTCATCGAGCGAGGCGGCAACGATGTCGGAGATGATGTCGGCCGGCATCTCGCCGCCCTCACGGACGATGGCTCGACGCTTCTCGGCCTCGGCCAGCATGTACGCCGCAAGTGCCTTGCGGGCCTCCTCCTCGCGCGCCGGATCCGTACCGTTCATTCCCTGTAATTGCGAGTCGCTCCATTCCTTGAACGTGTCGCGCATCTCTTCGGGCACCCCAAGCATTCGCGCGATCACGATCACAGGCAGTGGCATGGCAAGCGCATCGTGCAGGTCGCCGCTGCGCGACGGGGCGACGAGCATCTCGGACACCAACTCGTCGACGAGCGTCGTGATCATCGGCTCGAGTGCCATCGCGGCCCGCGGTGTGAACGACGTGTTGATCAGCCGACGAAAGCGAGTGTGCTCGGGCGGGTCGTTGAACAACGCAATGGCGGATTTTCGGTGAGGACCCTGGCCCCACAGCGACGAGAAGACCTCAATGTTCTTCAACGCGCCGAGCACATCTTCGTGGCGGGTGAGGCTCACGAATTGAAATCCTCCGCCGGTGAACCGGTGGGCGGGACAGGTTTCGCGCAGGCGCTTGTGCGCTGCGGCCGGGTCCGCGAAGTCGGGACCTGAAAACGGGTTGTACTCGACCTGGGACACGTGAACCCCCTCACTGTGATCCTATTCTCGCGGGGTAGATGCAGCTTCACCTCGACGACTCCGAAGACCACAAATGGCGCGAGGTACTGCCGCACGACGGCTCGGCCAAGTTGCTCGCTCGTTGCGTCCCCGTTGACGTGGCCGATGAGATGTTTCGTCGGCTGCTCGACGAGGTTCCGTGGCAGTCGCACGATCTCGTCTTGTTCGGAAAGCAGATAACCGAACCCCGTCTGTCTGCTTGGATAGGCGACGAGGGAGTGGCGTATACGTACTCGGGCGTTCGTCGGCTTCCGGGTCCCTGGACACCGACCTTGGTCGAACTACGTCACCTGTGCGAATCGCACGCCGTGGACTTCGCCTCCAACGACAGCGGGCAGACGCCGGCTTTCAACTCCGTACTGGCCAACCTCTACAGGTCGGGCGACGATTCGATGGGCTGGCACGCTGACGATGAACCCGAACTCGCGACCAATCCCGTCATCGCATCGTTGTCGTTCGGCGACGAGCGACGCTTCGACTTCAAGCACCGAGTGTCGGGGGATTCCGCGAGCATTCTTCTCCCCCACGGCTCGTTATTGGTCATGAGCGGCGAAACCCAGATGAATTGGAAACATCGCATCGCGCGCACCAAATCGAGCAAAGCACCCCGCATCAACCTGACTTTCCGTTTCGTTCGGTCAAGCACTACGACATCGTGACAAGATGACGAAATGGCCGTCGTCGAATTGTCCGCACCATCCAAGGGAATCGCACTCGTCACCCTGAACAGGCCCGACAAGCTGAATGCCATGACGAGCGAACTCGTCGAGTCGATGCACGACACTCTCGACACGATCGCCGACGACGCTTCGGTGCGCGTGGTGGTGCTCACCGGTGCGGGTCGAGGGTTCTGCGCGGGCCTCGATCTCGGCGGCTACGGAACCGCACCCGGCCGCAAACAACCCGGCAAGGTCGAGGCTTCCTTTGCGACGCAGAAGCACATCGCATCACTGATCCCCCACATGCGATCGATTCCCCAGCCCATCATCGCTGCGGTGAACGGCCCTGCCGCCGGCGGCGGTTTTGCACTGGTGCTCGGTTCCGACATTCGCATTGCCGCAACCACGGCGCGGTTCAACGCGGCCTTCATTCGCATCGGCCTCTCAGCCTGCGATATCGGAACCAGTTGGTTGCTCCCACGTCTCGTCGGCGCTGCACGCGCACAAGAATTGATGCTCACAGGGCGAATCTTCGACGCGGCCGAGGCCGAGCGCATCGGTCTCATCATTGAACGCGTTCCCGACGAAGCGCTTCTCGACCGCGCATACGACAAAGCTGCCGAGATCATGTTGAACAGTCCCATCGGTGTCGCCCTCACGAAAGAAGGAATGTGGAGCGCACTCGAGATTCCGGGTCTTCAAGCCGCGATCGACATGGAGAACCGCCAACAGATCATGGCTACGTTCTCCGATGACGCGCAGGAGACCCTGCGTGCGCGCGCCGAGAAGCGCACGCCTCGTTACTCCTCGTGAACACCCGCCGAGCCACGCCCAATGACCTGCTGCTGCTTCTTCCAGCCGCGCGCAAGCGCTGCCAGTTCTCGACCCGTCGTATGCGGTAGATCGACGTACCGCAACTCACTGACTTTCGCGTAGATATCCGGTCGCCTTTCCTTGAGAAATTCCGCGAACGATTCCATCGCGTTTGCTCGCCCCGTCCCGTGCCCCGCAATCATGATTTCGCTTGCGCTCTTGATCACGGCCGCGATATCCCCATAGAACCCGCCGAAACCCTCGTCCGATGAGTGGCCATGCGCGAATTGACCCGTTCGCACGTGCCGATGCTCGCCGTGCTCATCGTGTCGCACCAACACGGCGAGGGGCGAACGTTGGCGCTCCTCGAGTGACCACACCTCCGCATGATCACGTGTCACTCCGATGACGACGATGCCATGTACCGATTGCGATTCCACATTTGCATCTGACAAATGGTTGTGCATCAATGCAACATACGAATCGACTCGACGTTTTGGATGGGTAGCCTGTGGAATGCGTATGGATGTCATTCCGACCGTCCGTCGTTGCGCCAGCGTTCTTCGCCTCGTCATGCGTCGACGCTTTGCGACGTGTGTGCTGGTGGTGCTCTGCGCTTCGATACTTCCCCAGACCCATCAGGTGTCGGCAGCACCCGCTCTTCGCCTCACCTGGACGACTGCGACCCTGACCGCTGGTTCATCAACCTCGCTCAATTCGCTCGTGTCGACCAATGTCGCCGGACGACGCTCATGGCTCGTACGGGGCAAATGCAGGCGTGTCGGCAGGAACGTCGTCGCCTCGACGAGTGGGCGGTGTTCGGTGCGCATCACGATTCGCCTCGGTCGCACGCGCAATTTCGTGCGCTTCCGCACGTTGCGCATCGTGTCCCCGATGACAGAAGCTGCTCCACCCGCGTCTCCGAGCGCTACGCAGGCGCCCGAGCCGGCCATGTGGTACCCGAGCGAGATTCCCGACAGGAACTCAGACCGATGGGTTGTTCCGATCGGAAGTTACGTCCGCGGGAAGGACGTCTTTCCACTGAACAACACCCTGCCCGCAGCGGAGAGGGTCGCCTGCGAGCAGGCAACCAAGGTCACCCAAGGAGTCGTGATCCTCTCCTTCGGTCGTCAGGTCGAAGGCGGCACGACGGGCTTCGGCCTCGCGCTGTCGTACGACGACATCGCACAGGTGGCGCGCGCGTGGGCTTCGGGTCTCGCGCGCTGCGCGCGGGGCCCTTGGGAGATCGCACTCGGCACCAGCAACTCCGGCGGGCTCACCATGCACAACGGGTACACAGGGGGCAAGCGATGGGCCGAATTGGTCGCCGCGGCACGCGCAATCGCCGATCCTCGCGTCACCGTCTCGGGTGCGAACGACCTCGAACCTGGATGGGGGCCGGCTGGTCAGGCACGTGCGTGGGTCGACGGCTTTGTGCGCACCACCAGTGCGATTCGTCTCTGGAACTTCGGTTCAGCTGACGGTTGCCCGACAACGGCAACCAAATTCGTCTGCGCCAACAACTGGACCATCGACGACGTGATCTGGGTCTCGGCCCAAGCTGGGCCCAATCTGGTCGTCGTCCCCCAGATCCACACCAAGACCGGCTCTCAGGCGCGACAGTGGGCGCGCATCGCGTCACGTGCCAAGTTGCTCGGCACAACCCTGAGGTTCGCTGGAATGTCGGTTCAAACCGCGGCCTGCGCCCAGGTGAAGGGCGGTTGTCCGACCACCGGAATCTCGGCATGGGATGGCTGGCAGCAACTGCGCACCGCCCTCGATGCTCTCAGCGATGTTCGCGGCACCCCGCTTGGCGCACCGGTCGACATCAGATGGGGCTGGGGTGGGCCATTCTTCCGGCCGCCGCCAACAACAACAACAACAACAACAACAACGACAACGACAACGACAACGACAACGGTTGTGCCACCCACTTCCTCGACGACAACTACATCGACGACAACTACAACCACAACAACGACCACGTCGACGACGACCGTTGCCCCGCCGACGACCTAGTCGTGCGAATCCCTCAGCGGCGCAAACCAAGGTTGCGCAGCCCCTGCGCGACCACGTGGCGGCTCGTCGTTCGATAGCGCGCGAGACGCGAAAGTTGTTCGAGACGAGTCGTCAGCGAACGTGCGTATCTGATCGCCTGTGTTTCGCGCGTCGTTGCGACGCATTTCTCCATCGCCGCAGGGAACGACTCGTCGACGAATTCGAAGCGCGCGAAGTCGTCGGCGAAGATTTCGCGAATCACGGCAGCGGTAGCCGCATCGGTGACGTCGCGATAGGTCAATCCGAGTCCTTCGTTCAGACGCTTCGGGACGAGCGACTTGCCGACACGTTGCCCAAGGTCGGCTGCAAATCGCGCCAGGTCGCCTTCTTCGTCGAGCCGAACGACATGCGTGAGGTCGAGCGGCGTGAGGTCGAAGTGCATCGCCTGTGATTTGAAATGCGAATCTCGGCCGAACATCTCGGGACGCTCGGCAAGTACCCGGACGAACGAACGAAAGCTTTCGCCCAGGTCGATTCGGTCGTCGACCATCACATCAGCGCATGCGTCCCACGCTTCGGGGAGCACTTGGCTCGGCGCACGCAACAAGATTCGGTTCTCCCACGCCGAGTAGAGGCGCGCGTACGGGTTGCGCACCGCAGCAACGCGCCACCAGGCATCAGAAGACTTCATCTCGGCTTGCTCCGCCGGTGGCAGCAACTCCATGTGCACCAGACCGTTTATCGCCATGTTGTGCACGCTTTGCTCGACCGAGATCGTCGGCCCATCGAGGTGCGGAATCAAATCGGGCCTGTACGTGCCGTTCGCCTCTGCCAACAGCAGGCGCATCGTGCTGGATGCGACCTTCGTCGACGGCACGTAAAGAACACGCGCGTTGCGGGCGGCAAGTACGTGGCCTTTCTCGGTGGGCTTGCGTGACATGACGATTCTCACGTTAGACCCCGACAACGGTCATCCCGAGTGGATTCTCGCAACGGTCGGGAACTTTGGGTCGTTACCTTCGCCGACGCCCAATCTCCACCAACGAAAGGATCGTCATGTCACTTTTGCGACGAATGAACAATGACTTCACTTGGCCCTCGCTTCTTCCCGACCGACCGTTCTTCGACTTCGACCGTGGCTGGCTCGACCTCATGTCCGAACCCACGATTCGCGTCGAGGAGTTCCAGGAAGGTGACCAGATGGTGGTGTGCGCCGAGGTGCCCGGCGCCGACCCCGACAAGGACATCGAGGTCACCAAAACCGATTCGACCCTGCGCATCTCCGTACAACGCCACAAGGCCGAGACGACCGAAACCCAACGCCACTACCGCAGCGAGTTCCAGTACGGCTCGTTCGTACGCACCGTGACGCTGCCGGCCGGCACCGCGGAGCAGGACATCACGGCCAACTACAAGGACGGCATTCTCGAGGTTCGGATTCCGATGATCGCCAGCAAAGCGAAGCAGGAGCGCATCCCGATTGGCCACGGAGCCTGACGGCTACGGTTGTCCCCATGCCGGGGGACGATCAAAAATTGAAGCACGAATACGGCCGGATCGACACGGAATACGGACTCTTTCTCGCCACGAGACCGCCCGAAGAGGACGGGGCGATCTTCATGGTCAACCTCATGAAGTACCACGCGGTTGCCCAGTACGACGGCGGCAATGAAGGTGCAGCGATTTCGGGTCGCGAGGCCGACGACAAGTACAACCCGTCGTCGATCCTCAACAAGATCGGCGCCGACATCATGCTGGCGGCCGACGTCCGCACCTCTGTGCTCGGCGCCGACTGGGACCGCATTGCGATCGTGCGCTACCCCACCCGGCGCGCTTTCATCGACATGCAGACCCGTAAGGACTTCGGCGAGAAGCACGTCCACAAGAACGCCGGCATGCTGCGCACGATTCTCCCCTGCTGCACTCCGCGCAATCCCGATCTGAACACGAGATCTCGCCCCACCGGCGGGCTGAGCCTCGACCACATCGTGATGGTTGTCTCAGCGGGCCCGTTCCCCGGGGCCACCTTCGATGTCGAGGGAACCATCGTCGGCGACGGCCGTTCGTGGCGCAACGTGCATCTCATGCGCGTGGGCGATGAGTTCGACGCCGACGTGATGGCGGAACGAATGTCACCACCCAATGGTGGATTCGTCATGACACTTACGTCGCATTTGAACGGTCTCGTCTGAGCCCGTTCAGTTCATGTAGCGCCCACCGTTCAGGAAGAACGTCATCCCCGTGATGTAATCGCCACCTGTGCTCGCGAGCCACACCATCCAGGGTCCGCCGTGCTCTTCGGCATCGCCCAGGAAACCGAGCGGCATCTTCTCCTTGAGGCCCTCGACGAACTCGGTGTTGTTCGCCATCCAGTTGTCCCAGGCATCGGTCTTCAGCGACGGGTTGACCGTGTTCACTGAGATTCCGTACTTGCCCCATTCGCGTGCAGCGGTGCGGGTGAGTGCCCGAATCGCCTCTTTCGTGGCGTTGTAACACGTGTTCCCGGGGAAGCCTTCGAGGCCCGAGCCCGACGAGAAATTGATGATGCGACCGCCACGCCCCTTCATGTGCGGAAAGACCGCCTGCATGCCCCACAACGTCGCCGACGCTCCGGTACGGAAGGTGTAATCCCACTCTTCGTCGTCGGTGTCTTCGAGGGGCGTCGGAATCGTCGATGCCCGCGGGTTCTTCTCGGTGCCGAAACCCTGGGCGTTGTTCACGAGAATATCGACGGTGCCGAATTCCTCGACCGCCCGTGCGACCATCGCGAAGATGTCGGCCTTCTTGCCGACGTCAGTCGCAACACCAAGCGCGACGTTGCCCTCGGCCTTGATCTCGTCGACGACCTTGTCAATGTTTGCCTGTGTGCGACTGGCCAGCACGACTTTGGCCCCTTCGCGCGCGTACACCTTCGCAGTGGCCTTACCGATACCTCGACCTGCACCAGTGACGATCGCAACCTTGCCGTCCAACTTGCCCATGATTCCTCCCCGCCAATGCGCCGCAATGACGCAGCTCTACATGATGGTAGGTCGCGCGACTCACTCCTCGGCGAGTTGGATCGCCCCGCTGGGGCACACCTCGCGGGCCTGACGAGCGCCCAGTTTTTCTTGGTCGGTCGTCAACACGGCAACCTTCACCGTCGGCTGGTTGTCATCGCTGAACTCGAAGAGCCACGGGTGGTTGTACACACACTCGCCCGCCATGATGCATTTGTCGAGGTCGATCGTCACCTTCATCGCTTCACCTGTCGAACTCGATCCACAGCTCCTGTGGCGACCGGAAGCCCCCGCTGTCGATGTTGGGTGACGAGATCCCTTCATGCGTCGCGAATTTCGGTCGCGGGTTCTTCATCACCTCCATCATCCGCGTGCAGGCGATGACGGCTTCTTGCCGCGCCATTGCGTAGCCCATGCAGAAGTGCTGTCCCACGCCGAATCCGAGGTGGCCGGGAAGCTTGTCCTTGTATCGAGCCGACCGGTTCTCGCGGCCCATGTGCATGTCGGTGCGGTGAATGTCGAACGTGTCGGGATTCCCGAACACCCGCTCATCCCGGTTGCCCGAACCCAAAAGAAGGATGACCAGCGACCTCTCGGGAATAACGCGACCGTGCATCTCGACTTCGCGTGTGGTGTAACGCGACTGGACGTGCACCACGGCGTCGTAGCGCATCATCTCTGCGAAGACGTTCTCCCACAGTGTTGGATCTTTCTTCACGTCCTCGAACTGGTCGGGACGCGTGTAGAGCATGTGGTACCACATGTTCGCGATCGCTTTGTCGGTGGTGTCCCCACCCGCGGCAAGCAACAACGCGATGAACCCCTTCACCTCGTCCATCGACATCCGCTTGCCGTCGAGTTCGGCAATGGCGATCTTCGACAGCAGGTCGTCGCCCGGATTAAGCAGCCGCTCTTCAACGATCGGCTCGAGGTACTTCCACATCTCGTTGCGCGCGGCGATCCCACGCGCCAGGTGCTCGCCACCAAAGCCGAGCCCGGCGATCAGCGCCTGGTACCAGCCGACGAACCTGTCTTCGTCGGCACGGGGCAGACCCAGGATGTTCGAGATCACCCTGATTGGGAACTGGTTCGAAAACCGACTGACCAATTCGACTTCGCCGTTGCCCATGCAGTCCTCGAGCAACTCGCCGGCGATCTTCTCGATGAAGGGAATGAATGAGACGAGACCCTGCCCGACGAACTGGCCAGCGATGATGTTGCGCAGCCAACGGTGGCGATCGCTGTTGCCGTATTCCAGGATGTTTGGCCCGAACACGTGGGACGAACCGAAAACGTAGGGGCCGTCGGCTTTGTACAGGGCCCTGTCGAAGCTGTCGTTGTCTTGAAACGCCGCGTTGACGTCGTCGTACCGGCTGATCAGCCAGCGGTTATGGAACCGGTCGCGAAACAGCGGATGGTGGTCACGCAACCGCTTGTACAGCGGAAACGGATTCCTTTGGTAACCCGGCGAATCGAATTCGCGAGGGTCAATCTCATTGGCCAGTGCCCCCATGGCCGCAGATTAGCGAACCCTTAGGACACCTTGAGGAGGAACTTGCCCGTGTTGCCACCGTCGAGCAGCGCACGCACCGCCGCAGGGAAATTTTCGAGTCCCTGTTCCACGTGCTCACGCACGACCAACTTGCCCGACGAAAGCCACTCGGCCATCGCCGCCGTGGCCTCTCCGTGCTTTTCGGGATAGTGGAAGATCGTGAAGCCGAGCAGGCTCGCATCTCGCTCGGCGATCTTCAGATAGTTCTTCGGACCCCGTACGTCGGCCATGTTCTCGTACTGCGACACCGCACCGCACAGCACCACGCGGGCCTCGACGGCAAGGTTCATCAGCACGGCATCGAGCACGTCGCCGCCCACGTTGTCGTAGAAAACATCGATGCCGTTCGGAGCGATCACCGCAAGTTGCGCCGACACGTCGCCTGCCTTGTAGTCGACCGCCGCATCGAAGCCGAGTTCGTCGACGAGAAACGCGCACTTGGCCGGACCACCTGCGATGCCGATGACGCGTTCCGCGCCGAGGAACCGCGCCACCTGTCCGGCCAGCGAACCAACGGCACCCGCAGCACCCGAGACAACCACCGTCTCGCCACCCGTGATTCGCGCCACGTACTTCATACCCACGTACGACGTGAGACCCGTGGCAATGCTGAGCGCCCCGAGAAACGCTGTCGCCGGGGCGAGACCCGTGTCGACCTTTGCGCAGAGGGCCGCGGGCAGCACGGCGTACTCCTGCGAACACAGGGGACCCGTCACCACGTCACCGACAGCGAGCGAAGCGTCGGAGCTCTCGACCACCGTGCCGACGCCGAGTGCCGGAATGACACCGCCGAGCTTCGCCGACTGATGGAAACCTCCACCGTCGAGCGTCGTGCGGATGAACGCGTCGATCGAAAGGTGACCGACCTTCACGCACACCAACCCCGCGCCAAGAGACCCGGTCTCGTCGGTCACCATGTCGAAGTTGGAAAGGCTGACGGGACCCTTGGGGTGGGACTTGAGGACAACTTTGCGATTCGTGGGCATGCGGCATGCTGGCACAGACCGACGAGTGTGGGCGACTAGAAAGAAGGAATGGGCAAGCGGATCATCTTCCCCCTGCGACGACTCGCCCACCTTTCACGCGACGAGTTCCAGTCGTACTGGCTGAACACGCACGCCGCGCTCGTGAAGTCTCACGCCGCCACCCTCGGCATCGTCGGCTACCAGCAGGTCCACACGAGAAGCGAGATGCGCCCCACCTCTGTCCCCTGCTTCGACGGCGTGGCGGAACTCTGGGTCGACCCATCGAAGCGATCCCCCGACCCCGCTGCCGTCGCGGCCTCGTCGCGGGCCCTCCTCGACGACGAGCACAACTTCATCGACCACTCCGCATCTCCCATCTGGATCGCCGACGAAGACCTGCGCCTAGAGGGCCCGAAGAACGGTCTCCGCATGACGGCAACCCTGCGACGGAATCCGAACATCACCCGCGAACAATTCCGCCACCATTGGCGCGAGCACCACGGACCGTGGGCGATGCGCCACCCCGAGGTATTCGGCTTCCGCCATTACATCCAGAACCACACTCCCCCAGACGCCGACGACAACCCGCTCGCCCGCGAACGTAATGCCCCACCCCCATTCGACGGCGTCAGCGAGATTTACCGCGATGCACCTACGGCATCAGCCGACGAAGTCGCGGCCCTACGCCAGGCATTCCACGAGGACGAGAAGAACTTCCTCGACATCGATGCAAGTCCGGTCTTCCTCGGCGAAGTTCACGTCATCATCGGCAATTCTTAGAGAGCAACACACAACGAAAGGCACACCATGGGCAAGAAAGTCATGATCACCGGAGCAGGATCCGGATTTGGCAAGGGGGCGGCCCTCGCGCTTGCCGCACGCGGCCACGACGTCATCGCCACCACCGAAACCGAGGCCCAGGCCGAGGCGCTGCGCGCAGAAGCATCGAACATCTGCGTCGAGAAGGTCGACATCACGAACCCCGCCGACATGGACAAGGTTCGCAACTGGGACATCGACGTTCTCATCAACAACGCAGGTGCCGGTGAAACCGGCCCCATGTCCGACGTACCCATGGCGCGTCTGCGCCGCGTCTTCGAAGTGAACGTTTTCGGCACGGTTGCCGTCACACAGGCAGCACTACCCAAGATGGTCGCCAAGGGTTCGGGCCGCATCATCATCGTCTCGTCGATCGCCGGAGTCATGGCCGGACCTGCGTTCGGTCCCTATTCGATGACCAAACACGCCCTCGAGGCCATGGGTAAGTCGATGCGCGCCGAGATGGCCCCACAGGGCATCGACGTCTGCCTGTTGAACCCCGGCCCCTACAACACCGGCTTCAACGACCGCATGGCCGACACGATGTGGGAGTGGTTCGACGACAAGGCCGTCAACGCCCCCAACCGCGACATGCACCTCATGATGAAGGACCTCGTCACCACCAACCAGATGGACCCACAGGAAGTCGTTCAGCGCATGGTCGAACTGGTCGAAGCCGATACGACAACCGAAAACAACTTCGTGCCGGCCAACATTGTCGAGATGCTGAGTCAACAAGTCGGCTGACCCGCAAGCTCTGGAGGCGACGCCGGGAATCGAAGAGAGCGAATACGCCAAACCAGGCCGCCCTGCTCATACCTTTGGCTGGTAGTCATTCGATACGAGGCACCAAAACCCGATCTGCCAGCTCTCCCCCGGCCAAGCCGACGTCGCACGCGTACCAAAAACGTACCAGTAG
>JBEAPO010000102.1:0-2681 GCA_041164425.1 Actinomycetota bacterium
TAGACGCCTTCGATTTCGTTCTTCTTGCCCCACGTACCGCCGGATGTCGATATCGGGGTATTCGGGTCACCCGAACTTTGGACTCCTGAAAACGGCCGACACGAGACTGACTTGTCAGCACCCTGGATGAAGCACATCGTTCCGTCGCCACCCCATGCCTGCTCGCTCATGGCAAAGTCGACGACGTCCGTGTACTCGGAGTCGACCCACGACCACGTCGCAGCAGACCAGGGCGTCATTGTGTTGTTGTTGTTACGAATTTTGAAAACCGCGGGGTTTGAACCGTTGTTCTGACACCACGACGTTCCTTCGTAAATTCCGTCGTTGTTGCAGTCGTACTCGCTGGTGTTGTTGCTCTCACCGGACCCACGTGTTCCAGGAAGCACCTTCGAGCACGCAACCGTGTTGTCTGTCTTAAGAACACAAATGTTTGCATTGTCCCAGCCGCTGCTGCCGGCAATTTGAACTTTCTTGATTCCGCTCGCGAAGAGATCTACCCAAGCGAGAGAAAAATTCGAGGATTGGGACCAGCAATTCGTGGTTTCACCGACGACAACGCCGGCTTTCACGATTTTGCAAGCCTGCGTGTTGGTATCGGTGGAGGATGATGTGTAGCCCGACCCGTTCCAGGTCTGCGTTTCGATACGGACGTTGCCCCACACCTCTTGACGGGTGAATTCGGGCCAGGAGCCCTTTCCGACGCACTTCACCGCACCCGCATCAGTAACCACGCATGTGGTGAAGCCGTTGGTCGTCACGTCGGTGACCGTGCCCGACAGCCCGACGGACTCCACCGGCGTGGTCAGCGAGTCGACGATTGTTCCGTCACCCAACTGGCCGTAGAGGTTCGAGCCCCAGCAAAGCAACTTCGAGGTCGACGAAATCGCACAGCCACCCTTCAACGATTGATTACCCATCATCGTCGTGTAGGTGTCGATCTTTTTGGCCCCGACGAGTTCCGCAAACCCGTCTGCTGGCGTGAGGGCGGGAACGTCCGTCTCAACTTGAGGGCATTGTGAACCCACGCATCCGGGTGGGGTGGCGGTCTGCTTTGTCGTCGTTATCGAATACAACGCATCAGATGTCGCGAACTTCTGCACTTTGGCGTCGCTCTTCGCGGCAGAGACAGATGTCGAACTAACGACGGCAGTTCCCCCCACGAGGGCGACCACCGTCAACATGCGGGCAATGGTTTTCCTCATGCAAAGAAACATACGCCTTATGAGGTGGCGTG
This sequence comes from Actinomycetota bacterium, assembly GCA_041164425.1. Taxonomy (GTDB): domain Bacteria; phylum Actinomycetota; class Acidimicrobiia; order Acidimicrobiales; family Ilumatobacteraceae; genus F1-20-MAGs119. The sequence continues at coordinate 1,235 of JBEAPO010000102.1, forward strand.
AATAGAGGTAATGGTGCCTCCGCTGAGAATTTTTTCGACTTTTAATAATCGCCAAACTTTTCGTCTATTTAGTGTTTGGAGGCTGAAGTAGTCTGCGGGCATGTCGAAAGTCGTCGTCCCGAGATTTGGTGAATTGCTCTCTCCTTATATCTCCCAAGTGCCCGAGGAAATTCGTCCACGCTTCCTGGCATTGCTTGAACGTGGTGCGGCAAGCCGATACCGGGGCTGGGCGGAGATGCTGCCCGAACACGCCGAAGGCTTGTTGCGATGCGCCGAGGCCGAAGACGAAATCGCCAACCGCATAGAGGCCGCGTTCGCCATGGACGAGACGCTGCGCGACCAGTTGGAGGCACCGCTTCCCGACGCACTGAAGACGTATTACGACGTCTTTGCTCCGCTCGACGTGTGGGACCAGTTGCGCATCCAGGCGAATGCGGAACGCCAGGGCGCCGGCGCATGGGAGCGCATCGCTTCGGTGCACCCGTCGGCAGAAGTGATCAAGGTGTTGAACTCGTGTTCCGAATTGGAACTGACGAGCGCCGATTACCTCGACGCGCTACTGGCCGAACACGACGGGCGCTAGTTCGTTTTCGTCGTTGGCGATCGCCTCGACGATACGTGAACTCACGACATCGGGGGCGAGCCCTTCTTTCATCGTCGGGGCCTCGCCGAAGATTGCCCGTGCTGCCAGACCCGTTTCGGTATGCGGCGGACGGGCGTCGATGACGTTGATCTTGCGGCTGCGCAGTTCGCGGCGCAGTACCGGGCAGGCAGCAGACAATCCGGCTTTTGCCGCGGTGTAGGCCGCCATCCCGATTGTCGTGAAGTCGACGACCGCTCCGGTGATGAAAACGATTGCCCCGCCGTCACGCATGTGCGGGAGAAGCGAGTTGATGAGCTCGAGAGGCCCGGTGGTGTTCACGTCGACGAGTCGAGCAACATCACCCGGTGCGAGCGTGCCGTGTTGGCCGAACCCCACCACGCCGGAAGCAAGGACGACTCCGTCTATCCCGCCATGGTCGACAACCAGCTGAACGATGGCGTCGCGATCCTCGGCAACCGAGATGTCGCATTCACCACCCGTGGTGCGCAGCACGTACGCACCACGCGTTTCGAGGTGTGCCGAAACACTTCGTCCAAGACCGCCCGACGCGCCGGTAACGAGAAACAATTTGCCGCCAAGATCCATTCGGCGATGCTGACCCACAAACGCACGGGCCGCGTGACTCTGCGCCGTTATTTCGGCTGATAGCCACCCATTTCGGTGCCGACCGACGGCGGCTCGTAGAGATACGGCGCGGGCATCTTGTACTCGGTGTCGGTGAGACGCCAACCCCACTGGCTCGACACCAGCCAACGCTTCGCCCGCCACGTACCGTCGCCCATCGGCACGAAGGTTCCTTCGTACATTCCGCCCTGATTGCCCCACGCGATGGTGGTGACGAAG
>JBEAPO010000103.1:0-6157 GCA_041164425.1 Actinomycetota bacterium
TCGCTGCGGCCGGCTTCGATGCACCCGCCGAAGAAGCACCCGATGCCGGGTAACCGGCGCGCGCGCCGGCTGTTCATCGCAGGAGCACTGTTCACCACCGGCCTTTCGGCATGTGGCGGCGACGGTGCATCACTCCCTGTCTGCGATGCCCAGGCCGTGACGGCCGACCTCGGTGACGGCGCGGTGTGCATCGACACCGGCTTCCGGTTCACCGCCGACGACTTCGCATTCGCCAACTGGGCCGGCCTCGACTCCGACACCGAGGAACTGCGCATCGACACGCTGGTGCGCATGTACGGCGCCGACGACGTGTGCGAGAACGGAACCGATACGCCGTGCGTGCCGCTACCGAACGCCGAGCAGACCCTGCAGCAATGGGAGGCCTCGCTGATGGGCGGGCGTTGCGAGGGCCTCGCCGCTCTTGCCATGCGGTACTTCCTCGACATCGACACGGTCACCGCGACCGAGTCCGGCGCCACCGTCACCCACGACCTGAAGAAAGAGATTGTTTCGCTCGAGGACGAGATCAATTTCTGGTGGGCAACGCAGTACGCGCACGAGGTGCAGGAAGCAACCGAGACATTCCGACGTCGCAGCCCGAAACAACTCGTCGGCGACCTTGTCGCGGGACTGCGCAACCGCGAGGGCCACACCATCGGTATCTACGGCGATGGTTACGGCCACGCGGTCACGCCGTACGCCGTCACCAAGGCCGGCGATGTCTACCGACTGCACATCTACGACAACAACTTCCCCACCGAACCGAAATACATCGAGGTCGACCCGGCCACCGACACCTGGAAATACGAATGGGCCGGGGTCAACCCCGATGGTTCATTCGCCACTTGGTCGGGCGGCAAGGGAACGATCGAACTCACCCCGATGAACGCACGCAAGGGGCCGTTCTCGAGTCCCTTCCACGCGTCGGCGAAGGGAACCAAGGGCCACTCTGTTGTCACGCTGTCGGCGAAGTCGAGCGGCGGGCCAGCCGCGAGCCTTCTCATCACGACTGCGTCGGGCAAGGCGGTCGGCGTTCACGACGGCGAACACAAGAACGAAGTCGACGGAGCGAAGTTCGTGGTCGGCAAGGGTGGCCTCGGCATGTCGCTCGTCCACGTTTTCATGCCCCCCGACGAGGAATACGCTGTCCAAGTCGTCTCCGCAACCGGCGATACCCACGACAAACACGCCGAAATTCGCCTCGCTATCCACACCAACAACGGAACCCACAAGCACATCGAAACAACGCACGCGCTGACGGGTGCCAACCCCGAGACACCCCACGCGGACAGTCTGATTCGCGTCACCCCCGACCACGACGTGCACTTCACACATTCGGCCGACTCAAAGGTCACCGTCGCGAACCAGCACGGTTCGCACTCGTTCGACGTGCCGAGCGGTCACCGCCTGAAGGCAACCCATGCCCACACCGGCTCGAGCATCGAAGTTACCGATGAGAACGGAACAACCACGCGTTCACACGCGCTGGAACAACCGACCGTCGCCGACTAGTCAGTCACAGCAACTGTCGCGCCAGCCACACGCGCGACATTTGAAATGCGCGTGCTCGGGCGTCAATGCCCCGCCACACAGCGGGCACTCGGGAAACGTGCCGAATCGCGACCTGCACGTGTCGAAATTGTCGGGGTTGAAACCCGTGACGGTGCTCGAAGAACTGGCGTTGCCCGACGACTCCATTCTTCAATTGTGGCTTGCCACACCACACCGATCGAGGATCTACGCGGCGGCCTGCACTGGCCGACGTGGCGAGGTCACCCACAGCGCAACAACTGTCATCAGCATCGCCAACACAAGCGCGAACGTCGACAACACGTGGTAGCCGACCGCTTTGCGAATGAAACCGCTAGAGAACCCGGCGATTCCGCCGAAGAAACTCATCGACATATCGGCCACACCCTGCACCGCCACGCGCGAGTCGTCGCGAATCGAATCGATGAGCAGGCTCGACCCGCCGACGAGACCGAAGCTCCACCCCACTCCCAACAGCCAGAGCGCAGGGAACAACAACAGATAATGGTCGCCCGACAGGGCCGAGAACGCCGTCGCGGCCACCAGCAACACACCACCCAGACGAATCGCGGCCTGTCGTCCGTTCTTGTCGCTGAACTTTCCCACCAGCGGACTGAACGCGTACATGCCCGCGATGTGCAGCGAGATGATGTACGCATTCACCGTTTCATGACCATGGAACTTCAGGTGCACCGGGGTCATCGTCATCACCGCAACCATCGTCATCTGTGACACCACCATCGCGAACACCGCGATGCGCCCGTTCACCGTCTCGAACGCCGCTGAATACGCCTCGCGAATCTTCAACTGCGGCACCTGCCCCACCGCTTCCCCGCGCAACTCGCGTGCCAAGAACAGCGGATCGGGCTTCAGCCGCATCGCCGCGTTGAGCAGCGAAACGATGAAGAAAGCCGCCGAAAACACCCACGGCCCCGTGTACTTGTGCCAACCGAACAACTCTTCCCCGGCCCACTGCGCGGGTTGCACCAGCACCGGTCCCAGCACCGCACCAAACGTCGAAGCGAAAAGGATGCGACTCATCGCCGCTCCACGCTTGTCGGACGCCGCAAGGTCGGTGGCCGCATACCGCGACAACAGGTTCGACGCCTGGCCCGACCCGTACACGAACAGGCCGATGATGAACACCGGCAACAACTTCGTTTCGGCACCGACTCCGGCCGTCACGCCACCGACGATCGCCATCGCATAGCCCGTCTGCAGACCCCGCCGCCGGCCACCACGGTTCATCACCCGCGCCAATACCTGCGACATGAAAGCCGTCCCCGTCGTCACCGTCGCCGTGGCAATGCCGCCCCACGGCGTCGACTGCCCGAGGATGCTCTGCACCACATAGGCACCGACCGTCACCGCCGACGACAACGCCGCAGCAGCAGCCAACTGGCCGAGCACCAACACCCGCAGGGTGCGGCGCTGAATCGCCTCCACGTCGACTGCTCCTCCCGTCACAAGTCAGAGTCTTGCAGGTAGCAGTTGGCGTTCGACCGCACACCCCCGACGTAACTTGGTCGCGATGGAAGTCATTGCGGTTCTCGCCCTCGTCATCGCGCTCGCTGTTCTTGGCCTGGTTCTACTGAACCAGCGCCGTGGTATTGCACCGCCGCCCGCACCCGTTGCTCCCCCGACGCCGGTCATCGACACTGCGGCGCTGCGGGCCGAGATGTCGGCTGAGTTGGCTCGCACGGTGGCCGAGTCCGTCAACGCGTCGGTGGCTGGCGCGATGCACCAGTTGAGCGAACGCGCGCGGCTTGACCGCGAAGAGTCGATCAAGATCGCAGCAGAGAACATTGCGAAGTCGGGGGGCGAACAGTTGGGTTCGCGCGCCGAGTTGATCGACAACACGTTGCGTAATCTCACCGGCGAGATGAACCAACGCATCGATGCGTTGTCGAAAGAACTCCAGACATTGCAGCAAACCAACACGTCGCAGTACGACAACGTCGGCAAGGCCGTTGAGGCATTGGCTCGTCGCACCGACAACCTCAGCGAAATTCTGTCAAGTTCACAAAAACGCGGCCAATGGGGCGAACGCGTCGTTGAGGACATGTTGCGCGCTGCTGGCTTCATCGAGGGCGTCAACTACGCCAAGCAAGATGTCAACTCGGTCGGCGGCCGTCCCGATTTCACGTTCATGATGCCGCCTGACCGGGTGCTCTTCATGGACGTGAAGTTCCCGCTCGACAAGTACGCCGAACACTTCAACGCCGAAACCGATGCGCTGCGGACAAGTGCCAAAGCGGAGTTCGTTCGGGCGGTCAGGGGTCATATCGATACCTTGGCCCGACGTGACTACACCGTGAACGCAAAGGAAGAGTCTCTCGACTACGTGCTCATGTTCCTGCCGAACGAAAGCATTAGTGGCTTCGTTCACGAAGCAGATCCGGGCATGATCGACTACGCGCTGTCGAAGAAGGTCGTCCTCTGCTCTCCGTTGGCTTTGTATTCGTTCTTGGTCGTCATCCGCCAGGCCACCGACAGCTTCCACACCGAACAGACCGCCGCGTCGATCATGCAGCAGATCAACAAATTCAACAAGGAATGGCAGAACTACGTCAAGGCCGTCGACGAAGTGAAGGATGTCTTCGACAAGTTGACCGACAAGGTTGAGAGCATCGGAACCGGTGGCACACGCTTCAAGAAGCTCAGCGTGCCGATTCGTGACATCGAGAAGATGCGCAGCAAGCAGGGCATCCCCGAATTGTCGGGTGACGAACCCGATGCATTGACATTCGACGACGAGTAGTCTCGCTCGGTGCTCAGAGTGTGCTGATCCGCTCCATCGGGACGGTGTTTTTACTCAACAGTGACGACTACGTGTCGCTATTCCAGAAGCCGACCAGACGATCCGCAGCGGTTCCAGGATCTTCGATCATCCACCAGTGACCGCGTTCGGTCAGTTCGATTGTCGTGGCACCGAGGGTGCGCGCCACGTCGGCGGCCATCGTGGGAGTACCCGGATACGTGTCGGCCGTCGGAACAATGACAGCGCCGCGTGGTAGTTGCTTCGTCGCGAGTCGTGCGCCGAGGTCACGCATCGCCGGTTGGGCGGCCGAACGGTAGAGAGCGAGAATGCAGCGTCCCATCTCGTCGTCGACGTGCGCCGCCACCTCGCCTGCGATTTGTTCGCTCATGCCGAGGCTTTGGAGAACCGCAACGAGGTCGGACTTCTCCATCTTGGTCAACAGGCCCACGGCCTCTTCCCCAACTCCCGATGTCTGCCAGGCCTGCGCGGCGTCGTGCCACGCGTAGTCGCGATGCAAAAGGCCGCCACAATCCGCTGCCCATGACGCGAAGAGTTCGGGGCGTCGAGCAAGTGCGCCGTAGACGTGCCCAGCACCCCAGTCATGTCCGACGATGTCGACGGGTCCGTCGAGTCTCTGCACCTCGTCGATCAACCAGTCGGCATACGCGTCTTGCGTTGCTGGCCAAGCGGGTGGCGTTGTTGCGCCGAAGCCCGGGGGTGAGAGAAGAACGACGTCGTTGACGCCACGGTCGATGAGTTCCGTCACGAGCGGCCGCCAGATCGCCGATGTTTCGGGATTGCCATGGACGAAGACCTTCATCGGCGGGCCTTCACGACCGTGGTTTGCGTGCGAGGAACTGGACGGTCGAGCTGAGGCCGTTGTGGTACTTGCCCTCGACGATGTTTCGTTCGACCGCGCGATGGGTTATCAGGTCCCACCCGGCGAAGTCGGCCTCGAGTTCCGCAATCTCGACGGTGAGATCGTCGTTCTGCGGCCCGCCGACGCCACGGCCGATGTTTGCCTTTGTGTACGCCTCGAGGACGAAGACACCGCCCGGCTTCAGTGCACGTTTTACGTTGGCGTGGACGATGTGCCGCAACGTCGACGGCACGTGGCAGAAGATCGAGACGATCGATTCCCACTTCGCGTCCCCCATGTCGAAAGTTTCAAGATCGCCGACGCGCGCATCGAGTGTGGTTCCGCGTTGTTCGGCGAGTTTCTTCGCCTTGGCGACACCGATGGGGCTGAGGTCGATCGACGTGACGTGATGGCCCTGCTGGGCGAGCCACACTCCGTTGCGTCCGTCGCCGTCGCCGACGACGAGCGAAGTGCCGGTGCCGAACGTTGCGGCCGACTCGACAAGGAAGTCGTTCGGTTGGTCTCCGAAGGCAAAGCCTTCTTCGGCGTAGCGGTCGTCCCAGGACTGACCGTTCGATGTGCTGCTGGCCATATGTCGCAGGCTATTGGTCGGCGAAGAAGCCGCGCAGACCCGATGCCATGTGGGCACGGATCGACTGACCCGACGGCAACATGTCGACCATCGTGATCGAGGTATGAATGTGTCCGCGGGCCTGGATGCGCTTCACGGGCACACCGGCGTTGCCGAGTGCGCGTGCGTATTCGTTTCCTTCGTCGCGCAACGGGTCGAACTGGCCGGTCACGATCATCGCGGGCGGAAGGTTTGCAAGGCTCGGTGCGAGCAACGGTGATGCCTTCACGTCCTTGCGGTCTTCAGCGCTCGCGTAGTGATTCCAGAACCACTCCATCACGGCCTTGGTGAGCACGTAGCCCTCGCCGTTCTCGGTGAACGATGCCGACTGACGCGAACCGTCGGTGACGGGTGTGAGCAACAGTTGTCCGCGCAG
>JBEAPO010000104.1:0-27747 GCA_041164425.1 Actinomycetota bacterium
AGCCGATTCGTGTCGGTAGCTACGCCAACGTTCTCGTGACTTCGGCTGCGCGTCACTTCCTGCGTGGTGAGCTTCGCGAGGTGACGGCCGCGCCAACGCACAAGGTGCGACTGGCCGTCGCTTCCGCCTGAGAGCGAAGCTACCGATGAGACCTGCCGACGCGCCGAGACGTGTCGTGATTCTCGGGCCCACCGCGTCGGGAAAGTCGTCCGTCGCGATGCGGGTTGCGTCGGCACTGGGTGACGTCGACATCATTGCGGTCGATGCGATGCAGGTGTACTGCCGCATGGATATCGGTACGGCCAAGCCGACGATCGACGACCGAAATCTCATCCCGCACCATTGTCTCGATCTTGTCGATCCATCACAGCGTTTCACCGCAACACAGTTCCAGGTGGCGGCCACCGAGGCGCTCGACAAGATTCAGGCCTCGGGCCGACGTGCGTTGCTTGTGGGTGGGACGGGTCTCTATCTGACGGCAGTCATTGACGAACTCGTGTTTCCCGGCGAGTGGCCGGAGATTCGCGCCGAACTGGAGGCCGACATCGACACCGCGGGGATGTATCGACGCCTTGCAGAACTCGACCCCGCGGCCGCCGCCAAAATCGAGGCGAACAATCGTCGGCGCATCGTGCGGGCCCTCGAGGTGTGTCTGGGTAGCGGTGAGAGGTTCAGCGACGCCGGCCCGGGTACGGCAACCTTTCCCGACAACGGGGCGATTCAGATCGGTATTCGCTGGTCGCGCGAGGCGCTTGCCCGACGTATCGCAGCGCGCGTCGACCAGATGATCACCGATGGGTTGGTCGACGAAGTGCGCGCTTTGCTCGGTGGCGACCTGCCGTTGTCGCGCACGGCGGCACAGGCACTTGGGTACAAGGAGATGATTGATCACATCGCGGGTCGCGTACCACTTTCGGTCGCGCGCGACGAGATCGTCTTGCGCACCACGCAGTTCGCGGTACGACAAGAGCGTTGGTATCGCCGTGACCCACGAATACGTTGGGTCGATGTCACCGGCGGCGATCCCGTGGAGTTGGTAAGTCCTGCGGTTCTTGCTGCGTTCGGGGAATAGGGTGGCGACGTGCAGGTGACCCTCACGAAGCATCAGGCCCTCGGCAACGATTTTCTCGTCTACGACCTGCACCAGGGTCGCCCGGGCCGAGCGTGGGAGGAACTCGCCCGTCGATGGTGCGATCGACGTTTCGGTGTCGGAGCGGACGGTTTGCTCGTTCTCGAGAACCATGGCGAGCGACACCTTGCGATGATGTTGTACAACGCCGACGGCAGCCGCGCCGAGATCAGCGGCAACGGCATCCGCTGTCTCGTGCAGGCCGCGCACCAATCGGACGGCCGCCCCGCTGGCGTCACCTACGTTGTATCCACCGATGCGGGTGTGCGGCGTGTCGAGGTTGTGGCCGAAGAGAACGCGACAACGATTCAGGCGAGTGTTTCGATGGGTGTCGTCGGTGACCTTCCCGTGCCCGAAGGTTGGGAGACGCTCGGCTGTCACCCTGATCGCCCCGTCGCCCATCTGTCGCTCGGTAATCCGCACTCGGTGGTCGGCGTCGACGACGTCGACGGCGTCGGCCTGCGCGAGCTCGGCGAGAAGGTGCCCCAAGTCAACCTCGAAATCGTTGCGCCGGGCCCCGAAAACGATGCGGTCACGATGCGTGTTCACGAGCGCGGCGCGGGCATCACGCTGGCGTGTGGTTCGGGGGCGTGTGCCGGCGCCTACGCCGCGCTCAGCTGGGGTCTCGTCCCATCCAACGCGAAGACCGAGGTGCAAGAGGTTACGGTCCACATGGATGGTGGTGACGCGCGCGTGCGCATCAACAAGTCGACCCGCGAGGCAGTTCTCGTTGGTCCGTCGACGTTCGTCGCCACGGTGACGGTCGACGCGTGAGCAATCCGTATCAGGAGGCGCTCGGCCAGACGCTCATCGAGCGCACGTTTCGCGAACGCATCGTTCTGGTTGGCGTCACGCTTCCCCCGCACGCCGACGAGGAAACCGATGCGAGCCTCGACGAACTCGCGCTACTCGTCGACACGGCCGGTGCCGACGCGGTCGCCACGCTCACCCAGCGACGCGACGCACCCGATCCAGCGTGGTATCTCGGAAAGGGCAAGGCTGAGGAGTTGCGTCAGGTGTGTCTCGACGTCGATGCCGACACCGTGGTATTCGACAACGAGTTGTCGCCGGCACAACAGTTCAACCTCGAAAAGATGCTCGGCCGCACGGCGCTCGACCGTACCGCGGTGATTCTCGACATCTTCGCCCAGAACGCGCACACGCTCGAGGGCAAGGCGCAAGTCGAACTTGCACTGCTGCGTTACCGACTTCCTCGCCTGCGTCGCGGAACGAAGGGCGCCTTCAGCCAGCAAGGTGCGGGTATCGGTACCCGCGGTCCCGGCGAAACGAAGTTGGAGGTCGATCGTCGTCGTATCACCCGACGTATCGCGAAACTCGAGGGCGAGCTTCGCGAACTTGGTCGCACCCGAGAGAACCAACGCAAGGGCCGCGCGCGCAGTGGGCTTTCGTCGGTGACGATCGTCGGTTACACGAACGCCGGAAAGTCGACTCTTCTCAATCGGCTCACCGAGTCGGGGGTTCTCGTGCAGGACCGGCTCTTCGCCACGCTCGACCCGACCACGCGCCGGCTGTCGCTTCCGGGTGGCGAGCCCGTGCTGCTCACCGACACCGTCGGTTTCGTGCGTCGGTTGCCGCACGGCCTCATCGAGGCGTTCAAAAGCACGCTTGAAGTTGCCAGTCAGGCCGACTTCCTGGTGCACGTGGTTGATGCGGGTGCGGTCGACCCGCAGGGTCAGATCGACGCCGTTCACGAGGTGCTCGACGAGATCGATGCCGATCGAGTGCCCGAATTACTCGTCTTCAACAAAGCCGACCGCATTGCACCCGAGGCCCTGGCGCTCTTGCGCGCCGATCACCCCGGTTCGGTTGCGGTGTCGGCACTCACTGGCGAGGGCATTGACGCATTGCTCCGGACCCTCAGTGATCGGATGCGGGCGCTGTCGCGGGTGGTCGAACTGCTCATTCCCTACGAGCACGGCGAGGCCCTCGCGATGGTGCACCGTGAGGGAGAAGTGGTGTCGATCGGCCACGAGGAGTCGGGGACGCGGATTCGTGCCCGACTGTCCGACGCATCGATGGGTCGATTGCGCGACTACGTGTGCGGTGGGGCAGAGTGACAGCGATGAATGCGGAGTCCGTACCCACCGGTTTCGTTCCACCGCCGTACCCCTACGACCGCCTCGATGCGTTTGCCGCGCACGGTCGTGCGATGGACGGTGGCCTGGTCGATCTCTCCATCGGCACGCCGTGCGACCCGCCACTCGCAGCGGTGGTGACGGCGCTCTCCTCGTCGAACGCCGAGCGCGGTTATCCGGCCAGTATCGGCAGCGATGCGCTGCGACGCGCGGCGCTCGACTGGATGAAACGACGCTTTGGAGTCGATGTTCCGACATCCGACGTCGCTGCTTGCATCGGCACCAAGGAATTCGTTGCGACGACTCCGCACTGGCTGCGACTGCGCGCGCCCGACAAGGACACGGTGTTGTATCCGGCGGTGGCCTACCCCACGTACGAGATGGGGGCCACTCTCGCAAGTTGTCGGGCCATTCCTGTGCCGATGCGGTCCGACGGGACGATGGATCTCGGTTCGATCACCGCTGGTGACGCTTCACGCGCATTGATGCTGTGGGTCAACAGCCCCAGCAATCCGACGGGCCATCTCGACGATCTTGGTGCTGCCGTTGCATGGGGCCGTGCGAACTCGGTGCCAGTCTTCAGCGACGAGTGCTACGCCGAGTTCACGTGGAACTCGTCCCCGAAGTCGGCCTTGCAGCATTCGCTTGACGGTGTTGTCGCGGTGCATTCCTTGTCGAAGAGGTCGAACCTCGCAGGTGTGCGCGTCGGCTTCTATGCCGGTGACCACGACATCGTCGACTACTTGAAAGAGGTGCGCAAGCACGTCGGCATGATGGTGCCTGGCCCCGCACAGGCCGCAGGAGTTGCCGCACTCGCCGACGATGCGCACGTTGTCGAACAGCGCGACCGCTACCTGCGACGGCTGGAAGCTGTTCGTGCGGTCGTGGGGAAGTGGTCGGGCCTCGACATCCCAATGCCTGCCGGTGGCTTTTATCTGTGGTTCGATGCGCAGGACGGCTGGGCGTTCGCCGAACGTCTCGCCCGCGAAGCGGGCACGCTCGTTTCGCCCGGTGACTTTTACGGCGCGGGCGGGGCAAACAACGTGCGCATCGCGGTTGTACAGCCCGACGAGCAAATCTCGTTGATGGCAAAGCGACTCGGCGTCGAGATCTGACCGAACGTAGATGAGCGACGTTCCGACGTTTCCTGCTCCCGACCCGGAAACTCGCTGGGAGCCGCCCGAAGCGTCGCCGCCGGTAACGCCGACGCCACGTCGTCGGCGCCGATGGTTTGCGGTGGGCCTGTTCCTCGTCACGTTGTCCGCGGCTGCGGCCTTGTTCAGCGAGGGAACGCGACGCGCCGGCGAGGCCGCTGCCGCAATGGTGCGTGTGAGTGCCGGTTGTCGCGTACCCGTCACCTTGAATGAAACGGGTGACTTCTTCGTCTACATCGAAGAGGGTCCGGTGCCGATGCCCGACTCCGCCGACTGCACCAACGCGGGAATGGCGATGTCGAATCCGCACGGAATACCCATGGTCGGCTTCGCGGTTGCGACACCTGATGGCGTCGAACGTCGTGTCGATGAAGTGCGTCCGAACCGTCGCTACGACCTTGGTCGCAATGACGGCATTCTCACGTCACGTTTCGCGGGGCGATCAGGCGAAACGGTGATCGTGGGCCTGGTCGCCGACTCACCCGACGTCGCGATTGCGATCGGAGAGAACGTGTTCTCGACACGCACGCCGTGGCGCATCGCGGCAGGAGTGGTTCTGGCGATCGGTCTGTTGTTGTTCGGCGGGTTGGTCAGAGCCGCCGCAAGACGGTGACGACCTTGCCGAAGATTGCCACATCAGCGGCAGGAAAGACCATCGGTTCGAGCCGCGGGTTGGCGGGAATCAGGGTGATGTTCGCACCCGACTTCTTGAAGGTCTTGACCGTTGCCTCGTCGCCGGGAATGCCGGCGACGACGATGTCGCCGTTGCGCGGAGTCGATTCCTGGCGAACCACCACGTAGTCGCCGTCGAAGATGCCGGCGTCGATCATCGAGTCGCCGCGCACCCGCAACATGAAAAGTTCGCCTTCACCCGTGAAGTCGACGGGAAGGGGGATGAGCTCTTCGACGTTCTCGTTGGCCAGGACGTCGGTCCCCGCGGCCACGTCGCCCACGAGGGGCACGTGGCGGGCCGGGCGGCGTTCCATCGCGACGCCGATGCTCGAGTCGAATCGCACCTCGAGGGCTCGGGGTTTGGTGGGATCGCGCCGTAGGTAGCCGAGCTTTTGGAGGGTGGCGAGGTGGTTGTGCACCGTCGCCGGGCTGTTCAGGCCTACGGCTTCGCCGATTTCGCGCACCGACGGGGGGTAGCCCCGGTCGCGCATGCTGGTGTCGATGAATTCGAGGATGGCCCGTTGACGGGCGGTAAGGGCTTCGGCCATGGGGCCAGCGTACGCCTGTTCGCCCCCTGAATCAAACACCTGTTCGCTCGGACCCTTGACAGCCGAACATGTGTTCGGTACGTTGAGCGAACACCCGTTCGTTACGGTGCTCGTATTCCACCCCGCAAGTCCCATCCCTTCAGAAAGGACCCCGAACATGGCCCTCGCTCTCCACCCTCAGATGTCCGTCCAGATTCGCCCTTCACAGATGACTTACGTGCGGCGTCGGGTGTTGGTCGCAGCCTTGTGTGCCCTGCTCGTTGCCGTTGGCCTGTTCGCTCGCGGCGCAGTTGCAGAGAACACCCGACCGGTTGGAGCCGTCGAGATGCCACGCACCATCACCGCGGTGCAAGGCGACACGTTGTGGGCCATCGCCCATCGTCTCGCGCCGCAGGGCGATGTCATGGAATTCGTCGATCGCCTCGTCGATCTCAACGGCGCTCACATCGTTCCCGGCCAGCAGATCCTTATCCCGTAGGCATCCCACTCCCTACGATGGAGGCATGCACTGTCCGGTGTGCCCCTCAGATGACACCAAGGTGATCGATTCGCGTGCCGCTGAGGAAGGTGCCGCTATTCGCCGGCGTCGCCAGTGCCCCCTCTGTGGATTCCGATTCACAACCCGTGAACGGCTCGAAGAGGTACCTCTGATGGTCACCAAGCGCAGCGGCTCACGCGTTCCGTTCGATCGTTCAAAGGTCATCGCCGGGGTGAGTGCCGCCACCAAGGGCCGGCCTGTGGAGTCGTCCACGATCGATGCTCTCGCCGACCGAGTCGAAGAAACGCTGCGCACCATCGGCGCCGAGGTCACCTCGGCGCAGGTCGGTCATGCGGTTCTCGAAAAGTTGCGTGAACTCGACGAAGTTGCGTACCTGCGTTTCGCCAGCGTGTACAAGAACTTCGATCAGGCTGCCGACTTCCGTCGCGAGCTTGCGCTGCTCGAAAAGAATTGAAAGTCACGCACCCGAGTTGGGGCGAACGTAGCGAAGGAACAGAAATCCATCATCTTCGATGACGTGCTGCAATCTGTAGCGACGCATCATCTCGTTCGCACCATTTGTCAGTCGTGGTGCGTCGCCTCCGGCCACGTTCGGAGAAACCGTGAGATTGATCTCGTCGACGAGGTCGGCGTCGATCATCGCCGCGTTCAGCCGCGCGCCGCCCTCGAGTTGCAGAAACCTGCCACCAGCAGCGGAGACAACCGCGAAGAAGTCGACGTTCCCGGTTGCGTCGGGGGTCACCAGATACCCCGCGCCCGAGGTGAATAGGGTCGTCGACGTGTCGACCCTGCCCGATCGCGACACGACCGCAACGCGTTGGCCATCCTTGGATGGCTTGCCATATCCGTCAACCCGAGCGGTTTCGGCACCCACCACGATGTTGTCCGCAATACGGCGCAGGGCAAGCAAGACGCCCTGGTCAGCCGGACCCGAGAGCGGCCGTGAATTGCCTCCGACGACGGTCGAGCCGTCGATGCTCGCGACCATGCACATGCCGACCCAAGGGCGCGGACCGCGCGAGTCGGCGGGGCTGGGGCGTGCGACCCCGTACGCCTCGTCATGAGTGACGTCTCGTCCGACGGTGCCGAGAAAATCGTGGTAGGAGTAGAGAAGTTTCACGAAACCGCGAGCCTACAAGCGGCCGGTGAATGTTGGGGGGCGATGTCGACCATGAATCATTTCACGACGAACGGAACGGCATACAGAACGTGTCCGCTGTGTGAAGCGGGATGCGGCCTCGAGATCACCGTGAAGAACGGTTCGGTCGCGCGAATTCGCGGCGACATGGACGACGTCTTCTCGCACGGCTACATCTGCCCGAAGGGCAGCACGTTGAAGCAGTTGCACGACGACCCTGATCGACTGCGCAAACCACTGGTGAAGCGGAACGGTGTGCACGTCGAGGTCGAATGGGACGAGGCATGGCGCGAGGTCGAGCGCGGACTCGGCGAAGTGATCAACCGTCACGGACGAAATGCGATCGCCACCTACATGGGCAATCCGTCGGCCCACAATCTCGGGTCGATGACGTTCGGTCGTGTCGCGCTGCAGGGCATCGGTACGCGGCAGCGCTACAGCGCATCGAGCGTCGACCAGGCGCCGAAGCAGTTGGCCGGTGGTCTGATGTTCGGCACGGTGCAGTCGGTTCCGATTCCCGACATCGATCACACCAACTATCTGCTGATGCTCGGTGCAAATCCTTATGCGTCGAACGGCAGTCTGTGCACCGCGCCGGACTTTCCCGGTCGCATCGAGGCGATCCTCGCTCGGGGAGGCAAGGTGGTGGTGGTCGACCCGCGGCGCAGTGAAACCGCTCAGAAGGCCAGCGAGTGGATCGCGATCATCCCGAATGGTGACGCGCTCTTCCTCGCGGCGATCGCCCAGGTTCTGTTTGCTGAAGACTTGGTTTCGGTCGGTGCGCACATCGCGCCGCACCTGAACGGCCTCGACCAGATCCGTGACGCTGTCGGTCGGTTCACGCCCGAAGCCGTCGAACGCGCGTGCGGTGTCGATGCGGCCACGATTCGCCGCATCGCACGTGAACTTGCGGCTGCCCCGACGGCCACGGTCTACGGTCGTATCGGAACCACGACAACTTCGTTCGGCGCGACGACATCGTGGCTTGTCGATGTCGTGAACACCCTCACCGGCAACCTCGACAGCGAAGGCGGTTCGCTTTTCACGCTGCCCGCCGCGGGTGGCGCAACGACGAAGGGCCAGCCCGGGCGAGGCAAGGGTTTCGAGTACGCCAAGGGTCATTCGCGGTTGAAGGGCCTCCCTGAATTGATGGGGGAATTTCCCGTCGCAGTGCTTGCCGATGAAATCCTCACTGACGGTGAAGGCCAGATCCGCGCGATGGTCACGCTGGCCGGCAATCCCGTTCTGTCGAATCCGAACAGCGAGAAACTCGACCGTGCGTTGGCGTCACTCGACTTCATGGTCAGCGTCGACATCTATCTCAACGAGACGACGCGCCACGCCGACGTGATTCTTCCGCCGCCGTCGCACTTGCAGCGCGACCACTACGACGTGTTTCTTCTCGCATTTGCGATCCGCAACGTGGCGAATTACAGCCCGGCGGTGCTTCCTCTCGATGACGGCCAACCCGATGAGTGGGAGATCCTCGCAAAGCTTGGAATGGTCGCCCAGGGTGCGGGTGCCGATGCCGATCCTGCCGTCGCCGACGACCTCGCGATAGCCGGTCTCGTTGGTTCTTCGGTGCGTGACGCGTCTTCCAACATCTGCGGGCGTGATGCCGATGAGATCATTGCGATGTTGTCGTCATCTGGTCGGCGCGGTCCGGCGAGGATGATCGACTTCATGTTGCGTACGGGCCCATACGGTGACGCTTTCGGAGCCGCAGAGGGAGGTCTGTCGCTCGACGTTCTTCTCGCGAACCCACACGGAGTCGACCTCGGCGCGTTGCGTCCGCGCATTCCCGAGGTGATTCGCACGGCATCGGGCAAGATCGAACTCGCGCCGCCCCAACTGCTCAGAGACATCGATCGTCTGTGGGAGCACGCGAGCGGCGTCGACGAGGACACCCTGATGTTGGTCGGCCGGCGTCACATTCGTTCGAACAATTCGTGGATGCACAACATCACGGTTCTCGTGAAAGGCAAGCCACGCTGCACGTTGCAGATGCACCCGACTGACGCGGTGGCGCGCGGGATTTCCGCCGGCCAGGCGGTACGTGTACGAAGCAGGGTTGGTGAAGTTCTCGCACCTGTCGAGATAACCGATGACATCCGACCCGGGGTGGTATCGCTGCCGCATGGATGGGGCCACTCCGTGGCGGGCACCCGGCTGTCGGTCGCGGGGGAGTATGCAGGGGTCAACTCAAACGTCCTCACCGACGAAGACCTCTTCGATCCGGTGTCGGGCACCAGCGTCTTGAATGGGATCCCTGTCGCGGTGACCGCCGGCTGACGCCCTCCGGCTTGTCCGGCGGGGCGAGCCGACCGTCCACACTCGTCCACAGCGCAATCCCCTGAAAAAAGGGGAAATTCACACGGTTGTCCACTTCCTTCACACAGGCCTTCCCCCGTATCGTGCGGGCAGGCGATGGTGTGCCGAGTGACCATCGACAATCGTTGACAAAAGGTAAGCACAGTGCTGTAATTACACAACCAGTTGTGGAATGCACCGCAATGGGGGGCGGAGTGCCACAACATGTTGTGGACCCTGCGTCTCTGGAGGCTTCTCCAGGGCGTCGAGGTCAGACATGAATGAAGTGGTGGTCTTCTGCGCTCTCCATGCGGAGTACGTGGGTGACGACAGTCACACACATTCGACAACACAGATCGCACTCAGAAAAGCAAGCAAGGAAGGAACGACATGTCTCTCGCACCGGATCGGTTGTCCATTGGGATCCGCCGTCATTTCACCAGCCCCGGCGTGCACCCGTACGGCTCCGTCGTTTGGGAACGCCGTGATGCGCGCATCACAAACTGGAAGGACGGTTCCGTTGCTTTCGAACAGCGCGATGTCGAGATTCCTGCATCGTGGTCATTGAACGCAACGAACATCGTCGCCCAGAAGTACTTCCGCGGCACACTGGGTACCGCCGAACGTGAAACCTCGCTGCGTCAGGTCATCGATCGTGTTGCCGACACCATCACTGATTGGGGCATCGAGGGTGGATACTTCGTCGACGCCGACGAGGCCGAGGCGTTCCGCAATGAACTCAAGTTCATCCTCGTCACCCAGCGCGCGGCATTCAACAGTCCGGTGTGGTTCAACATCGGCGTGAAGGGTGTGCCGCAGCAGGCAAGCGCATGCTTCATCCTCGCCGTCGAAGACACGATGGCCGGCATCCTCAACTGGTACCGCGAAGAAGGAACCATCTTCAAGGGCGGTTCGGGTTCGGGCATCAACCTCTCGAACATCCGCTCGAGCTACGAAAAGTTGCAGGGCGGCGGCACCGCTTCGGGTCCGGTGTCGTTCATGCGTGGTGCCGACGCCAGCGCGGGAACCATCAAGTCGGGCGGCAAGACACGTCGCGCAGCAAAGATGGTCATCTTGAACGTCGACCACCCTGATGTCGAAGAGTTCATCTGGTGCAAGGCGAAAGAAGAGCGCAAGGCGCGCGTTCTGCGCGATGCGGGCTTCGACATGGACCTCGATGGTGCCGATGCGTTCTCGATTCAGTACCAAAACGCCAACAACTCCGTGCGCGTCACCGACGACTTCATGAATGCAGTTATCGAAGATCGCGACTGGAACATGAAGGCGGTCACCGATGGATCTGCGGTGAAGACCGTTCGCGCACGCGACCTCTGGCGCGAAATCGCCACTGCAGCGTGGGAATGCGCCGACCCCGGTCTGCAGTTCGACACCACCATCAACAAGTGGCACACCGCGCATGCAACGGGCCGCATCAACGGTTCGAACCCCTGCTCGGAGTACATGCACATCGACAACTCGGCCTGCAACCTGGCGTCGCTCAACCTGCTCAAGTACCTCGATGACAACGACAATTTCGATGTCGAAGCGTTCAAGCACTCGGTCGAAGTCGTCTTCACCGCGCAGGAAATCCTCGTTGGTCGCGCCGACTACCCGACCGAGAAGATCGGTGAGAACAGCCGCCTGTTCCGTCAGCTCGGCATCGGTTACGCGAACCTTGGTGCCCTCCTGATGGCGCTCGGCCTGCCGTACGACAGTAAGGAAGGCCGCTCGTGGGCCGCGTCCATTACGTCGCTCATGACCGGCCATTCGTACGCCACATCGGCCCGCACGGCCAGCCGCATGGGACCGTTCGCCGGCTTCGCCGAGAACGAGAAGTACATGCTCAACGTGCTCCGCATGCACCGTGACGCGTCGTACGAAATCGAGAACCCCGACGTGGTTCAAGCCGACCTCTTGCAGGCCGGCCGCGATGCCTGGGAGTCCGCGGTGCGCGACGGTGAGGAGTACGGAGTTCGCAACAGCCAGGCCAGCGTGCTCGCTCCGACAGGCACCATCGGTCTCATGATGGACTGCGACACCACCGGCATCGAACCCGACCTTGGTCTCGTGAAGATCAAGAAGCTGGTCGGTGGTGGAACGATGTCGATCGTCAACCAGACGATCCCGCGTGCGTTGCGTCGCCTCGGCTACACGCCCCAGCAGGTCGACGACGTCATCGCCTACATCGACACGAACAAGAGCATCATCGGCGCACCTGCGCTCAAGGCCGAACACCTCCCCGTGTTCGCGTGCTCGATGGGTGACAACACGATCCACTACGAGGGCCATGTCCGCATGATGGGCGCAGTCCAGCCATTCCTCTCGGGTGCCATCTCAAAGACCGTGAACATGCCCGAAGAAGCGACGATCGAAGAGATCGAGAAGTTGCACGAACTTTCGTGGAAGCTCGGCCTCAAGGCGGTCGCGATCTACCGCGACAACTGCAAGGTTGCACAGCCGCTGTCGACTGCGAAGAAGGACGACGACAAGACCGACGAGCCGACGGCAGTGTCGGCGGCGACGAACGTCGTCGAGCGCATCGTCGAGCGAGTGGTTGCCCAGCCGGTGCGTCAGAAGCTGCCGCGCTCGCGTCGCGGGCGTACCTTCGAGTTCCGCGTCGCCGACTGCAAAGGCTTCGCGACCATCGGCGAGTACGAGGACGGTCGCCCCGGCGAAGTGTTCCTCACCGTGTCGAAGCAGGGTTCGACGCTCTCGGGCATCATGGATGCGTTTGCCAAGAGCATCAGCTACGGCCTGCAATACGGCGTGCCGCTGCGTGCGTTCGTCGAGGCATTCACGAATATGCGCTTCGAGCCCGCCGGCATGACCGACGACCCGGACATCCGCATCGCGTCGTCGATCATGGACTACCTGTTCCGTCGTCTCGCGCTCGAGTACCTGAACTACGACGAGCGCGCCGAGCTCGGTATCTTCAGCCGCGATGAGCGTCTGCAGCCGACCCTGCCCGGTGTCGAAGAGACCATCGTCGAGACCAGCACCGGTTCCGAGGTCGTGGCCGACCCGAAGACCGTGCCAACGGCAGGCGACCTTGCGGCGCAGCTCCAGTACGGTCTCGCACCATCGGCGCCCAGCACCGATCACTCGCCCGCGGGAGGAATCGAGCGCCCGGCAGTGAAGCACAGCGATGCACCGATGTGCATGCAGTGTGGAGTGCAGATGCAGCGCGCCGGCTCGTGCCACGCGTGCCCGTCGTGCGGGTCGACCTCCGGCTGCTCCTGATCCCACCAGGGTTTTCGGTGTGAAAAGACTCGCTTTCCGCACCATTGAACACCGAGAAAATTGATACTTTGAATCGTGGCCCGGGGCAGACCTCGGGCCACGATGGTTTTTCGCGACGAAGGAGTGCCGTGATGGCCAAGGGAACGACCGGATGTGTGCGTTTTCGGTGCCTGACGTAGCGATTTCCGAGTCAAATCACACCGAAAACCCTTAGCGTTGGCGGCGTGAAGCGTGAGTTGCCGCCTGGCTATCGCGAGCAATTGGAACTCGGTTACGTCTTTGGTAGCACGCTGAGTTTTGCACAGCGGCCGTTGGTGCCGGACGCGCAGATGCTCGCGGACTGGGCCCCCGACGTTGCGATCATCGGTGCGCCTTTCGACCTCGGTACGACGAATCGTCCGGGCGCGCGGTTCGGCCCGCGCGGCGTGCGAGCGAACGCGTATGAGCCGGGTACGTACCATCTCGACTTGGGAATCGAGATCTTCGAACATCTTGAAGTGGTCGATGCGGGCGATGCGTTCTGCCCCCATGGCATGGTCGAGGCCAGCCTTGAAAACGTGAAAAAGAAGGTTGCCGAGGTAGTGGGCCTCGGCATCACACCGGTCGTGATCGGCGGGGATCACACGATCACGTGGCCCTCGGCGACTGCAGTGGCGGAAAGGTACGGCTTCGGTCGCGTCGGCATGGTGCACTTCGACGCGCACGCCGACACGGCCGACACAATCGACGGCAATCTGGCGAGCCACGGAACTCCGATGCGCCGCCTCGTTGAGAGCGGCGCCATTCCTGCGAAGAACTTCGTACAGATCGGACTCCGCGGCTACTGGCCCGGCCCCGAAGTGTGGAACTGGATGCGCGACCAGGGCATGAAGTGGCACATGATGGACGAAATCCACCGTCGTGGGCTCGATGACGTCATCACCGATGCGATTGCCGAGGCGATGAACGGTGTCGACCACCTGTACGTCAGTGTCGACATCGACTCACTCGATCCTGCGTTCGCACCCGGGACGGGAACTCCCGAGCCCGGCGGTATCGCAAGCATCGACATGCTGCGGGCCATGCGACGTCTCGCGCTCGAGACACCCCTCGTTGCCTTCGACGTGATGGAGGTGGCACCCGCCTATGACCACGCCGACTGCACGGTCAACGTCGCGCACCGCCTGATCATGGAGATTCTCGCTGGTCTCGCGGCGAAAAGGCGCGGCTAGCGCTTACTTGAACGAGCACGGCATGCGCTTGATGCCGTTGATGAAGTTGCTCTGCAAGTAGGCCGGTTCACCCGTGATCTGGAGGTTCGGCAGACGACGACGGATTTCGTCGAACATCACCGCGATCTCGCGACGCGCGAGGTTGGCGCCGAGACAAAAGTGCGGGCCTCCGGCACCGAAGCCGACTTGCGGTGGCTGGATGTCGCGTCGGACATCGAACGTATCGGGATTCATGTAAACGCGTTCGTCGCGATTGCCCGATGCGTACCACATGACCACTTTCTGGCCGGCTTTGACAGGAAAGCCGTTGATGTCGGTGTCTTCGGTGACGGTGCGACGGAAGTGGATGACCGGTGTGGCGTAGCGAACGATCTCTTCGACGGCCGACTTGGTATGGGCGTCGAAGTTGTCGAACCAGATCTTGCGCTGGTCCTGATGGTCGGTCAGCAGTTTCATGCCATGGCTGATGGCGTTACGAGTCGTTTCGTTGCCCGCAACGACGAGGAGAATGAAGAATGATCCGAACTCCTGCGAAGTCAGGCGCTCGCCGTCGACCTCGGCCTGCATCATCACCGAAGTGATGTCGTCGACGGGGTTCTTGATGCGGTCTTCACCCAAGGCCTGCGCGTAGTTGAACATGCTCAAACCGGCGTTCAGCAGGTCGTCGAGGCCCGTGACGAGTTCCGGGTCGCCGACGCCAAGAATCGTGTTCGTCCACGTAAGGATCTGTTTGTAGTCCTCTCGCGGGATACCCATCATTTCGCAGATGATCTCGAGTGGGAAGCGCGAGGCAACCTCCTCGACGAAGTCACATTCGCCGCCGGGAAAGCGCTCGATGACGTTGTCGACGACTTCCTTTGCCTTCGTGACGACGTATTCCTCGACTCGCTTGATCTCACGAGGTGCGAAACCACGCGAGACGATCGACCGTAGTCGGAAGTGTTTCGGGTCGTCCATGTTGATCATCGATCCAAAAAACTCGTTCAATTCGACGGTGAGGTCGCCGATGTTCGACCCCTTGCCGCTGCAGAACAACTCGGGATGGCGGCTGACGTGCCAGATGTCGTCATGACGTGTGAGGGCGATGTACCCAGGACCGCGGGGGATGGGGGAGTTCTCGAACTCCCATTCCTCGAAGAAGTGGTACGGATCTTCGTCGCGAAGTGTTTTGAACGCGCCGTAGCGGAAGGCGCGGTCTTGCACCCAGAACTCGGGGTTCGAAAGGTTGATCTCCGAGAGCGGGACCTTGGGCAACGATGAGGACTGAGTCGACATGCCGTGAGATTATGCGGTCGTGGAGAACGACCACGAAGCCCTCCCCGAGATTCGCACCATCGAATTCACGTTCTTCGTGGATGCCGAGACGTATCTCATGTCCGGAGGCGAACTGGCGGCGGCCGAAGATGAACTTTTCGACGCCGGCATCGAACGTGTCGACGTGCCGACGCAGTTCGGCCACGACCTCGGTGAGCGCGTGCCCGTTCGGGTGGTTGGTACGGCCCGCGGCCTGCGTTGGTACGCCGGCCTCTTGAATCTCCATGACCCGCTTCAGCGGGAGGAACTCGACAGGGTTATCTCGGCGCAAAAACGTGCATAAGACGCACCGCCCCGCGCCGAGAATCCGCAAGGTGGCTAGGGTTGCGGAGTCACACCGAGAATCCAGGGGGAACCATGGCTGAAGCCGTCATCGTCGCAACCACTCGCAGCCCGATCGGCCGTGCATTCAAGGGATCGCTCGTCGACATGCGTCCCGATGACCTGTCGGCGCAGATGGTGAAGGCCCTCATGGCGAAGGTGCCACAGGTGAGAGCCGACGACATCGAAGACCTGATGATGGGTTGCGGCCAGCCGGCAGGCGAACAAGGTTTCAACATCGCGCGCGTCGTGGCGATCCTTGCCGGTCTCGACAACGTGCCGGGTGTGACGGTGAACCGCTACTGCTCGTCGAGCCTGCAGACCATCCGCATGGCCGCCCATGCGATTCGTTCTGGAGAAGGTGACTGCTTCATTGCGGCAGGCGTGGAATGCGTCAGCCGTTACGGGGCCGGCGCCAGCGACTCGGCACCGAACGCGGTGTTTGCCGACGCGGGCAAGCGGACCAAGCAGCGCTCCGAGGGCGGCCAGCCATCGTGGACCCCGCCCCAGGGACTTCCCGACATCTACATCGCAATGGGACAGACCGCCGAGAACGTGCGCGAAGTCGAAGGTGTGACGCGCCGCGAGATGGACGAGTTCGGTGCACGCTCACAACAACTAGCGGTTGCGAACCAAAACAATGGATTCTTCGAGCGTGAAATCACTCCCGTCACCCTTCCGAACGGAACAGTCGTGTCGAAAGACGACGGGCCGCGTGACGGCACGACCGTCGAGGGTCTCTCGAATCTAAAGCCCGCATTCCGTCCCGACGGTGAAATCACGGCGGGCAACGCCTGTCCGTTGAACGACGGCGCAGCGGCCGTCATGGTGATGAGCGACACCAAGGCAAAGCAGCTCGGCATCACGCCACTGGCCCGCGTCGTTGCATCGGGTGTGTCGGGTCTGAACCCCGAGATCATGGGTCTCGGCCCGATCGACGCGATCCGTCAAACGTTGGCGCGCGCCAAGATGACCATCGACGACATCGATCTGGTGGAAATCAACGAGGCTTTCGCGGCGCAGGTGATTCCGTCGGCAAAGCACCTCAACATCCCGATGGACAAGTTGAACGTTCACGGCGGTGCGATCGCCCTCGGTCACCCCTTCGGTATGACCGGAGCACGCATCATGGCGACGCTGATCAATGGCCTCCAACACGAAGACAAGACCTTTGGCCTCGAGTCGATGTGCGTCGGTGGCGGCCAAGGTATGGCGATGATTATTGAACGACTCAGCTGACGCTTCGCTTTGTGATTATTGAACGGCTCAGCTGAGCTAGATCAGTTTGTGTCGCCGAGCCATCGACTGCGCGATGAGTGACAACGTGAGCATCGCGATTGCGATGACTCCGAAGGCCCACACTGGTCCGTGTGCACCGTAGATCCACGGGCTGACGAAGGCGGTCGCCGCGGCACCGACGAGATTCGCCGCACCGGACAGGCCCTGTGCCGCTGCAGCGCGACCCTTGGGGGCTACCTGCGACATGCTCGCCTGTGACGCGGGAATTGTCGCTGCCTGAACGACTCCCTCGACGACCGACACGATGATGATCGCAAGCGGAGTCGCGGCAAGGCCGTAGCCGGTGACGACCGGGGCGAGGACGAAGATCGCGTAGAGGGCAGTGCGCAGTGCGCCCCACTTGTCGGCCAAGCGACCACCAAGGCGGGCGAGCAATACGAATGGAACGCCGTAGATGAGGAACGACAATCCGACGACGAAATTCGATGCACCACGATCCGTCAGGTACCGATCCCACAGCGCGTCATAGACACCGATAGGAAGGTAGAGGCTCATCGTCGTCAAAGCGACGGTGCGAATGCCGGGGAATCGCAGCAAGGTCAGGCTGATGCGCCGTGATTCGCCCGACGAGGGAAGGGTTGGCAGCGACTTCGCCGCCAACGTCAATGATGCGACGACCGCAACGATTGCGAAAACGATGAACGTCGAACGCAGGCCGAGGGGGTCGAGCATGATGCCCCCGATGAACGGCCCGCCGACGATGCCGGCCGTCTCGACGCCGGCGAGTTTGCCGAGACGTTCCGCCGCTCGGCTCTTGTCGAGGTTCGCTGCGATTGCGCGCGCCGCGGGTTGTGTGCAGCCGAAAGAAACGCCGACGATGGCGCGACCTATGACGAACTGCCACAACGTGTCGCCGAGTGCGAAGACGAGGGAACCCGCCGCAGCGAACGCGAGTCCCGTGACCATCAGGTTCTTCGGCTTGTGAGTGTCGGCCAACGGTGCGACGAAGACCTGTGTAAGGAGCCCCATCAAGAATCCGATGCCGGCGATGAGGCCGAGTCCGAAATCCGCAAAACCATAGGTGTCTTGCAGATCGCCGAGCGCCGCGAAGATGATGCTGTTCGAAACCGCAGTCGCACCTGAAGCGAACATCAAAACGCTGAGCGTCGCCCGTGCGTGGTCTGTTTCGTCGTGTCTGCTTGGAATTGGATCAGCCACGGTGGCTCGCCTCGACGAGCACCGCGTCGTTGAACGAGGGCCAGAACTCCATTCCCCATTCGGTGAATTCCCGGTTCGACAGCATCACGCAGGCAACGTCGGCAACGGGGTCGACCCACAGGAACGTGCCGGTGCCGCCGAAGTGGCCCCACGTCGCTGCTGATCCATGCGGTGCGGTCCAGTGCGGGTGTTTCGTTCCACGAATCTCCGGACCGAGCCCCCAGGGGCACGGGTCGAAACGGCCGAGGCCGGGTACGACACCTTCGAGTGTGGGGAATTGAACCGTGGTCATCTCGCGCACCGTTTCGCGTGACAGCAACGTCGGCCTGCGCAACTCCGCCATGAACCGCGCGCAGTCATCGATGTTGCTGACGACGTCCTTCGCTGGCGAGCCCTCGAGGGTGGTCGAAGCGAGGCCGAGGGGCTCGCACACCGCCTCGTGCAGGTAGTCGGCAAAGTCGAGGCCCGCACGCTTGGCAACGTGAGCGGCGAGAATCTCGATACCGGTGTTCGAGTAGATGCGCTTGCGTGCCGGCGACGTGATCGGGTTCACGCCATCGAAGGAGTAGCCGCCCGAATGGGCGAGTAGATGGCGGACGGTGCAACCTTCCTGGCCGACGGGTTCGGCAAGGGAAGTGGTGCCCTCTTCGACCGCAATCATCGTTGCCCATGCAGTGAAAAGTTTGCTGACCGATGCAATGCGAACGGTTCGCGTTGCGTCGCCGTGCGTGTGGAGCGTGCCATGCCGGTCGATCACCGCCACTGAGGCGAACTCGACGGGCCAGCGAGAGACTTGGCCGAACGCTTCGATTACTTCAGGTTAGAACGGATGAGTTCGGCGACGCGGAATGCGAGGTCGATGCTTTGCCGGCCATTGAGGCGTGGATCGCAGACCGTCTGGTAGCGATCGTCGAGGTCGGCGTCGGACAACGCATGCGAGCCACCGAGGCACTCGGTGACATCGTCACCGGTCAGTTCGACGTGGATGCCGCCCGGCCAAGTGTGCTCGGCACGGTGCGCGCGCACGAAGCCGGCAATCTCCGCAACCACATGGTCGAGGTGACGCGTCTTGCGACCCGTCGTCGAAGTGAAGGTGTTTCCGTGCATCGGGTCGCACGCCCAGACGACGGGGTGGCCCGAGTCGTGTACCCCGCGCAAAAGGGGACGCAATTTGTCTTCGACGTTGTCGGCACCCATTCGCGAGATCAATGTGAGGCGGCCGGGAATGCGGGCGGGGTTCAGCGCCTGGCACAGTTCGAGCACAAATTCGGGCGTAGCGGAAGGGCCGACCTTGCAGCCGATCGGGTTGCCGACGCCACGCAGGAACTCGATGTGTGCACCGTCGAGTTGCCGTGTGCGCTCGCCGATCCACAGCATGTGGGCCGAGCAGTCGTACCAGTCGCCGGTCAATGAGTCACGGCGTGTCAGTGCCTCTTCGTAACCGAGAATCAATGCCTCGTGCGAGGTGAACACGTCGACTTGATGGAGAGCGGGATTGTTCTCGGTGTCGATCCCGCAGGCGCGCATGAACGCAAGAGCATTCTCGATTTCGGTCGCCAATGCTTGGTAACGCTGTCCTTCGGGTGAGGACTCGATGAATTCCTGCGTCCACGTGTGGACGCGATTGAGGTGTGCGAATCCGCCCTTGGTGAACGCGCGCAACAGGTTCAGCGTGCTGGCCGATTGGTGGTAGGCCTGTACGAGACGATCGGGGTCGGGCCGGCGCGCGGCCACGGTGGGCGAGGGGTCATTCACGATGTGGCCACGGAACGATGGGATGTCGTCATCGCCGACGCGTTCGAAGGGTTGCGAACGGGGCTTGGCAAACTGGCCTGCCATGCGACCGACTTTCACCACGGGAACACCGAGTGAGTACGTGAGAACAACGGCCATCTGCAGGATGACGCGCAACTTTTCGCGGATGTTGTTGGCCGAGAACTCCTCGAAGCTTTCGGCACAGTCGCCGGCCTGCAGGAGAAACGCGTTGCCCGCGGCCACTTGGCCGAGCGCAGACTGCAAGCTGCGCGCCTCGCCGGCGAAGACCAGCGGCGGCAGTGAACTGATCTGCTTCAGCGCACGATCAAGGTCGCCGGCGTCGGGCCACGCCGGCTGTTGCTCGGCGGCTAGACCGTGCCAGGAATCAGGAGACCAGGAGCGTGGCATGCGCTACGCAGCGTAGATGCGCTCCGCGTCCTCACGCAGGCCAATTACGGCGCGGCTGACCAGGCGGCGTGCGGCTTCTGCCGTGACGCCGAGGTCCTCGCCGACCTCGCGGAAGGACTTGCGCTCGCCGTCGAGAAGCCCGAAGCGGGCCTCGACCGCGTAGCGGGCGCGCTCATCGAGTGTGCCGAGAAGTTCGTTCAGTAACTCGCCATCAACCAACGCCATGACGGCGTCTTCGGGCGTGCCCTGGCCGTTGTCCATGAGGTCCCCGAGTGTGGCATCACCATCGTCGCCCACGGTCTTGTCGAGCGAAACGGGGGTGGTGAGGCGGTGCAGTTCGGCATTGCCTGCATCGAGGTTCTCGCCGTCGCCCGACGACTGGCGCAGCGCGGCGCGAAGGCTGGCCGAACGGTCCCCGGGGATGCGGATGAGCGACGCCTTCTGGTCGAGCGCACGACCGATCGCCTGCCGGATCCAGAATGTTGCGTACGTCGAGAACTTGAAGCCACGCCGCCAGTCGAACTTGTCGACAGCGTGCTCGAGACCGAGGTTTCCTTCCTGGATGAGGTCGAGAAGGTCCATGCCCTGGGGCAGCGGGTAACGACGCGCGATCGAGACGACGAGACGCAGGTTGGCACGGATGAACCGGTCCTTCGCAGCGGCTGCGGCCTTCATGTCTTTGCGCAGCTGCGCCGAGCGCTCGCCTGCGGCGAGACGGGCCGCGGCTTCACGACCCTTCTCGATCGCCTTCGAGAGCGTGCGCTCGTCTTCAGCGGTGAGAAGGGCAACCTTGCCGATGTCGTTCAAGTAGAGACCAATTGCGTCGTTCATATGTCAATCCGTGTTCTTTGAGGGTTTTTCGTGGGTGGGGTTGGGGGCTGCTCTGTTGGGGGCCACTTGGATCGAGAGCGTGCGAAGCCAAGCGGTTTCTGTGAGATCGATATGGGGGGATTTCGGGGGTCAGGTTGGATTTTGCATCCGCACCATGTAGGGGATCGGTCACTATAGCAAATGGATCCGTTCCTGTTAAGGGGTGCCGGACATAAAACTGCCGAGCCTTGCACTACAAGGGTTTCGGGGTATTTCCGAAAGTTTTCACTCGTAGACTTCGACTTCGTGCCCTTGCGAATCGGTCTTTTCGGCGGAACTTTCGACCCGCCACACCTCGGGCATTTGGTCACTGCCATCAACGTCCGTCATGCATTGTCGCTCGACCTCGTAATCCTGATGGTGGCGAACGACCCGTGGCAGAAATCGGGGATGCGCGCCGTGTCGCCGGCAGCCGATCGCCTGGCCATGGCGCAGGCCGCGGTCGAAGGCGTCGACGGACTCGAGGCCGGTGACGACGAAATACTTCGCGGGGGCCCCAGCTACACCGCCGACACCTTGAAAGCTCTCGCCGTGAAGCATCCCGGCGCGCGCTTCTTCACCATCGTCGGTGACGATGCTGCGACGAACATCGTCAGTTGGGAGCGGGTCGACGAAGTGGCCGCGGCCTCGACACTCGTCGTGGTCGACCGTCCCGGTTCACCGGTCGATCTGCCGAGCGAGTTCGACTGGCGGCGTGTCGAGGTACCGCATCTCGAAGTGTCGAGCACCGACTTGCGTTGTCGCGTCACCGATGGTCGACCGCTCGACTATCTCGTCCCCGAGTCAGTCGTCGCCATCATCCGAAAGCGCGGGCTCTACGGCCTGCGTGTCGGTGCACAACTGTGACGGCGATCGAGTCACGTCGGCGTCGTCGCACGACGTGGGCGCTCGTATGCGGACTCATCGGCGCACTGATGCTCCCGTCCGGCTTGGCTCTGTCTGCAAATTCGCTTCTCAACTCCACCGACGGCAACAGCGTCGATGCTTCCGGTGTGCTGCGCGTTCCGTCGACACCCGCTGCTCTGCTGGCAGTGGTCGACGCCGGCGGGCTGCTTGCTTCATTGCAGATGGTCGCCCTCGCGCCGGGTGGAATCGGAGGAACCATCGTGTCGATTCCGGTCAACTCCGCCGCGATCGTCGGCGAGGACGAGCCACCTCGCCGTCTCTACGACTCGTTCCTCGGAGGTGGTATCGCCGCACTCGCCTCCGACGCCGAAGGCCTCCTGAACGTCACTTTCACGGCCAGCGCAGCAGTCACCGCAAGCGAACTGACTCCATTGCTGGGCTCGATCACGAACGTCACCGTCGAATTCGATCGCCCCGTGAAGGGTGTTCTCGGTGGTGTCGTCACCGACGTATTACCTGCCGGTCGGCAATCGATCAACGCTGAGCAGGTGGCCAAGGCGCTCGCAGCAATCGAGCCGGGTGCAGCAGAAAGAGACCGCCTGCCACTCCTCAAGTCGCTGTGGGTCGGGGTCGGCGCGAGCCAGAGAAGCCCGCAGATCGATCTCACGACGACCTCACTTGCCGCCGACGAAACCACGACGACCACGGCGGGAACACCCACCATCGACTTGAAGGCCTTCGTCGACCGCGTCCTGGCCGGACAGGTCCAGGTCTGGCAGTTCGCGGGCACGCCCGTCGACCAGGGTGACGCGAACCCGAACGGGCTCGACTGGTACGCACTCGACCGGGCGGAGATCATCCTCGTCACTGCAAGCGTGGTGCCATCGTCGGTGTCGTCGTTGCTCGCATCGATCAATGTCCAGATCGACAGTCCCTTCGACGATGCGGCACTCACACGCGAAGCGGTGCTGCGGTTCATGTCGCTCGGCGTCAACATCGTTCTCATCCGTGAGATCACCGATCCGCCGCAACAGGCCACGATTGCAGCCATCGCCGACGTCGCTCTGGAATCGGAGGTCACTGGCTACGCCTCGGTGCTCGGTGGCATGGAGATCCGTCGCCAGAAAGTGCCGGTAGAGGGTGTCGACCTGCGTCTGACGCTCGGTTTCGACTTCGCGGCATTCGTTCGCGCCAATCCCTCCGATGGCTTGATATCGGCCACGACCACAACGACTGCAGGTGACCAGTGATCGACGTCGACTCCCGTGATTTGGCCGTCGAGGTCGCTCGTATCGCCGACGACAAGAAGGCCGACGATGTTCTCGTCATCGCCGTCGGCGACGTGCTCTCCATCACCGAGTACTTCGTTCTTGCCAGCGCCAGCAATCGCCGCCTCGTAGCTACGGTTGCCGACGAAGTGACCGCTCGCATCCGCGAAACGCACGGACGTTCACCGCTACGCACCGAGGGTATGAGCGAGCAACTCTGGGTTCTCGTCGACTACGGCGACGTCGTAGTGCACGTCTTCGCCGAGGAGACCCGTCGCTACTACGAGATCGAACGCCTCTACAAAGACGTCCCCAAGGTCGACTGGAAGCAGTAGTCGGAACCACCCGCCGGCGGATAGAGTTCGGCAACCGATAAGGGGCTATAGCTCAGTTGGCAGAGCGCTTCCATGGCATGGAAGAGGTCAGGGGTTCAATTCCCCTTAGCTCCACTTTTCCTCTGGTTCACCCGCACCGCCCCTATGCGTAGTCTTGCGAGATGAGCGACACCACATCACTGAACGTCGAGTTCCTGTTTCACATGCACGCCACTCTCGCTGATCCAGTGGTGATCCCGAACGGTCCTGCGGGCACGCGGGTCGTCGTCGGCATCACTGGCGGCACCGTGAAAGGCCCGAAGGTGAATGGAACCGTCGCCCACGTGGGTGCCGATTGGCTGACGTTGCGGGCCGACGGTACGGCGCAGCTCGACGTGCGTGCACTCGTCACCACTGACGACGGTGCGTCGATTCACATGCATTACCTCGGAGTGATGGCACCGGGTGACGGTGGCCCGCGCATCATCACCGCCCCGTTGTTCGAAGCGGGCGACGAGCGGTACACCTGGTTGAACAGCGTCCAGGCCGTTGCTGTTGGCGCGCCTGGAGCGGGCAGCGTCGACTACGACGTCTATCGAGTTCTCTGATGCAGCGTGAAGCGATGTCCCGAGTTCACGCGCCAATCAACGGTGAATTCGAGGACCGAGGAGTGTTCGTCTCGGGCGGCACATCGGGAATCGGTGCGGCGGTCGCTCGTGCATTCGCGGCAGTCGGGGCGAACGTCGTGGTTCTGGGTCGACGTTCGGAAGCAGGATCCGCCGTCGTCGAGGAGATTCGCGCGACGGGTGGTACGTGTGAATTCGTGCGCGGCGACATCCGTCGCTCGACGGACGTTGACCGTGCGATCGAGATCGCGCAGCAAAGGGGCGGCCTTCGTGCGGCGGTGAATTCGGCGGGAATCTTCGATCGTTCGGTTCTCATCGACGACTATTCCGACGACGCCTGGGAAGAGATGATCGCAATCAACCTGAGCGGTGTCTTTCGCTGTCTGCGGGCCGAAATGAAAGCAATGAAGGCTCACGGTGGGGCCATCGTGAACATCGGGTCGAGTGTCGGACACCGGGGCAGCCTGCGGGGGAGTCCCGGCTACGTCGCGGCGAAGCACGGCGTCATCGGACTGACGCGTCAGTGCGCATTGGAATGCGCCGAAGGGAACATCCGGGTGAATTCTGTGTCGCCGGGGCCCACGTTGACCGAGATGGCGGCGCCGCTCGTCGCTGAAGGACCCGAGGCGGTGCGGGCGACGATCGGTCAGTTGAATCCGACGGGACGATTTGTCGACCCCGCAGTGGTGGCAGCAGCGGTTGTGTTCCTCTGTTCCGGTGCCGCCGACGGCATCAACGGAGCCGACCTCGCTATCGACGGTGGTCAACTGGCAAAGCTCTGAGCGTCTCGCGAGCAAGCCCGCAAGACGCTCAGAGAAGGATCATGGCTGAGGTGGGTTCGGCGGATTTGGTGGCGTG
This sequence comes from Actinomycetota bacterium, assembly GCA_041164425.1. Lineage (GTDB taxonomy): Bacteria > Actinomycetota > Acidimicrobiia > Acidimicrobiales > Ilumatobacteraceae > F1-20-MAGs119. The sequence continues at coordinate 25,035 of JBEAPO010000104.1, forward strand.
CCGCCGTTCGGGTTCGGGTTCTGCGGAGTTCCGCCGTTCGGGTTCGGATTCTGCGGAGTTCCGCCGTTCGGATTCGGATTCTGCGGCGCGGGCTCACCGCCGCCCTTTTGCCACTTGAAGTGGGTGGAGTTCTTTCCCTTGTCCATCGCCGAGACCGACCACTGGCCGACGCTCGCGCCGGCACCGCAACCAGATGTGTCGGCAGTGATCTCGATGTAGTTCGTCGCTGACGGCGTCGCGTCAAGCGCGGGGTCGACGACCACCGACGAAGACTTGCCCATCATCGTGATAGTCGTGGGCGTGACGGCAGTGCCGTCGCTCAATTTTGCCGACTTGATGGCGCAGGGACCCGAGGGGCCGCTGAACGAATAGGTGAGACCACCGACGTCTTGCCACGTGGTTTCGGTGCCCATCGGCACGCGCTGCGGGCGCCAGAAAGTGAGGGTGACCTCGCCCGTGGGCGACTGCATGTCCGTCGGGATCGTGTACGAACCCGTGGACGTGTGGATCGTCGTGGTCTTCCAGGTGCGAACCGAAGGGGCCGTCTGGATGACGCCGGAGATCACCTGGGTTGAAGAATCGACAAGATTCTTCGATGAATCGCTGAGGGTGAAGCGCACCGCATCACCGACACGAAGGCCATCGGGGCCGGTCATGCGAGGTTTGATCTCGTTGACCCACTCGGCGCCGCTCGCAATCGTTCCCTTGGACGGGATGATGTTGGGGAAGCCGTCACCATCGGGGTCGCATGACTTGAAGACCCATTCGTCCATCGTCCGGTCGTACGCGCTGGCGCTACCAGCGTCGTTCAGTGGCCAGCCTGTCGGCGATGCCGAGTCGTTCGTCGGATTCTTCGCGATCACCGACGATCCGCAGAGGGCCGTATAACTCGTCTCGCCGGACTTGAGCGGAAGAGCGTTGTTTGCGGGTTGGCTTCCGTTGTCGTAGTCGGGCGAGATGGTGACCGCCTTCGATGAAGTGCCGCTGCACCAGCTGATGCCCGTGCAGTCGATGTTGAAGAAGCCGAAGTCGCGTGACGACCGCGTTGGGAAGGAGCTGGTGACTGCTTCGCCGCTGTACGCGAAGAACACGCCCTGGAACGTGTTGAGCATTGTCTTGAGCGCGGTGTTGGCCGAAGCGTTGTCCTCGGGTTTGGTGATACCGAAGGCGTTGAGGTTCACGCACATCCCACCGCAGACGAGTGCTGTGTAGAGACCGGCTGAACCGTTCACGTTCTTTTCGTCGCTGACCTTGGTATCAAAGAACTTGTCGTCGACGAGGTCGAGCTTGCCGTCGTTGTCGTCGTCAACGTCGGCGAATGCCATGACGCCGTCGCCATCGGCATCATCACCGGGTTTGTTTTCGGTGGGGTTCGCGAACTTACCGAGGCCGGTCTTGGCGACTCCCGAAGCTCGTCCGAGTGACTTGACCGCAGGCGGCGCGCCGGCCGCAACAGCGACTGTCTTGCCGGAAACCGAGACCGGGGGCTTGGCGATGCTGAGGTAAGCGAACTTGCCTGCAGCTTTGACGGTGATCTTTCCGAGATTCACCGTCTTCGTCGCGCGCTTCATCTTCAGAAATCCGTACTTCGCGGAGGCCAGGTTCTTGGCCTTCTTCTTGCCTGCGGCGTCGGTGGAGTACTTGAGGATCACCGGACCGACGTACGAACCACTCGTCGACAGGATCGAGAGACTCATCCCGTTCGTGTCGGCGGTAGGAACGTTGGGAATCGTCACCTTGCCCCGTACCGAGCTTGCGAGGTAGGACTTGCCCGACGTCGCAGTCGCGAGCAGTCGATAGCTCCCCCCGAGCCTTGCTGAGATCGTCACTTTTGCCGGGCCTGCCTGAGCGGGAGCGATGCTGATGAGCGACGCGCTCAGCGCAACGACTGCGGCGGCGACGACTCCGAAACGACGTCGAGACGTGGTCATGTGGTTCCTCCTCTGCGGGAGCGGACCCGAAGCATGCCGAGTCCGCGTTGAACGTGTTTCAGCCTAGTCGAATCCGGTGGCTCCGCGGAAGGGTGCTGTTACAGAACGAAGTTGACGAGCCTTCCGGGAACCACGATTTCCTTTTTGGGGGTTGCACCTGCGAGCAATTCGACGACCTTCGGGTCGGCGAACGCGGCGGCCTTGGTGGCGGCCTGATCGGCGCCGACTGCGACGTTGATGCGGTGCTTCACCTTGCCGTTGATCTGCACCGGGATCTCGACGGTGTCGCTTGCGAGCAGCGACGCATCGGCCGTGGGGAACGCCTCGTACGTGATTGTCGCGGTGTGGCCGATGCGGTGCCAGATTTCCTCGGCGAGGTGCGGGCACAGCGGTGACAGCATGATGGCGAGCGGTTCGGCGACTTCCCGCGGGCACGAGCCACGCTCGGTGACGAATGGTGTGAGTGCGTTGTTGAGTTCGATCAACTTGGCAATTGCGGTATTGAACCTGAGGTTGTCCATGTCGGCGCTGACGCCATCGATGCACTTGTGAAGTGCGCGCCGGATGTCGTCGGATGCCGGCACGTCCGACACGTGGGTTTCTCCGGTGTCTTCGTCGACGATGTTGCGCCATACGCGCTGCAGGAAGCGCTGCATGCCTACGACGTCGCGGGTGTTCCACGGACGACTTGCCTCGAGAGGGCCCATCGACATCTCGTAGAGCCGGAAGGTGTCCGCACCGTAATCGGCGTACATGTCGTCGGGGGTGACGATGTTCTTCAG
>JBEAPO010000105.1:0-6639 GCA_041164425.1 Actinomycetota bacterium
CCCAGGCGGTCGTGCGGAACACCGAACACGGCTGCTTCGTGCACCGCCGGGTGTTCGTAGATCGCGCTTTCTACTTCGGCGCAGTACACGTTCTCGCCACCGCGCAGGATCATGTCCTTCACTCGGTCTTCCACGTAGACGAAGCCTTCTTCGTCCATGCGACCGACGTCGCCCGAACGCAGCCAGCCATCGACGATGGTCTCTGCCGTTGCCTCGGGCTTGTTCCAGTAGCCGCGAATCAGCATCGGCCCGAAGAACCAAATCTCTCCGCGCTCGCCCACAGGCAACGCGCGCAGGTTCTCGTCGCGCACCGCCACCTTCATCGGCGGAGTCGCACGGCCAGTGCTCGTCGGACGCGAGGTGTAGTCGGCACCACGGTTGGCCGGCCCGAACGCGTTCGTCTCGGTCATGCCGTAGCCCAACTGAGGCTGGCCCTTCTTCACCGACTCGGCCACCTTTGCCACCAGCGGCGCCGGCGCCGGCGCACCGCCACCACCCACCGCGCGCAGACTTGACGTGTCGAATTCGGCAAAGCGCGGATGGTTCACCAGGTCCCAACTCTGCGTCGGCACACCGACGAAGTTTGTGATCTGTTCACGTTCGATGATTTCCAACGCCTTCTCGGCGTCCCACTTGTACATGATCACCAGCTTCAAGCCGGCAACCCAGCAGCTCATCATCACCGGCACGCAACCCGTCACGTGGAACAGCGGCACGATCAGAATGAACGACATCGGAATGTCGTTCGGGTCACCCGTCGGGCTCGTTCCCGCACGCAATGCATCGACCGGGTTGCGCATCGCAAACGCCATCAACGCATTGATGATCGCCCGATGCGTCGACACCGCACCCTTCGGCCGGCCCGTCGTTCCCGACGTGTAGAGAATCGTCGCATCGTCATCGGGGCCGATCTGCGCACCCGGATGCTTCGCGCCCATCGGCAACACCTTGTCCCACGAATCCACGCCCGCCGGCAAGGGTTTCGTCTCACGCACCACCAAACACTTCACGCCCAGACGCGCCGCGGCAGCCGCACCCGCTTCGTAACGCTGCTCATCGCAGATCATCACGGTCGAACCACTGTCTTCCAGCGCGTAGTCCATTTCGTCGGCGGTCCACCACGAGTTCATCGACACCGACACGGCACCAATCGACAGAATCGCACCGAACGACACCACCCATTCCGGGTAGTTGCGCATGGCGATCGCCACGCGATCGCCCTTCTTCACGCCGTACGTGTTCACCAACAACGAGGCCAGCGCGTCCAAACGATCGACCGCCTGGGTGAAGGTCCACGTCTCGCCCTCGTACACCAAGAAGGGCTTGTCGCCGTGCTGGCGCGCGGCCGCAAACACCAATCCCAAGTGCGGCGGTGCATTCTTGAACACGTCGACCTCGACGCCATTCACCGTCGCTTTCGCCAACTCGAACTGCTGCCCCGGCGCCGTCAGCGCCCCAATTGCCTGATCCCAGGTCATTCCCATGGAGTCAGAGCATGGCACAACCGTTAACGACTCAAATTGTGGAGCTGAGGGGAATTGAACCCCTGACCTCTTCATTGCGAACGAAGCGCTCTGCCAACTGAGCTACAGCCCCTAAGGGATACGAAGGTTATCGGTGATGCGCCGGGTTGGGCGCAGGGACTACGCGGCGCGGTAGTACGGGCGCGCGAAGCGGCGGCTGGCCTGCTGCGCGCGGATTTGGGCAAGCGTGTAGCAGAAGCCGATGAAAGTGAGGAACGCAATCGCAAAGACCCAGATCATGAGGGTCGAGCCGGTGGTGAAGGCGAGGAACAGCGAGCCGATGTTCAGGCCGAGCAGGCTGTTGAAGATGTTCTGACGGCGACGACGGACGAGTTCGCGGGTGGGAATGCCGTACAGGTTGGTGGCCGGACGTGGGATGCCGTGCGACGTGGTGTGGTGGGTGCGCACGCCGGGCTGAGGAACAATGGGTGCGCGACGCTGTGTGGGTGCGAAGGGGCGGGCCATCTGGCGCATCGGGTGGGTGGCCTGGACGGGGCGCCGGTAACCAGTTTGCGGACGGGGCTGATAGGTGCCGTTCTGCAGAGTGTTGAGTTGGCGACGGAAAACATCGACCGACGACTGCGGGCGGTCAAACCTCGTACGGAACAACGGCGGAAGCAGCACAGCTACCCACATGGCTCCCACGAGAAGAAGAATGACTTTGCTCACGCGTAACAATCCTGTCACTTCAGTGTGTATTCGAGGTTTCGAACACCCTCAGGAAGTCTAAAGAGCAGATCGAGGGACGAAAACAACCCTCGTGTGATTTGTGGCCCCTTGGCACAAGGGCGCAATCAGCCCCAAACCGCGAGTTCGGCCTGTTCTGAGCCCTAAATCGCCTCGCGGCGGTAGTTGCCGTCGCGGCCACCGCTCTTTTCCCATAGGGCCACTTCGCCGATGACCATGCCCTTGTCGGCCGACTTGCACATGTCGTAGATGGTCAGCGCGGCAACGGTGCAGGCGTGGAGGGCCTCCATTTCGACCCCGGTGCGGTCGATGGTGTCGACCTGCACCTCGACGGCCACATGGTCGTCGCCGATTTCGAAGTTGATGTACACCGACCCGATGAGAAGTGGGTGGCACAGGGGAATCATGTCGCTGGTGCGCTTGGCAGCCTGGATGCCAGCCACACGGGCGACGGCGAGAACGTCACCTTTCTTCACCTCACGGTTGGCAATTGCGGCGGTGGTTTCGGGCTTCATGAAGACCTTGGCACGGGCGACGGCGCGGCGCGCCGTAGGGTCCTTCTGAGTCACGTCGACCATGCGGGCTCGGCCGAGTGGATCGAGGTGGCTGAAGGTGAGGTCGGACATAAGTCCGAGCGTACTGTCCGTGTCGGGTCGAGTTCGGGGGTTGATACCCCCTGGGGTATAGTCGAGGCGAGGTCACCATGCTGAATCTGAACGCAGACACCGACGTTGCCAATGTCCATTCCGTCGTCGCCGCCGGCGCATTGCTGGTTGACGTGCGCGAGCCCGAGGAGTTTGCCGACGGCACCATCGATGGTGCGATCAACGTCCCGCTGGGCGAGGTCGAGGGACGAATCGGCCTCTTCGACAAGAGCGTGCCGATCGCGTTCCTGTGTCGCAGCGGCAATCGCAGCGGCAAGGCCGCCGAGCTGTATCGCGAGGCCGGCTACAAGGCCCTGAACCTGCGTGGTGGCATGTTGGCGTGGGCCGAAGCGCAGCGTTCCGACACGTTGTTGTGCCAGCAGTTCTACTTGGACTGCCTTTCACAGGCGTCGTACCTGATCATCGACAAGACGTCGAAGCGGGCGGTGGTTGTCGACCCCACGCGCGACGTGCAGCAGTACATCGACTCCGCTTCCACCCACGGCGCGAAGATCGAACTGGTTCTCGAGACGCACTTCCACGCCGACTTCCTGTCGGGCCACCTGGAACTGGCCGCTGCAACGGGTGCGGTCATCGGCTACGGCGCGGCAGCCAAGCCCGAATTCGCTGCGCGTTTGTTCGCCGACGGCGAGCGCTACTCGCTCGGTTCGGTGGAACTGGAAATGCGTCTCACACCGGGCCACACGCCCGAGTCGATGTCGATCGTGGTGTGGGAACACCCCAACGATGCGGCGCCGTATGCCGTTCTGACGGGCGACACCTTGTTCATCGGCGATGTGGGCCGCCCCGACTTGTTGGTGTCGGTCGGCAAGACGTCGGAAGAGTTGGGCGAGATGTTGTTCAACTCGTTGCACACGAAGTTGCTGACCCTTCCCGATGTGACGCGCGTGCTTCCGGCACACGGTGCGGGCTCGGCCTGCGGCAAGAACCTGTCGACCGAAACCATGTCGACGATCGGCGATCAACGTCGCGACAACTACGCGCTGCAGATTCGCGACGCGAAGAAGTTCGTCGAGATCGTGTCCGAAGGACAGCCTCCGGCACCCGGCTACTTCGTGTTTGATGCGAAGTTGAATGCGCAGAACCGCGACGTTCTCGACGAGCACACCCCCCCGAAGCAATTAACGATCGGCGAGGCCACATGGCGCGGTCGTCATGGTGCGCGCATTCTCGACACGCGCGACCCGCAGTACTTCGCTCTCGGGCACCTGCGCGGTTCGGTGAACGTGGGCCTGCAGGGCCGCTATGCCGAATTCGCCGGTGCGGTGGTGAACCCCGACGAAGAGATCATCGTGGTCACTGAACCGGGAACCGAACTCGAGGCCAAGGTGCGCCTCGCGCGCATCGGCTACGACAAGTTGTTGGGCTGGGTGTCGGTCGACGACTTGGCAAGCGACTTCGACAACGTGGTGCAGGGTTCGCGACTGACGCGCGCTCAGTTCGCGGTGCGTCGCCACAACGTCGACAACGTTCAGGTGGTCGACGTTCGCAACGAGGGCGAAGTCCACGGCGGCATGATCGACGGCGCGAAAAACATTCCCATCGCACAGCTGCGCAAGCGCATAGGCGAACTCGACCCGATGAAGCCGACCGTTGTGTACTGTGCGGGCGGCTACCGCTCGTCGATTGCGGCGAGCCTGCTGCGCGAAGCCGGCTTCGCCGACGTCTCCGACGTTCTCGGCGGCTACGCCGCCATCGCCGCCTGATCAGCCGCCGATTTGGCTCATCGTGCGGGCGGGGCGCACGAAGGTGACCTGGCCGATTTGGTGGCCGGCCCACTTGGTGCCGACGGCGGCGCGGATTTCGTTTGCGATTTCGTCGTCGGTAGCGCCGTTGCGCAGTAGCGCGCGCATGTCGAATTCGCGAGTGGCGAAGAGACACGTGCGGAACTGGCCCTCAGCGGTGAGGCGTACGCGGTCGCAGTCGCCGCAGAACGGCTTGGTAACGCTGGGAATGACCCCGACGGTCGAGCCGGGCGTGCCGGGTTGTTTGTCGAGGTAGCGCCAACGGTCGGCGGGGGCGGCGCCGCGTTGTGCGAGTTGTTCGAGGGGGAACACTTCGCCGATGCGCGCGATGATCTCGTCCTGGCTGACGACCTTGTTGTTGCTCCACCCCTGCTCGGCGTCGAGAGGCATGAACTCGATGAAGCGCATCTCGACACCGTTGTCGCGGCCGAAGCGGGCGAGGTCGACGATCTCGTCGTCGTTGGCGCCGCGCTCGACGACGGCGTTGATCTTCACCGGGTTGAAGCCCGCGGCTTTTGCGGCCTCGATGCCCTGCAGCACGTTGTCGAGTTCGTCGCGGCGCGTCATGGCGAGGAACCGTTCGCGTTGCAGGGTGTCGAGACTGATGTTGATGCGCTTGACCCCCGCGGCGAACAATTCATCGGCGACGTTGCGCAGGGTCGAGCCGTTGGTGGTGAGAGCGATGTCGGGTGTTTCACCGTTGGCGCGACGCAATTGGTTGAGTTTGTCGACGAGCACCGGCAGGTGCGCGCGAACGGTGGGCTCTCCCCCGGTGAGGCGAATGCCGTCGACGTCGAACCGTTCGACGCAGATGCGGGCGAAGCGTTGGATTTCCTCGAACGTCAGAACATCGCTGCGGTCGAGCCACTTCATTCCCTCTTCGGGCATGCAGTAGGTGCAACGGAAGTTGCAGCGGTCGGTGACCGAAATGCGCAGGTCGCGCACGGTGCGACCGAACGGGTCGATCAGCGGTGCGGGTGCGGACATGTCAGAAGGATAGGAGCAGTGCTTGCACCATGTCACCGGCTGCGACGGCGCTTCCGTCGGGGAGGATGACGAGCGCGTTTGCCAAGGCTGTGGCGGCGAGTTGGTGGCTTCCCTGTGCGCCGACGGGTGTGGCCGTCAGGGTTCCGTTGCTGGCGGCAACGATGGCGCGGGCGAAGTGTTCCTTGCCGTCGGGTTTGCGGTTGAACGCCGCTGCCGCAGTGACGTTGATCGCTGGCCTGTGGGGCTGTGTGTGGCCGGCCATTTTTCTGAGAGCCGGTCGGGCGAAGAGCTCGAAGCTGACGAACGACGACACCGGGTTGCCGGGCAGGCCGAAGATGGGCGTGCCGTTCAGTTTTCCGAATGCGAAGGGCTTGGCGGGCTTGATGGCGATCTGCATCCAGCGCATGTCGGCGATGCGGCCGAGCACGGCCTTCAACACGTCGTAGTCGCCCATGCTGACGCCACCGCTGGTGACGATGGCGTCGCAGTGTTGCGCTGCGTGGCGCAGCACTTCTTCGAGTTCTGCTTCGTCGTCGCGCACAATGCCGTAGTCGACGACATCGCACCCGGCTTCTGCAACGAGACGCACGAGCATCGTCTTGTTGCTTTCGCGAATCTGACCGGGGCCGAGTTCGCTGCCGTCGTCGACGAGTTCGTCGCCGGTGGACAGCACCGCGACGGTGGGCCGCCGCGTGACGGTGACCGTGTCGACGTTCATGCTGGCGAGCATCCCGACAACAGCCGCGTTCACTTCGTCGCCGGGGCGGAACACGACGTCTCCCCTGCGCACGTCGTCGCCCGCGGGACGAATCGCTTGGTTCTGTTCGACGGTCGCGGTGAGTTTCACACGGTCGTCGCCGATGTGCTGCGAGTCTTCGACCATGACGATCGCCTGGGCACCTGCGGGAACCGGTGCGCCGGTCATGATGCGCACGGCGTGACCCGGGGTCACTGCTGGTTCTGGCGCGTCGCCCGCGGCGATGGTGCCCGCGACGATCAGTTCTGCGTCTCCACTTGCCATGTCAGCAAGGG
>JBEAPO010000106.1:0-3227 GCA_041164425.1 Actinomycetota bacterium
CTTGCGGAGTGCGGCGACGAGGTGCGGCAAAGCGTTGTCGGCCTTGCAGTCGATGTTCCATCGCAACGAGGGCCAGGTCGTCACCAGTTCGTCGAACGTCGGGATCGGCTCGCGTCCGTCGACGCGCGCATTGCGCACATCGGCCCAATTCATCTCGGAGATCTTGCCCTCGACGCCGCAGGTTCGGCGGAGATCATCGTCGTGGAATGCAAGCAACACCCCATCGGCCGTGGCGTGAACGTCGGTCTCCATGTACGTGTAACCGAGGTCGACCGCGTGCTGGAACGCGGCCAAGGTGTTCTCGGCGGCATCGCTGGCACCGCCGCGATGGGCGAAAGCGTGAACGCCCGCCCACTCGAAGAACGGGTGGTGTCTCAGCAATGTCGTTTCGGCAGGTCAGATCGAGCGACCCGCCGCCTTCCAGTATTCGTCCTTGAGGAGACGCTTGTACAGCTTGCCCGTCGGGTGTCGGGCCAGGTCGGGTCGGAAGTCGATCGATCGAGGACATTTGAGGTCGGCGAGTTGCGACCGACAAAACGCGATGAGCTCGCGTTCGAGGGCCTTTGCTTCGTCGTCGCTGGTGGGCATCGCGACCGGTTGTACGACGGCCTTCACCTCTTCGCCGAATTCGTCGTTCGGAACACCGAAGACGGCCACGTCGACCACCTTAGGGTGGTTGATCAGCACGTTCTCCGACTCCTGCGGGTAGATGTTCACGCCGCCAGAAATGATCATGAACGCCTTGCGGTCGGTGAGGTAGAGGAAGCCATCGGCGTCGAGGTAGCCCACGTCGCCGAGCGTCGACCAACCGCGACCCTTCGGGTCGCGGGAGCTCTTCGTCTTTTCCGGGTCGTTGTGATACTCGAACACGGTGCCGCTCTCGAAGAACACGGTTCCCGATTCGCCCGTCGGCACCTCGTCGCCGTTCTCGTCACAGATGTGGACGACACCCTGAATGGCCTTGCCCACGGTGCCGGGGTGTGAGAGCCACATCTCGGAATTGCAATACACAAAGCCGTTGCCCTCGGTGCCTGCGTAGTACTCGTGGATGACGGGGCCCCACCACTCGATCATCTGTCGTTTCACTTCGACTGGGCATGGCGCGGCGGCGTGAATCGCGGTTTGCAGCGACGACGTGTCGTAGCGCTTGCGCACGTCTTCGGGAAGCTTCAGCATGCGCACGAACATCGTCGGGACAAGCTGGCTGTGGGTCACCTTGTGGCGTTCGATGAGTGCGAGGTATTCCTCGGCATCGAAGTGCTCCATGATCACGGTGGTGCCGCCGATGAAGTGCACCGCGAGGTTGAAGCGCAGCGGAGCCGCGTGGTACAGCGGCGCAGGGGAGAGGTAGATCGCGTCCTCGGTGACGCCGAATAGCATCGACGAAAGTGCAGCGACACCGTTCGGTTGGCCGAGCTCGTTGCGTGGGAAGGTGCCGAGGACACCCTTGGGCTTGCCGGTGGTGCCCGACGAGTAGAGCATGTCCATGCCGCCGATGCGCTCGGCAAGCGGCGCGGGCGCCTGTGCTGCCACGGCCGATTCGTACGACTCGAAGCCGGGGATCGTGCCATCGAGCATCAAGCGCAGTGCGGCGTTCGGGATCGAACCCGCCACTTCGGCGGCCTGGTCGGCTTTGTACTTGGAGGTGATGAACCCCTTCGCACTGCAGTCGTTGATGATGTAGGCGAGTTCATCGGAGGTGAGTCGGCTCGAGCATGCGGTATAGATGAGTCCGGCGTAGTGGCAGCCCCAGATCACCTCCATGTAGCGCTCGTGGTTCTCCATGCAGATGGCGATGTGATCACCCACACCGAGACCGGCCGAGCGCAGAAGATTGGCGAGCCGGTTGGCGGCCTCGTCGAGCTCTTTGTAGGTCACGACCTTGCCGGTCGAGGCCATGATGTAGGCGGGCTTTTCTGGATTTTTCTTGGCGTGATCCCCGGGGAACATGTCGGGCAAGTTAGTCGGCTTTTGTGACCGATGCCTCTCTGTCTGCCTTCGGCGGGATACCCGCCGTTCGACCAGAGACACGGTTTGGTGGCCTGCGGTGACCCTGCGGTAACTTTTGGCCAGTTCCACTGACGTTAGGGGTGTGTTGTGAGTGCATCAACCGTGGTCTCAGAAGAGCAATTGGTCAATGGTCTGGTCGACGAGTTGTTGTCGACGTGCCCGCCCTCATCGACGAAAGCAGTCGATTTCCTCGGCAAGCAGTTCGACCTTGGTCTTGCGTGGGTTCATTTTCCGAAGGGGCATGGCGGCCTCGGCATCTCCCCGCGTCACCAGAAACTCATCAACGAACGTCTGAACGCCCAGGGTGCACCGAACGCATACGCCCGCAACCCCATCGGCTACGGCATGTGCGGCCCGACGGTGGTGGAGTGGGGCAGCGAAGAGCAAAAGACCCGCTACCTCCGACCGCTCTTCACCGGCGAGGAAATCTGGTGCCAGCTGTTTTCCGAGCCGGGTTCGGGTTCCGACTTCGCCGGCCTCTCGGCCAAGGGTGTGAAGGACGGCGAAGAGTGGATCGCCAACGGCCAGAAGGTCTGGACCACGCTCGCCCACCTGTCGAAATGGGGATTGTTGGTGGTTCGCACCGATCCGAACGCAGTGAAGCACGCGGGCCTCACCGCGTTCGTCGTCGACATGCACGCGCCGGGCGTCGAAGTGCGTCCGTTGCGCCAGATGACCGGTGAAGCCGAGTTCAACGAGGTGTACTTCACCGACGTGCGCATTCCTGAAAAAGAAATGCTCGGAAAGCCGGGCGACGGGTGGCGCGTCAGCCTCACAACGCTGATGAATGAGCGCGTCGCCATCGGCGGCGTCGTGCCGCCGCGTGGTTCGGGCACCATCGCTTCGCTCACGAAGATCTGGGCGACAATGGATGCCGACCGCAAGGACCCCGCGACCCGCGACGAGCTCATGAAGTTGTGGATCCGCGCCGAAGTACTGCGGCTCACCAACATTCGCGCAGGCCAGAACCGCAAGATGGGTGTACCCGGACCCGAAGGCTCGATCGGCAAGATGGAGTCAGCCAACCTGAACAAGGCCATCTACGAATTCGCGATGAACCTTCTCGGGCCCGAAGGGATGCTGTACGGCAGTTACGAGATGATCCGTCCCGACACGGCGATGGGCTTCGAGACCTACCAGAAGGCGTTCCTGCGCAGCCGCGCAAACTCGATCGAAGGCGGCACCACCGAAGTGATGAAGAACATCCTCGGCGAGCG
>JBEAPO010000107.1:0-16677 GCA_041164425.1 Actinomycetota bacterium
CCATGAGCGAACCGATGTCCCCCTCGGTCGGAATGGGCGTGTTGCACCTGTTCTGCAAGGCCGGTCAGTCATTCGACCGTCAGGCAACAATCAACGCGGTGAAAGAGGCCGAGTCGGTCGGACTCACCGTCATCACGGTCTCGATGCTCGGCCACAAGAGCGACGCTTGTTTCATGGCATTGGCCAACGACATGCGCGAACTGCGCCGCTTCCAAACCGCCGTGCAGCGAGCGGGCCTCGATATCGTCGACAGCTACGTGTCGCTCACCGAGGTCAGCGAATACGCGGTCGGCGTGCCACAGGAAATGCTGAACGCGCGTCTGTATCCGCAGATCCCCGTGCCCGGCAAGAACGCCTTCTGCTTCTACCCGATGTCCAAGCGCCGCAACGTCGGCGCCAACTGGTTCACGCTGCCCTACGAAGAGCGCCTGCGCCAGATGCAGGAACACGGCCACAGTGGTCGCAAGTTCGGTGCGAAGGTGACGCAACTCGTCACCGGTTCGACCGGTCTCGACGACTTCGAGTGGGGCGTCACATTGTTCGCGGTGAACCCCGACGACCTGAAGGAAGTCGTGTACACGATGCGCTTCGATCAGGCATCGGCAGAGTACGCCGAGTTCGGTCCGTTCTGCATGGGCATGCTCACGCCCGTCGATGCACTCGTCGACCTTCTCTGACGCGAGAAGCGATGCATACCGATCTCGCCTATCTGCGTGACGCGTACGTGCGGGAATTCGACGCGACGGTCATCGCGGTGGAGACCGGCGAGTCGAACCGCGTTGCCCTCGACACCACGTACTTCTATCCCACGGGTGGCGGCCAACCGCACGACACCGGAACGCTCGGCGCCGCACACGTGTCGGAAGTTCGCAAGGACGGCGACATCGTTTGGCACACGCTGCAAGGGCCGGCCCCGAGTGTCGGCGATGTCGTGCACGGTGCGGTCGATTGGGATCGTCGCCACAAGTTGATGCGTACCCATACCGCGATGCACATCCTCTGCGGAGTCATCTGGAACGAATGGCAAGTGCCCGTCACCGGCGGCAACATGGAGCCACTCTCGGCACGCATGGACTTCGAGTTCGACCCGCTTCCCGAAGGTTTTGCTCAACGCGTCGAGGATCTGGTGAACGAGGCGATTTCGCACGATTACCCGATCGAGGTGAGTTTCCTTCCGCGCGACACTGCGGTCACCGACGAAGACCTGATTCGTACGAAGGTGTCGCTGATCCCCGAAACCGTGAAAGAGATCCGCGTAGTCGACATCGTCGGCCTCGACAAACAAGCCGACGGTGGAACACATGTGCATTCGACAAGAGACGTCGGCAAATTCCGCGTTCTGAAGCTCGAGAACAAGGGCAAAGGTAACAAGCGAGTCAGGGTCGAGATCTCGGATTGACGAGGTAGGCTAAAACCGGAGTGCCGGGAAGACGGGTCGGCGAATCATTTCCCAACGAAAAGGATCGCTGACCCGATGGACATTGTGTGGATGGTGAGTGGCATCGCCCTCGCAGCATTTGGTGGCGAATTTTTCGTGCGCGGCTCGGTGGGTCTCGCGAAGTGGCTACGAATTCCTGCGGGAATCGTTGGTGCGACGGTGGCCGCATTTGCTACTTCGAGCCCCGAGATGTCGGTCTCAATTCTCGCGTCCCTTGACGGACGTCCGGAGATCGCGCTGGGAGATGCAGCCGGTTCGAATTTGGTCAACCTCGGAGTGGTTCTGGGCCTCACGGTGCTTGTTTCGCCGGTGATCGTGCGGGTCGCTGACGTTCGGCGGGAACTTCCGATCGGAATTGCTGCGATGGGAATGCTGTGGGTCTTTGCCGGCGACGGAAGCTTTTCGCGCCCTGAGGCAGGGCTATTTCTCGGTGTCTTCTTGTTCTGGTTGGTGTGGGTGGTGCGAGATGCACAGCGCGATCGTGTTGATGTCGAGGCCCTGCCGAGCGCAGGGCGTGGGCGAACCGTCTTTGAACTATTGATCGGTCTCGGGCTTCTCGTTCTGGCTGGTCGTCTGGTGGTCACGGCTGCAAAGGGATTCGGAGAGTCGTTGGGTTGGAGCGAATTTGTTGTCGGATCGCTGCTCGTTGCAATTGGAACCTCGACCCCCGAGTTCGTGACCGCCATCATTGCTACGCGTCGGGGACATTCTGAAGTGGGTGTGGGCGCAGTGCTGGGTTCAAACATCTTCAATACGCTCTTCATCATCGGAATCGCAGGCCTCATCCATCCGATAACCGGTGAAATCGAGGCTCTCGAGATCGCAGTCATTCTCGGCATTGTCGGAACTGTCCTCGTGGTTCCGAACCGATTGAACCTCGTCGGGAGGATGAGAGGAGTTGCCTTGCTCGGCCTCTACGCAACATTCGTGGTGTCGGTGCTTGTGGTGTAGTCAGGTCACCCCTTTGCGATCGGTAATGATGGTTTGATGCAATCCGGGGCGGTGAGGGCCGCTGAGGTCCCAGCCATCCCCCGACGCGCGTGGTATGCGCTGTTGCTGACGTCGTTCGGTCAGTTCTTTGTCATCTTCGACTCGACGGTACTGAACGTGGGTTTTGCCTCGATCGAAGAAGACTTCTCGAACGTTGCGCGCACAACCCTGGCATGGGCGCTCACGAGCTACTCGATCGGCACGGCTTCGTTGTTGTTGCTTGCGGGCCGGATAGCCGACCTGTTCGGGCGCAAGCGGGTGTTTCTCGTCGGTATCTCGATTTTTGCGCTGGGCAGTCTCGGCGCAGGCTTGGCGCCGAATGTCGGGATTCTCATCGCGACGCGGGCCGTGCAGTCGGTGGGTGGGGCGTTGATGGTGCCAACGTCGATAGCCCTCGCGTTGCCCGAGTTTCCTCCCGAGAGGCGCAGCCTGGCCGTCGGGGTGTGGGGCTCGATTGCGGCGTTGGCGGGTGGATTGGGTCCGCCGCTTGGTGCGGCGGTGATCGAACTCGGTGGTTGGCGTTGGATCTTCTTCATCAACATCCCCGTCGTTGCGATTGTGGTCCTGCTCGGTCGCAACGTGTTGCGCGAGTCGAAAGGTTCGTCGACGGGGGTACGCCTCGACATGGTGTCGGTCCCGCTCGGCACGATCGGCCTTGCGTTGTTGACTCTTGGAGTACTGGAAGGTGAGAAGTGGGGCTGGACAAGTCCGGGAATCCTCGCGTCGTTCGGGGGTGCCGTTGCGTTCGGTTGGATCGTCGTGAGACGGTCGATGACACATGTCGAACCGCTGCTCGACGTTTCCATCTTCAGGCATCGCAGGTTCACCGCTGCATCGATCGCAACGTTCACGCTGAATCTTCCCGTTGCGGGCTTCTGGTTCAGTGCGCCGTTGTTCTTCCAGACGGTATGGGAATGGTCGGTGCTGAAGAGCGGCTTCGCGATCATGCCGACGCCCGTGATCATCTTCATCACCGCGACGTTCGCGGGTCGCTACTCGGACCGTGGTCTGATCAAGCCGATCATCGGGTCGGGTATCGCGTGTTGCGCCATCGGTATTGCCGGGCTTGCGGTATTCCTCGACGGAGAGGCGAACTACTGGGCGCACTACCTGCCGTTCGCGGCCATCTACGGGATCGGCCTCGGCCTGTCATGGTCGACTCTCACCGCTGCCGCGTTGGTTGGTATCGAACAAGAAAAGTTCGGCGTTTCCAACGGAACGAACCTCACGTTCCGCCAGGTCGGAGGCGCGATGGGTGTTGCGTTGTCGATCGCGGTCGCGGGTGAGGCGGGCGTTCTCGGCTCGGCTTCCGCATTCCATCGGGTGTGGCTGGTGCTGTCGGTGTGGATGGTTCTCACGTTCGCATTCTTTGTTTTCGCTTACCCGCGAACCTCCTCGGTGTCGAAAGAGGCTCGCAACTAAGGTGACTCGGTGCCCGAAACCTCGAATTTGGTCGCGTTCATCGGTGCAACGGTCGTGTTGCTGCTCATTCCCGGACCGGCGATCATTCTCAACCTGAATCGCACGCTGGCCGATGGTCGCTCGCATGGGCTGGCAACGGTTGCGGGTCTGGAAGTTGGGGACATGATCCAGGCATCGCTCGCTGCACTGGGTCTGAGTGCCGTTCTTGCCACATCGGTGAGTCTGTTCAATGCGATCAAGTGGGGGGGAGTCGCATACCTCATCTTCACGGGCGTGAAGACGCTCTTGACGCGTCCCGACGAGCTTCGCACCGACTCGGCGCACGCGAGTCTCAGGCAATCCTTCCGCCAGGGAATCATCGTCAACGCGCTGAACCCGAAGACGTCGCTGTTCTTCTTGTCGATCTTTCCTCAGTTCGTCGACGCCAAGGCGTCGAATGCGAAAGTTCAGTCGCTGGTGCTCGGTCTCGTCTTCGTCGTACTTGCGACGACCTTCAACGGTTCGTACACGCTGATGGCAAGCGGCCTTCGTGACTGGTTGTTGCGCGGGCGTGCGGTGTACGTGATGCGTCGTTATGTGTCTGGCTTTGCCTTCATCGGGCTGGCGCTATTGGCGATGACGGCAGGACATCCGTCCAGCGCCGACTGAACGAGCTGGTTGTTGGCTGTAGCCCATGACGGGGCGGCGGCCGGCTCTCGGCCCGACAATCGACGAAGAACGGGCGACGACCGTCGAGGCCGTGCGCAAACGACTCGAACACCGCTTGCCGTGGCTTGGTATCGGGCTGATTGGTGCAGTGGCATCCGCATGGATGGTCAGTGAAGCCGAGGAGGAGCTGTCACGAACCGTCGCAGTCGCATTCTTCTTGCCGGCAATCGTGTACATGGCGGATGCCGTGGGGACTCAGACCGAGGTACTCGCCGTACGTGGCCTCGCGGTCGGTGTCTCGATTCGCGAAATCGTGTTGAAGGAACTTCTCGCTGGATTTCTCATTGGTCTATGCATTTCATCCGCTTTCTTTCCGTTCTGTCTGCTCGTGTATGGCGATGTGTCGTTGGCCATCGCTGTTTCGGTGTCGCTTCTTGCCAGTTCGACGGTGGCCAGCGTCATGGCACTGGTACTGCCCTGGATACTGAGTTCCATAGGGAAGGACCCAGCATTCGGATCGGGGCCGATCTCGACCGTGATTCAGGACCTGTTGTCGATTGCGATCTATCTATCTCTCGCAACACTCATCGTGTGACCCGCGTCTAGTCTCGCAGCATGTCCGCGGTGGTTCGTTATCCCGTTCACTTCGCGTCGTCGCGCGGGTTTCGTCAGGCGTTTCATCACGAACGTTCACACGGCGGACGCACGGCCATGGTGTGCGTGCATGGATGGCCCGAGACGAAGCGGTTGTACCACCGCGTACTCGGGCCGCTTCGCGACGCGGGGTTCGATGTCGTGGTGCCGGATCTGCGTGCCTTCGGTGATTCTGATATCGGTTCCGACGGATTCAACGATGTGGTCTCGCATGCGCGCGACGTGCACGCGCTCGTGGCCGGCCATTTGGGGTACGAGTCGGTGATTTTGATCGGGGGCGACCTCGGTGGGTCTGTGATCCAGGAGATAGCGATGCGCTGGCCCGAATGGGTCGAGCGAATGGTGTTGTTCAATTCGCCGTTGCCTTTCATGAGAGAAGAGATGGCGGGTCTCGCGACACGCGCCGATGCGTCGACGCGTGACTACTTCGAACGTCAGGGCACCGACGCCGACGGTCTGATTGCCGAACTCAGTACTGCCGATGCATGTCGGAACTACATCGCGCAGTTCTACGGTCCGCGACACTGGGCCCACCCGGGAAATTTCTCGCCCGCGGAAGTCAGTTACCACGTCGAGCCGTTCGGTGATCCACGACGACTGCGCGAGACGTTCGGAAATTACGAATCGGTGTATTCGGCCGAGAAGCGCTCGGAGCGACCAATGTTCGGCGCGAATCGCGAAACGCCGACGCTTATCGTGTTCGGAACCAGCGACCACGTCATCTATCCCGACTTCGACAAGATGGCTCAAGTCGTCTTTGCGCAACATTCGGGACCGGTTCGCATCAACAATTGCGGACACTTCGTGCCGTGGGAGGCACCCGAGCGGTTCGTCGAACTGACACTCGGGTTCTGTCGGGACAGTTAGCCTGCCGACATGCCGCAGGAACTCGACCAGGCCCGGTACGTGTCTTTCACCTCGTTCAAACGCAACGGTGATCCGGTGTCGTTGCCGGTGTGGGTGGTGCCGTTCGAGGGTGGTTACGCATTCACCACCGACCCCGATGCATTCAAGGTGAAGCGCGTGCGCAACAACCCCAGGGTGAGCCTGCACGTGTGTTCGGTTCGGGGGACGGTCGAGCCGGGTGCAGCCGAGTTCTCGGGTACGGCCGAGTACGTCGATGCGGCGACGGCTGACCGCGTGAACGCAGCGATTCGCCGCAAGTACTGGTTCGCCTATCGTGTGCTCATTGCACCATCGAACCTGTGGTCGCGCATCCGTGGCAGGTCGGCTGCTGCGGGACACGCCGCGATCAAGGTCACGCTCGACGCGTGAGGCGTGTGCCTGTATGACAACGACGTACGAATCGGCGACCAACGACCTCATTGATGCCGTCGCGCGTGTCGTGGAGCCTTGGCTCATCCGGGTTGCGATCGATACGTACGCGGCTCACCTCGGGTCGACGGCCTCGGAATTCCGTACCGCGGCTGAGAGCACAGCCCGCGAGGGGAGCGATTGGGTGGTGGCTCGACTTCGTGCGACCCTAGAGGTCGACGTCGACGTGCAGCGTGTGAACCCCCTGCAGACGCTCCGCGAGGCGGTGCGGTTCCCGACGGCTGTTTTACGCGCAGCGGGCGTGCCCGTGAAGGTCCGTGATGAGTACGACGAGAAGATCAACCCCGACGACGTTTACGGCATCGGCCCCGCGCACTGGAATGACATCGACGAGTCGCTGGTTGAGCCGGGCATCGTGTGGGGTGCAGCCAAGGCGAGCACGGTGTTGCAGCGTCGTCGCGCCGAGGGGAAACTTGACCCGAAATGACCGACACGACGACCTTTCCCCAGCGGCGTGCCGAGTTGATGGCGGCGTGGGGTGTCACAGCAGCGGCTTCCGGAACCGAGTTCTGTGCAGCGCTTTCGACCCTCACCGATGAATTGCTCGTGTCGCTCTTCGATGATGCGCGGGCGAAGATGGGCGTGAATGGTGACGTTGCATTGGTCGCCGTCGGCGGCTACGGCCGCAGCGAGATGGCGCCGTTCAGCGATCTCGATGTGTTGCTGGTGCACCGCAACGTGAAGAAGATCGACGAACTTGCGAGCGCACTCTGGTATCCGCTGTGGGATTTGAAGTTCAAGGTCGGTCACGCGGTGCGCACGCCAAAGGAGACGAAGAACATCGGTGACAGCGACCTCGACACCGCAACGGCACTGGTGACCGCTCGCCCCGTGGCGGGCGATGTCGAACTGGCGGCGGAGGTCATCGACCAGGCTCGCGATCGGTGGCGCAAGCGAGGGCGCGATTCCTTGCGCGATGTCCACAAGCGCGTGATCGAACGCCACGCGAGTGCTGGTGAAGTTGCATTCCTCCTCGAACCGAACCTGAAGGAGGGTCTGGGTGGCTTGCGCGACATTCACGCGTTGTGGTGGGCACTCGACGCGGGACTCGTGCTCAACGGCGCCGACCGCCAGGAATTAAAGCGTGCAAACGAGATGTTGTTGACCGCGCGCGTTGCACTGCACACCTCCACTCAACGAGCGGGTGACGTCCTGCGCCTCGAAGACCAAGATGCGGTCGCGCGACTCGCCGGGTTCGGCGACGCCGACAAATTGATGGCCGGCATCGCGGCGGCCGGACGCAGCGTGGCGTGGATTGCCGACGAGGCATGGGCACGCCTCGACCCACCCGCGAATGCGAACGAACCGTCTCGCCGTCTGGCCCCGGGTGTCGAACTCGTGCGCGGCGAGGTGCACCTCGACGAAACCGCAAACCCGGCCACCGATCCGACGTTGGTGCTGCGTGTGGCCACTGCCGCCGCGCGTCTCAATGCACGCATCGACCGTGAGTCGCTGAACCGTCTCGGTGAGGAAACGCCCGTGTGGCCCGACCCGTGGCCGGCGGGAGCCAGTGACGACTTCGTGGCGCTGATGCTCGAGGGCGAGCGTGCAATTCCGGTGCTCGAGTCACTCGACCAGCGCGATCTCATCACAAAGGTCTTGCCCGAGTGGGCACCGAACCGCAGCAAGCCGCAACGTAACGCGTACCACCGCTACACCGTCGACCGCCATCTTTGGCAAACGGTTGCCAACGCCGCAGCATTGGCCGACACCGTGTCGCGGCCGGATCTCTTGATGTTCGGTGCGTGGTTCCACGACATCGGCAAGGGTTATCCCGGCGACCATACCGAGGTGGGTGTCGATATGTTCGCCATCATCGGGTCACGCATGGGCTTGTCGCCCGACGACGTAGCCACGGTGCAGGCGTTGATCGAACATCACTTGTTGCTCGCCGACACTGCCACGCGTCGCGACCTGTCCGACGATGCAACGATCACCACCGTCGTGAATGCACTGGGGTCGTCGCTCACACTCGAGTTGTTGCGGGCGCTCACCGAAAGCGACTCGAAGGCGACCGGCGTGTCGGCCTGGAGCGACTGGAAGGCGGGTCTCGTCGCCGAGCTGACCGAGCGCGTGCACCATGTTCTTGGCGGTGGCGACGTGCACGACGTGACGTGGAAGCTGTTCCCAGATGCCGAGGTTCTCGAAATGATGGCCGACGGTCGCTTTGCGGCGTGCACGACGGAAAATTCGATCATCGTTGTCAGCCCCGACCGACCGGGAACCTTCAGCAAGGTGGCCGGCGTGATGGCATTGCACGGCCTCGACGTGCTGGGTGCAGAAGCCCATTCGGACGAAATGGGAATGGCCGCCTCGGAGTTCCGCGTTCAACCCCCGGCGACGCACGCGATCGAATGGGGCCGTGTCATCGAAAGCGTCGAACGCGCACTGCGCAACGAGCTGGCGCTCGAGGCACGCTTGGTGGAACGTGCCCGCGACTACGGTCAGTCCCGACCAAGGACCGCCATCCCGCCAGCGCCACCGTCGGTACGGTTCGACGACGCGGCGTCTTCGAACAGCACTCTGCTCGAGGTTCGCGCACCCGACAAAATCGGTCTGCTGCACAACATCGCGAAGACGATCGCCGACATGGGTCTCGACATTCGTCATGCACGCGTCCAGACCCTCACGAATGAGGTCGTTGACACCTTCTACGTGCGGTCGGCATCTGGCGGAAAAATCACCGATGCGGCACACCGTGCTGAGGTCGAAAAGGCGTTGCTCTACGCCGTGTCGAAATAGCCGTGGTCGGCACGCCGTGGGGACGAAGTATTCTCGGCTCGTGAGCGAACTCGGACCCCAAGATTTCACGCGCGATCTGTTGCGTTGGAGCGAGGCCCTTGCAGCAATCGCGCGAACAGGTATGGGGTTCACCCAGAATCTCTACGAACGTGAACGTTACGAAGAGGTCCTTCACGTCGCGGCCGACATCAAGGCCGCGGCTGACGATGCCCTCGAGGTGCGTCGCGAACAGGATCACTTCGTCCAGGAGTGGATGGAAAGCATCGGCGAAGGCGTCCCGGGCTACGTCACCCCGAAAGTGGCAATCGGAGCGATCGTCGGCAACGACGCGAACGAAATCCTCCTCGTGCAGCGAAAGGACAGCGGTGTCTGGCTGTATCCGACGGGATGGGCCGACGTGGGCTATTCACCCGCCGAGGTGGCGCTGAAAGAGGTCCACGAGGAAACCGGCATCGAATGCGAAGCGGTGCGGTTGCTCGGCGTCGTCGACGGCATGCGCATGGGGTTCTCGCGCTTCGGAATGTACATGTTGCTGTTCCATTGCCGTGCGACGGGTGGAGAACTGCGCGGTCACCCGCTCGAAACGTCGGGTGTCGGCTGGTTTTCACGTAACAATTTGCCGCATCCCACTGCAGGTGCACAGTGGTGGGGGCCGATGGCGTTCAACGCACTCGATGGCGGTGACCACACAGCGACTTTTGATGCACCGCGCGAACCGATCTGGCGCCGCGGCGAGTCTGTCTAGCGGCCGTCCTGGTCGCGGAGGAATTGTTCGACTTCCTCCATCAAGGCATCGGTGTCACCAACATCGGCATCGGTGAGATCTATGGCTTCGTCACCGGAGTCGGTTGCGAAGTCGAACTGCAATTGTGTGTCGTCGTCTTCGAGATCGAAATCGTCGTCATCATCGATCGACATTCCGGAATCGGACATCGTTTCAAGACGTCCGACGTACGCCTGCAGGTCATCGTCGTCTTCGATCATCGAGTCGAGTTGCGTCTCGTACGCGACAACCGAGTCCATCATGTGGCCCACCGGCGCCGGCGTTCCGATGATGTCGCAGGCACGTTGCATCAATGCGACTGCGGCCTTGGGGGACGTAATCTGCCCCGCGTACGCGGGAACCGCAGCCCACAGCGAGGCTGAGGGGACCGAAGCCTTTCCGCAAACGTCGTGCAGCACCCCGACGATGCCGGTCGGGCCCTCGTAGCGGGAGCGTTGCAGGCTGTACCGGTTGACGAGCGAATCGTCGGTGGCCGTGCCGATGAGTTGTACGGGCCGAGAGTGGGGCACGTCGGCGAGGAGAGCGCCGAGCGTGAGGAACATTTTCGCGTCGTACTTTTCGAACACCCCCAACAACTGGTCGGTGAAGAGACGCCAGCGCAGACTGGGCTCGGGGCCGAGAACGAGGATGACGTCGGTTCCGGCCGAACGGGCATGCCAGAGTCCAATGGTCGGCCACACGATGCGACGTACTCGACCATCGCTCAACTTCACCTGCGGGCGAATGGTGGCGAAGTCGGTGAAGAGTTCGGGGTCGACTTCGGCGAGTGCGGTGGCGCCCCAACCTTGCACGAGGTTCTGCAGTGCCGACGAAGCGGCATCGGCGGCGTCGTTCCAACCGGTGAACGCGGCGATGACGGTGGGCGTCACGAGGTTGGGTTCGGAAATCCAACGGATGTGCTCGGTGCCGCCCATGACGCTGTAACGCTATCCACCCATTTCGGCTATTTCGGACGCTCCAAATTGGCTCGAACGTAGTAGTTGCTGCCCCCACCGGCGGCCAGAACATCGTCGAGCCAGTTGCCGTCGTACACGTCATTCGGGCCCTGCATCAGGTCGTTTTCGGTGGCGCCCTCGGGTGTGGTGACGAGAGTCCACGCCTGGCGCTTGTACGTCCAGTTGTCGGGGTCGAGAGCGTGTGCACGGCGCCAATAGGGAACCGCGGCATCGTGGCCCACCGTGCGGTGCAGATGTTCGCCCATCGAGAAACACGCCGAGGCGAGAGCTGAATCGTGCGACATCGGACGTGAGGCTTCGACGACTTCGTCGGGTGTCATCGCATACGGACTTGCCGATCCGTTGCGCACCCAATCGAGAAGCGCGGCGCGGTATGCAGCCGAATCGTCGGGAATCGCCTTCACCTCGGTCATCATGCGCTTCAGTCGATCGGGGATGCCGTCGGGAATCTGCATGTCGCGGGCCGGACTGCGTTCGATCGACGCTTGCTCGGCCGGTCGAACGATGACGCCGTTCTCGTCGATCCACACCGCCATCGGAACGTTGATGAATCCGAAGAGTTCGTTGGTGCAATGCGTCGTGTCGATGAGCGACGGATGCGTCGGCGCGGCCGCGTCGATCCATGGCTTGGCGTGTGTCGGGTCGATGTCGAGGGCAACCGTGACGACGGTGCCACCGAGCGGTTCGATTTCAGTGTGGAGTGCCTGCCACCCGGGCAGGGCCGTGCGGCAGCCTCACCAACTGGCCCAGGCGATCATGATCACCCGGCGGCCGCGCAACGATGCGAAGTCGAATCCGCGCCCCATCGCGTCGATGAGCGACGACGGGAACGTGGCGATCGCGCTGGAGAGTGTGCGACCCGTGGCCGTCGCCGGACCGAGTGACCACGCACCGTGTTCGGCGTCGTGGACGACGGGCATGCCGAGACGCGACGCCGCAGTTTCGACGTCGACCGTGCCGTTGTCGAGTGCACCGGGTGCGGGGACGCACACTTCACCGCGACACATGCCCTCGGGCTTGGCGTCCCAACCGGTCACCGAAGAGAACTCCGATGCCGGCACACGAAGGCTCGAGAAGATCATGTCGCGACATTACGTCATGTGCCGTCTGACGACGGACGGAGGGGCAAGAATGGGGAAATGAGTGCTCAGATCGAAATCGCCCGCGAGGCAACCGACGAACTCGTGGCGGCGATGGCCACTCTCATTCCGCAGCTTTCGAAGTCGAACCCGCCGCCGACGAAGGCCCAACTGGCCGACCTTGTCGGCTCCGAGGCGAGCACCATGTTCATTGCCCGCATCGAGGGTCGCATTGTCGGGTCGCTGACGCTCGCGATGTTCCGCATTCCGACGGGTGTGCGGGCCTGGATCGAAGACGTCGTCGTCGATGATTCGGCCCGTGGCCACGGAGTGGGCGAGGCCTTGAACCGCGCGGCACTCGAGCACGCAAAAGCACACGGCGCCATCACCGTGGATTTGACCTCGCGACCGTCGCGCGAGGCCGCGAACCGTCTTTACCAGCGCATCGGTTTCGCCGCGCGCGAGACGAACATCTATCGCTACACCCTCTGATCAGCGCGGCGGCCAGGGCATACCCGACGGCGGATCCTCACCGGCGGTTCCGTCGACGGCTTCGCGCAAAAGATCGGCTTGGCCGGTGTGGCGGCCGTATTCCTCGACGAGATCGAACAAGAGACGACGAAGGCTCGCCATTTCGCCGTTCCAACCGATGCTGCTCGCTTGATCGAGTCCCGCCGTGATGAGAGCGTCGCGGATGATTTCGCGTGAGCGAGCGGCCGCATCGTTCCACAATGAGTAGAGGTAGTCGGGCGAGTCGTCGGCTGCGGAGTTGAAGTCCCAGTCGGGGTCGTTGCTCCACGGCGCCGAGGCCCATGGTTCGGGCATCGGCTCGCCACGGAACTTGTCGAGAAAAATCTCGGCTTCGACGCGGGCGAGGTGTTTCACGAGACCACCGAGGGTCAGCGACGACGAGGGGAGACGGAACGACAAACCATCAGCATCGAGTCCGCGGGTCTTCCAGTGGAACGTCGCGCGCAAACGATCGAGTGAGGCGAGAAGGTGTTCGACTTCCGTACCCGACAACGGTGGTTCCCACGGAGCGGGCGTGTCTGACATCGCCAGTGAGCATAACCTCCGAGATGTGCTGGAAGACCCGCGACCTGATGACGTGCCGTGGCTCGGTGCGCGTTGGGTGTCACTCGATGCAGTCACACTCGATCATCACGACGTCACACTTCGACTGGTGGCGGGCAGCGATGTTCGAGTCCTCTTCGAAGTCCTCGACGATGACAGGTGTTGGGCGCACGTTGCGGGACGACCACGTGACACCGATGCCCTGAAGGCAACGATCGAGAACGCCCCTGCAGTTGGTCGCCACATGTGGGTTGTCGTGCGACGGGGTGAAATCATTGGCACGACGTCGTTTCTCGATGTGTCGGTTCACGATGCACGACTTGAGATCGGCAGCACGATGTACGCGCCTTCGCAGTGGGGGAGCGATCTGAACCCCACTTGCAAGTTCCTCTTGATGTCGTTCGCGTTCGACCAATTGGGGATGGGCAGAGTGCAACTGAAGACCGACATACGAAATGTGCGCAGCCGCAATGCGATCGAGCGGCTCGGCGCGCGCCACGAAGGCGTGTTGCGTCGCTACCAGCGCCGCGCCGATGGCACGGTGCGCGACACGGTGATGTATTCGGTGACGGCCGAGGATTGGCCGACTGTTCGCGCGGGGCTGCTCGAGCGAATTCCACCCGTCGAATGATTCAGCCGATGCTGCGCTTCTTTAGCGCGTGTGCGGCCTCGTGGAAGCGGTGCCTAATGCGCTCTTCGTCGACGCCCACCACTTCGCGGTTCTCCATGAGGACTCGTCCGTTGACGATGCTGTGTTTCACGTCGTCGGCTCGTGACGAATACACCAGGGCCGCACGCGGGTCGTACACGGGCTGGGCGTGGGCGGTGTCGAGGTCGACAACGATGACATCGGCCTTTGCGCCGACTGCGAGGCGGCCGGTGTCGGGGCGGTGCATCGCGAGCGCACCCTGGGCCGTGCTCATCTCGAGGATCTCTCCGATCTTCAGGAACTCAACGTCGGACGCGATCGTTTTGTGGATGAGGCCGGCGAACTTCATCTCCTCGAAGATGTCGCTCGAGTTGTGGCTGGCGGGTCCGTCGGTCGCCAATCCGACCGTGATGCCTGCTGCCATTACGTCGCGAAGTGGCATCGTGCCCGAACCCAACTTGGCGTTACTGATCGGACAATGAGCGACCTTGGTTCCCGTGCGCGCCAATACCGCAATGTCGGTCGGGTCGAGGCTGGAACAGTGTGCTGCGGTGACGTCAGGGCCGAGGAAACCGAGACTGTCGAGCCATTGCACGGGACGCATGCCGTAGTTCTCGGTCGTGTAGGCCACCTCTTGATGACCCTCGGACAAGTGGGTGTGAATCGACACGCCGAGGTCGTTGGCGAGGCGTCTCACTTCGTGCCACATGTCGGCACCGCACGAGTACACCGCGTGCGGTGACAAGGCGATGTGGAGCAGGCCGTCACGGGTGTCGTGATGCTCGCCGACGATTTCGGCAAAGCGGGCCATCGTGCGACGCGAGTACTCGGTACGTGGCGCGTAAAGCCCTCGGTCGGCAAACCCGTAGCCCAGTGTTGCCCGGAGTGGGATCTCTTGGAGAGCGTCCATTTGTGGTTCGACGTCGTAGGCATCGAAGTGTTCGTTGAACGAGGTGATGCCGGCTTTCAGCATCTCGAGGTCACCGCACAAGCTGGCCCAGTACAGCGTGTCGTGGTCGAAGTTCTTCTTCAGGTTCCACATCGTCTGCAACCACTCGAAGAGCAGGACGTCCTCGAGAAGCCCGCGCAGCAGCAGATTCGATGCCACATGGGTGTGACTGTTGGAAAAGCCCGGCATGACGACGCAACCGCGCGCATCGATGACCTTCTTGGCGCCGGCGATGTCGGTGCTCGCGTCGCCGACGGCGGTGATCGAGTTGCCCGTGATGATGACGACACCGGTTTCGATGTCGGGTTGGCCGGCCATTGGCAGAATCGTTCCGTTCACGATCGCGATGTCGCACGTCATGGCTCAGCCCCACGCACCGGCTTGAATGGCCGAGTTCCAGGTTTCGGTGATTTTGCCGTCGACCACACGGAAGATCTCGATTCCGCTGACCGTTTGCAGTGCATCGCCGTTCCCGAACGTGATGTCGTAGGCGCTGGCCACGTGGGTCTCGTCCTTCACCACCACGACGTTGTCGAACGTCATCGTCGTGGCTCGTGCAAGGAAATCCCGTACACGCTCAATGTTGTCATCGATCGACATCGTGACGAGGTGGCCGTGCTCGTGGCGCAAGCACGGATCGGCGATGTAGTTGCGGGCGGCCTCGGGGTTGCGCGCAATGTAGACGTCGTCGGTGTAGCGCTGCAGGAAGTCGGTCAGGTCCATTCGAGCGACAATAGTGCCGCCGCGAGTTCGTGCGGTTTGGTGAATTGGGGCCAATGACCCGTCGGCAAGTCGACGAAGTTGACGGTTCGCACCCGTAATGTTTCAGCGAAGATCTCTGTCTCGGCCGACATCCAGGTTGCCAATTGCGCGGAAGTGAATTCGCAGCAGATGATGCTCGTCGGAATGTCGAACCGCGAGGGATCCATCTCGGGAAACGGATCGCGTGCCACTGCTGCGGGCTGGTCGTGAGCCATCGCGCGGAATCGTGCGCGGAGTTCGTCGTCAAGGTCGATCAGATCCTCGTTCTCGAACGCCGACCAGTCGGGCAGGGGCACGACGTCGTGGTCGCCGGCGAGTTCGGCGTTGATCGAGCGACCCGGTGGGAGTGGCCACGTGTCGACATGGATGATCCGACGCACGCGGTCGCGCTGCCGACTCGCGGCAGCGTGGCAGATCGGTCCCGCTCCGGAATGTCCGACGAGAACGACCTCGCCGGTGATTCGGTCGATTGCTTCTGCCAGGAAGTCGATCTGGTCGATCAGGCGAACCGATGCCGGAGGTGTTCCATCACCGAGACCCGGCAGTGTGATCGCGGTGCAGGGGACACCATTCGTCGAGAGTTGCGCTTCGACGATCAACCACGAATCGGCGGCCAGCCAGAACCCGGGTACGAGCAAGACGTGCACCGCAGCACTCTATTGTGAGGAGATGTCCGACTCGGAAAGAACGATGCTGAAGATTTCGCGCTGGGTCAGCGCGACGCCGCAACAGGTCTGGGACGCATACGTGACCCCCGAAACGTTCGCGAAATTCTTCTCACCCGAAGGGTTGTCGATTCCTCTCGAGTCGGTGTGCCTCGAGCCGTGGCCCGGCGGTCGGTGGGAGTGCACGATGGTGTTCGACGAATCGGGTGAGGAACATCCGAACATCGGCGTGTTCACCGAGGTCGACGAACCGCGTTCGTTCACGGGCTTCGAACCGAGCGTCGGTCTCACATCTACGCAGACGTTCACGGCCGACCAGAAGGGAACTTTGATCGAGATCGTCCAGCGCGACGTGCCCGTCGAGTTCGCGGTTCCCGAGGTTCCGTTCCACTTCAACACGTGTTTCGACAAGTTGGAGCGATTGTTCGACGAACCCGACCGCAAGGTGGTCCTATCGACGCACATCGCCGCGTCCGCGGAGCGCGTGTGGGGCTTCGTCTCCGACGTGAACCTGCCGTCGCGGTTCTCGG
>JBEAPO010000108.1:0-42070 GCA_041164425.1 Actinomycetota bacterium
CAATGTGACGATGAAGGTGGAGTTGGGTAAGCCGATCGCGATGGACGAGGGTTTGCGTTTCGCTATTCGTGAGGGTGGTCGCACGGTGGGTGCGGGTCGCGTCACGAAGATCATCAAGTAAGGGAAACGGACACGACCATGGCTCAAAGTATCCGCATCCGTCTCAAGGCGTTCGACCACGAGATCATCGACCAGTCGACGCGCAAGATCGTCGAGACGGTGACGCGCACCAACGCGTCGATCCGTGGTCCGATCCCGCTGCCGACCGACAAGCACCGATTCACGGTCATCCGTGGACCGCACGTCGACAAGGACTCTCGCGAGCACTTCGAGATGCGCATCCACAAGCGCCTTATCGACATCGTCGACCCGAACCAGAAGACGATCGACAGCCTCCAGCGGATCGAACTCCCGGCGGGCGTCGACATCGAGATAAAGCTCCAGTCGAACTAAGTTTCGACTGAACAACAGTTTCTTAGGAACTTCTTAGGGCCGGCGCGTGCAGCGCCGGCCCTTTGCGCTGTAAAACGAATGCATGAGCATCTGGAACGATTCGAACCCGAACGAAGCGATCCCCACGATCGAGCCGCGTTGGACTCCCGTGAGTGGTCCGTCCACGTTGCCACCCCCGCCGCCGGCCCCACCGTCGGGGCCCTCGCCACGACTCGTCGAGCCCGCCCCTCGTGCACGTCGTCGCGGTGGTGCGGCCATCGGCCTTGCGCTCATCTCGGCCGTCTCGGCCCTCGCGGGTGCGGCGATTGGTGTGATCGTCACGCGTGAAGATGACTCGAGGGTCACTACGGGAACCCTCATCACTGCCGAGCCCGCCGATGGCCAAGAAGTGAGTGAAGCCGCGACACAGATTGGAAAGATCGCCGCAGCGGTGGCACCCAGTGTCGTCACTCTCTCTGCGACGACCTCCAACCAGATGGGCGAAGGTGAATCGGTTGGGACCGGTGTCATCATCAACTCGAATGGCGAACTGTTGACCAACGCTCACGTCGTCGAGGGCGCGTCGACCGTGCAGGTGCGTCTCATGAACGAAACCGAACCAGTGAAAGGCACCGTCCTCGCGTCCGACCCGCAGAACGACCTTGCCTTGGTGAAGATCAACGTGACTGGGCTCACCGCTGCTGTGTTCGCCGACCCGAAGAGCATTCGCCTCGGTGATCCGGTCGTTGCGATCGGCTATGCATTGAACCTCGACGGTGGGCCCAGCGTCACGTCGGGCATCGTCTCGGCAATCGGTCGCACGATCACCACCGAAAGCGGTGCACTCGATCGCCTCATCCAAACCGACGCAGCAATTTCCTCGGGCAACTCGGGCGGACCGCTCGTCAACGACAAGGCGCAGGTGGTCGGTATCAACACCGCCGTGGCACGTAGTGACATAGGTACCGCTGCGAACAACATCGGCTTTGCAATTTCTACAGAGGAAGTGCAACGCGTCGTGAAGACGTTGCGCGATCAGGCGAATGGAATCGAGCGCAAGCAGGGTTACCTCGGTGTCGGTCTCACCGACCGCACCGATGGTGGCCAGGGCGCCGTCATCGCCAACGTCGAGGACGGTTCACCTGCATCGAAAGCCGGCATCAAGGAAGGTGACATCGTGCTGGCGATCAATGATGTGGCGATCGCAGGCCGAACGGGCATGATCGCGGTGGTGCGCGATGCGCAGCCCGGCGACACGATCGAGATCAAGCTCGAGCGGAATCGGAAGACCGTCGTGGTCTCTGCGACACTCGGCGAACGCGACACCTCCAACGACTAAGGGTTCTCGACCAAAGGGTTCTCGGTGTGAAAAGACCCGCTTTTCGCGACAGAGCACACCGAGATCCCATCGTGTCGGGAATAACCTGACCTCGTGAGCGCTCTCGTTACCGATTCGGATGTCGAGTCGTATCGTCGAAACGGATTTGTCGTGCTTCGAGGAGTCGTTCCGAACGACGTACTCGAGTCTCTGGCGGTCGGCGTCGACAAGAACATGTCGAGCCCGAGCGAGTGGACAAACGACTACACGCCGAACGGCGCCGGGGGTCGATTCTTCGACGACTATGTGAGCTGGGAGCGCATCGCGGAGTTTCGGGATGCTGCGTTGTCGGGTCCATTGCCCCAAATCGCTGGTGAGCTGATGCGCACTCGTCGTCCGCGGTTTTTCCACGAACATGTTCTCGTGAAAGAGCCGGGAACGGTGACGCCGACCCCTTGGCACCACGACGACCCGTACTACGGCATCGACGGTCTTGACAACGTCAGTCTCTGGGTGCCGCTCGACCCGGTGCCAGAACCGATCGCCTTGCGGTGTATCGCGGGGAGCCACGCCACAGGTCGACGGTTTATTCCGAACCGGTTCAAGGATGACTCGCCCTATGTCACAAATGCACAAGGTTTTGAGTTGATGGGTGACCCAAACCGGTGGTGGGCCGATCCCGACGCGAAAGCCTGTCCGGTCGGGCCCAGTGACCTCGTGGCTTTCCATTTCCGCACTCTCCATGCCGCACCAGGTACTGAAAATCATTTAGCTAGACGGCGAGTCGTCAGCTTCCGCTATTTGGGCGATGATGCGCGCTGGGCACATCGGCCCTGGACGACCTCGCCACCGTTCCCCGACGCAGGCTTGGCCCCAGGGAACCTGCCCGACGACGCCCGCTTTCCCACGATCCCGTTGGTCTGACCGATTCGGGAGCGCACCGCATCGGTTTCAGGTGCGGGATGTGTCAAAAAGCGAGAGTTTTCACACCGAGAACCCCTGGGGGGAAATGGGGGGAGGGCCTGATAGCGTTCGCCCCTCAATCGACGTCCGTGTGCGCCCGGCAAAGGGAACCTCACGGCAAAACCGAACTCAGTGCTCCGTCGGCCCCCGCCGCACGGAGCATTTGCGTGAATAAGTCAAGTCAACTCCTCGAGAAAAAGGGTTGCCGTTATGGCACAAAAAGCGATCGTCGGCGAAAAGGTCGGCATGACACAAGTGTGGGGCGACGACCAGCGCGTCATTCCTGTCACTGTGCTGCGCGTTGAACCAGCGCGCATTGTCCAGGTGAAGACCGGTGAGCGCGACGGTTACAGCGCTGTTCAGGTCACCTACGGCCACAAGGAACCAAAGAAGCTGAACAAGGCCGAAGTCGGACACTTCGAAAAGGCCGGCGTCACGCCGGGTCGTCGCCTCGTCGAGTTGCGTCTCGACAGCGTCGACGGTTTCGAAGTTGGCCAAGAAATCACTGTCGAGACCATGGCGGCAGGTGAGCGTGTCGACGTCACCGCAATCAGCCGCGGTAAAGGATTCGCGGGTGGCATGAAGCGCCACAACTTCGGTGGCCAGGGCGCCAGCCACGGTAACCACAAGCATCACCGCGCACCGGGCTCCATTGGTTCGTGTTCGTTCCCCGGCCGTGTGTTCAAGGGTCTCAAAATGGCTGGTCACATGGGTCACGAACAAGTGACCACGTTGAACCTCGAAGTGGTTCAGGCCGACCTCGAGCGCGGCTTGCTTCTCGTAAAGGGCTCGGTACCGGGTCCGAACGGTGGCGTCGTCATCGTCCGCAACGCAGTGAAGGCGAAGTGAAGTCATGCCCTCGGTAACAGTGAAGACAGCAGCCGGCAAAGACTCCGGCAGCATCGAACTCGCAGCATCGGTTTTTGGCGTGCAGCCGAACGTTCCGGTGATGCACCAGGTCGTCACCGCACAGTTGGCGCACCGTCGCGCCGGCACGCAAAGCACGAAGACGCGCTCGGAAGTTTCGGGTGGCGGCAAGAAGCCGTTCAAGCAGAAGGGCACCGGCGGCGCACGCCAGGGCTCGACGCGCGCACCGCATTACAGCGGTGGTGCAGTTGCACTCGGACCGAAGCCCCGCAAGTACGGCCAGCGCACACCGAAGAAGATGATCAAGCTCGCGCTTGCATCGGCACTCTCCGATCGCGTGAATGAAGGCCGGGTTGTCGTCGTCGACGACTGGTCGTTCACCGCTCCCAGCACGAAGTCGGCGCTCGCCGCACTGAAGGCGCTCGGTGTCAGCGGTTCGGTTCTCGTCGTCGTCGGCACGAACGACAGCAACGTCGAAAAGAGCTTCCGAAATCTCCACGATGCACAAGTCATCACGCAGGCTGAACTGAACGCCTACGACGTGCTGTGCAACGAGTGGGTCGTCTTCACTAAGTCGACCCTTCCCGCAGCAAAGGACGGCGAGTGATGAAAGATCCCCGCGACATCATCCTGAAGCCGATCGTGTCCGAGAAGTCGTACGCATTGATCGAGCAGGGTGTCTACACGTTCGAAGTCGACCCGTCGGCCAGCAAGCCCGAGATCCACGATGCAGTCGAAGCGATCTGGGGCGTCAAGGTCGCCAAGGTCAACACGATGAACCGCAAGGGCAAGGTTCGCCGCTCCCGCGGTACCAATCGCCTTGGCACACGCAAGGACACGAAGCGTGCGCTTGTCACGTTGGCCGCCGGCAACGAAATTCCGTTGTTCGAGAGCTGACCGAGAAGAACCGAGAGAACAGAGCACACTCATGGCAATTCGCAAACGGAAGCCCACCAGCGCGGGACGTCGTTTCCAGACCGTCTCCGACTTCTCCGAAATCACGAAGTCGACGCCGGAAAAGACACTTCTCGCACCGCGCCCCCGCACGGGTGGTCGCAACGCATACGGACGCAAGACCGCACGTCACCGAGGCGGCGGACACAAGCGTCAATACCGCGTCATCGATTTCAAGCGCAACAAGGACGGTGTCGCTGCCAAGGTCGTTGCCATTGAGTACGACCCGAACCGCACCTGCCGCATCGCACTTCTCCATTACCTCGACGGTGAGAAGGCATACATCCTCGCGCCGAAGGGACTCGAGGTCGGCGACCGCGTCGAGTCGGGCCAGGGTGCCGACATCAAGCCGGGCAACGCGCTTCCGCTGCGCTTCATTCCCGTCGGTACCACGGTGCACAACGTCGAACTGCGTCCCGGCCAGGGCGGCAAGATCGGTCGTTCGGCCGGCATGGCAGTCCAGTTGGTCGCAAAAGACGGCGACTTCGCGACGCTGCGCATGCCATCGAGCGAAATGCGTCGCGTGCTCATCGACTGCCGCGCCACGGTCGGTGAAGTCGGCAACTCCGAGCACGAACTCATGAAGATCGGCAAGGCCGGTCGTAATCGTTGGAAGGGTGTGCGTCCGCAGAGCCGCGGTGTCGCCATGAACCCCGTCGACCACCCGCTCGGTGGTGGCGAAGGCAAGACCTCGGGTGGTCGTCCGGCCGTGTCCCCTTGGGGCAAGCCCGAAAAGCGCACGCGCAACACCAACAAGGCATCGCAGCAACTCATCGTTCGTCGCCGTCGTGGCGGCAAGGGTCGGAGGTAAGAAATGTCACGCAGCCTGAAGAAGGGCGCGTTCGTCGACGAGCACCTGTTGAAGAAGGTCGACGCCGCGAACGCCGATACCGATCGCAAGGTCATCAAGACCTGGTCACGTCGTTCAACGGTGATCCCCGACATGGTTGGTCATACGATCGCCATCCACGACGGTCGCAAGCACGTCCCCGTGTACATCTCGGAGTCGATGGTCGGTCACAAGCTCGGTGAATTCGCGCCGACTCGCACCTTCAAGTTCCACTCCGGCCAAGAAAAGAACGTGAAGGGCAAGTAATGACCGGTCCCAAGCTCAACGAACGTTCCTTCGTTGCCGGTGAAAAGACCGGCTCCAAGGCAGTCGCCCGCTGGGTGCGCATGTCCGCACTGAAGGCACGCCCTGTTCTCGATCTCATCCGTGACAAAGACGTACAGACCGCCGATGAGATCCTGAAGTTCACGACGCGCGAGGCCGCGCACGTGATCCGCAAGGTTCTCGCCTCGGCAGTCGCCAATGCAGTCGAAAACGACGAACTCGATGCCGAGACGCTCTATGTCAAGGCATGCTTCGCCGACGAGGGCCCGACGCTCAAGCGTTTCCGTCCCCGTGCGAAGGGTCGTGCAGGTCGCGTCAACAAGCGCACCTGTCACATCACCGTCGTTGTCGGCGTGATGGACGAGCGTCGCCTCAGCGTCTTCCAGGCGAGGAGCGCATCGCGAGGTGTCGCGCCCGCAACCGCAGCACGTCGCGCACGCGTCGAGCGCAGCCGTCAGCGTGCAGCCGCCGCGAAGGACGAAGCCGTACCGGCCGCAAACGACGGCGCCGCAACCGAAGCCGAAACCACCCCAACCGCCGACACGAACGGCGAGGAGAACTGATGGGCCAGAAAGTCAATCCCTACGGCTTCCGCCTCGGTGTGACCACCGATTGGAAGAGCCGTTGGTTCAGCACCCGTGAATACAAGGACTACCTGACGGAAGACTGGAAGATCCGCGAGTACCTCATGGGCGCGCTATCCGACGGCGCGGTCTCGCGCATCGAAGTCGAGCGCACCCGCGACAAGCTGCGCATCGACGTCCACACCGCACGACCTGGAATCGTCATCGGTCGCAAGGGCGCAAAGGCCGACGAGCTGCGCGCGGGTCTCACGCGCATCACCGGCAACCAGAAGGTGCAGTTGAACATCGTCGAAATCAAGACCGCCGAACTCGATGCCGCACTCGTGGCGCAGGGTGTGGCCGACCAGTTGGTCAACCGCATCGCATTCCGCCGCGCCATGAAGCGTGCAGTGCAGAACGCGCAGAAGAATGGCGCGCTCGGAATCCGTATTCAGTGCTCGGGCCGTCTTGGTGGCGCCGAAATGAGCCGTACCGAGTGGTACCGCGAAGGTCGCGTTCCGCTGCACACACTGCGCGCCGACATCGACTACGGCTTCCGCGAGGCACGCACCTCGTCGGGCCGCATCGGGGTGAAGGTGTGGCTGTACAAGGGCGACATCCTTCCCTACAAGGCACAGAACGACGACAAGATCTCGCGCGAGGCTGCGATGGCCGTCGGCGAAACCTCCGGACAGTCGCAGGTCGGCCGCAAGGTTGTTTCCAGTGCCGGCCCGAAGGTTGCCGATGCCGAGGTCGACGTTGCCCCCCTCATCAAGGAAGCAGACCCCGAGTTCGAGCGCCTTCTCGCAGAGGAAGAGGACATCGAGCGTCGTATCCACGATGCCCACGAGACACCGCACTTCCGCGGGTCGGAGGACTGATCAATCATGTTGATGCCCCGCAAAGTCAAACACCGCAAACACCATCGCGGCCGCACCGGCGGACACAGCAAGGGTGCAACCGAACTCGCCTTCGGTGAATACGGAATTCAGGCACTCGAGCCGGGCTGGCTCACCGCCCGCCAAATCGAAGCAGCTCGTATCGCCATGACCCGCCACATCAAGCGCGGCGGCAAGGTGTGGATCAACGTGTTCCCCGACAAGCCCGTCACGAAGAAGCCAGCCGAAACGCGTATGGGTTCGGGCAAGGGCAACCCTGAGTTCTGGGTTGCCGTCGTGAAGCCCGGCCGCGTGCTGTTCGAACTGTCGTACCCGAGCGAGCAGACCGCCCGTGAGGCGCTCTCCCGCGCGGTGCAGAAGCTGCCGATCAAGGCCCGCATCATCACCCGCGAGGAGGCGATCTGACCATGGCGAAGAACACCGACCAGTTGCGCGACCTCGACCTCGCAGGTCTCGTTGCCGAACTGCGCGCGACCAAGCAAGAGGCGTTGAACCTCCGCTTCCGTCACGCCACCGGCCAACTCGACAAGACGAGCGAACTGCGCAAGGCGCGCCGTCGTATCGCGCGTCTCAACACGCTCATCCGCGCGCGCGAAATCGCCGCGGCCGGAGCAGGGGAGTAAGTGATCACAATGTCCGAAGCAACCACCGAAGAGCGCAACGCCCGCAAGGTGCGCGAAGGTGTGGTCGTGTCCAACAAGATGGACAAGACCGCCGTCATCGCCGTCGTCGAGCGCGTGCGTCACCCGAAGTATGCGAAGTTCGTGCTCCGCACGAAGAAGCTCTACGCGCACGACGAGGCCAATGACGTTCAGGTCGGCGACCGCGTGCGCGTCATGGAAACCCGACCGCTGTCGAAGAACAAGCGCTGGCGCGTCGTCGAAGTCGTGGAGCGTGCGAAATGATTCAGCAGGAATCCCGCCTCCGTGTGGCCGACAACAGTGGTGCGCGAGAAGTTCTCGTCATCAAGGTTCTCGGCGGCACCCGTCGTCGCTATGCCTCGATCGGCGACGTCTTCATCGCAACGGTGAAGGACGCCATCCCCGGCGCCGGTGTGAAGAAGGGCGAAGTCGTGCGTTGCGTCGTCGTTCGCACCAAGAAGGAAAAGCGTCGTCCCGACGGCAGCTACATCCGCTTCGACGAAAATGCAGCCGTTCTCATCAAGGAAGATCTCACGCCGCGCGGCACCCGTATCTTCGGACCGGTCGGCCGCGAACTGCGTGACAAGAAGTTCATGCGAATCATCTCGCTCGCGCCGGAGGTGCTCTAGATGAAACTGCGTAAAGGCGACACCGTCGTGGTGATCGCGGGCAAGAACAAGGGCGAGCAGGGAGAAATCCAGGCCGTCCTTCCAAAAGAGAACAAGGTTCTCATCGGAGGCCTCAACGTCGCCAAGCGCCACACCAAGCCGCGCCAGGCCAACCAGCAGGGCGGAATCATCGACAAGGAAGTTCCCGTCGATGCCTCAAACGTCATGCTCGTCCACAAGGGCAAGCCGACGCGCGTCGGATACAAGGTGAAGGCCGACGGCACCAAGGTGCGCATTGCCAAGACCACCGGCGAGGAGATCTGATGTCCACGACCACTGCAGTACCGCGTCTCAAGACAAAGTACGAGACCGAAATCCGTGAATCACTCCGCGCACAACTCGGCGTGCAAAACGTCATGCAGATTCCGAAGATCGAAAAGATCGTCGTGAACATGGGCGTCGGCAAGGCCACTCAGCAGCCTTCGCTGCTCGAGAGCGCGGTTGCCGACCTCACGGCAATCACCGGCCAGAAGCCGATCGTGACGAAGTCGAAGATCTCGATCGCGTCGTTCAAACTTCGCGAAAACCAGGCCATCGGTTGCAAGGTCACCCTCCGTGGCGACCGCATGTGGGAATTCTTCGACCGCCTGGTCGCGGTTGCCATCCCGCGTATCCGTGACTTCCGCGGTCTGCCCGCGTGGTCGTGGGACGGACGTGGCAACTACACCTTCGGTCTCTCCGAGCAGACGATGTTCCCCGAGATCGAGTACGACAAGGTTGATTCGCCGCAGGGCATGGACATCACCATCGTCACCACCGCAACCACCGATGAAGACGGCAAGGCCCTTCTCGATGCGTTCGGATTTCCGTTCAAACGAGGCAAGGACGCAGGAGCCAAGCCGAAGAAGGTCGTCCGTCGTCGTGGCCCTGGTGCCGCCGGCGGCAAGGGCAAGAAGTAAGAGGGCACAGAAAAATGGCAAAGAAATCTTTGATCAACAAGGCGAACGCCAAGCCCAAGTACAAGGTTCGTGCGTACACCCGCTGCAAGCGTTGCGGCCGTGCACGTGCGGTGTTCCGCAAGTTCGGCCTCTGCCGTCTGTGCCTGCGCGAGCTGGTGCATCAAGGCGAAGTTCCGGGCGTGACGAAGGCGAGTTGGTGAGGTAGCAACATGATGACTGACCCCATCGCCGACATGCTCACACGCATCCGCAACGCCAACACGGCGATGCATGATGACGTGAAGATGCCGTCGTCCAAGCAAAAGCGTGCACTCGCCACCGTTCTCAAGGCCGAGGGCTACATCGAGGACTTTTCGGTTGCCCCCTCTACGAAGGGGCCGGGTGACGTGCTCACCATCAAGCTGAAGTACTCCGCCGACCGTCACCGCACGATCTCGGGTCTCACCCGCGTGTCGACGCCGGGTCTGCGCGTGTACCGCAATGCAACGTCGGTGCCCCGTGTTCAGGGTGGCCTCGGCGTCGCAGTTTTGTCCACCAGCCAGGGGCTCATGACCGACCGTGAAGCGCGCAAGCGCAAGGTCGGTGGTGAAGTCCTCTGTTTCGTGTGGTGACCGGAGGAAACGACACATGTCCCGCATCGGAAAATCCCCAATCGCAGTGCCGTCCGGAGTCGACGTCACCATCGCCAACGGCGCCATCACGGTGAAAGGTCCGAAGGGCACGCTCTCGCGAGCGATCCCGGGCGAAATCAGCGTGCGCAAGGATGAGGCAAATCTTCTCGTCGAGCGTCCGAACGACGAGCGCGAAAGCCGCTCGTTGCACGGCCTCACCCGCACACTCGTCGCCAACATGGTGCAGGGTGTGACGGGCGGCTTCGCCAAGGAACTCGACATCGTCGGCGTCGGTTACCGCGCCGAGGCCCAGGGCCCGAACAAGCTGCGCCTCTCGCTCGGCTTCTCGCACCCCGTCATGGTCGATGCACCCGAAGGTGTCACCTTCGAAGTGCCCCAGCCCACGCGCATCATCGTGAAGGGCATAGACAAAGAAACCGTTGGCCAGGTCGCCGCGAACATCCGCTCGATCCGCAAGCCCGAGCCCTACAAGGGCAAGGGCGTTCGCTACCTCGACGAGCGCATCATCCGCAAGGCCGGCAAAGCAGGAAAGAAGTAAGGAGAGCGAACCATGGCATCAATCGCACAACAGCGCCACGAATCGCGTCTGCGCCGCCACCGCCGCGTTCGCAAGAAGGTTCGTGGTACGGCCGAGCGTCCGCGTCTCGCGGTGCACCGCAGCAACAAGCACATCACCGTTCAGGTCATCGACGACGACGCGGGTCGCACCATTGCGTCCGCTTCGACCACCGAGGCCGAGGTGCGCGGGTCGGGTAGCGGTTCGACCGTCGCCGCCGCTACGAAGGTCGGGCAGGTCGCCGCGCAGCGTGCAAAGGCCGCCGGCGTGAGCAAGGTCGTCTATGACCGTGGCGGCTACGCCTACCACGGTCGCGTCGCAGCGGTAGCTGAAGCTGCCCGTGAAGCAGGTCTGGAGTTCTGATGAGCAACGTCACAGTAAACGCACCCCTCGCGGGCGAGCCTGGTGGTCTGCGCGAGTCACGCGTCATCACCATCAACCGCGTCGCCAAGGTTGTGAAGGGTGGACGTCGGTTCTCCTTCACTGCGCTCGTCGTTGTCGGTGACGGCAACGGCAAGGTCGGCCTCGGCTACGGCAAGGCAAAGGAAGTTCCGCTGGCCATCCAGAAGGGAACCGAAGAGGCGAAGAAGAACCTCTTCGAGGTTGCCCTCGCTGGTTCCACCATCACGCATCCCGTCGTCGGTGTTGTCGGTGCAGGTCGCGTCCTCTTGAAGCCCGCCACACCCGGTACCGGCGTCATCGCCGGTGGTGCGGCACGTATCATCCTCGAAGAAGCGGGCATCCACGACGTGCTCGCCAAGTCACTCGGCTCTTCGAACGCGATCAACGTCGCGCGTGCAACCATCCAGGGTCTGCAATCGCTGCAGCGTCCCGACGTCGTTGCCGCCCGTCGTGGCCTTGCCGCCGAAGAGTTCGTTCCGAAGGGAATGTTGCGCGCCTACAACGAGCGCAAGAAGTCCGGGGGAGCTCACTGACCATGGCCGACAAGACCATCACCGTCACACTGATCCGTTCGAAGATCGGCAACAAGCCGAAGTCGCGTGGCACGCTGCGCGCTCTCGGCCTGAGCAAGATCGGCGACACCAACACGCTGCCCGACCGTCCTGAAATTCGGGGCATGATCGCACGCGTTCCGCATCTCATCGAAGTGAAGGAGAGCTGACATGCGCGTCGATGAACTCGCACCAGCACCCGGTTCAACCAAGCGTCGCAAGCGCGTCGGCCGCGGAATCGGCGGCAAGGGCGGCAAGACCGCAGGTCGTGGTACCAAGGGCCAGTACGCCCGCAACACCGTGGCGCGCGGTTTCGAAGGTGGCCAAATGCCACTCAAGCAGCGCGTCCCGAAGTTGAAGGGCTTCAACAACCCGTTCCGCGTCGAGTACTGCGCGGTCAACCTCGACTCGATCAACGAATTGTCCGAGTCCGAAGTGACCCCCGAGGTACTCATCGCCCGTGGCGTCGCTCGCAAGGGCAAGCCGATCAAGGTCCTCGCCCGCGGCCAGATCACCCGTGCGGTGAAAGTCAGCGCACATGCGGTCTCGAAGTCGGCCGAAGCCGCCATCACTGCGGCCGGTGGCACCGTCACCATCCTTCCGCCCACCTTCCGTGGTGTGCGTCCGCCCGCCAAGGGCAACCAGTTCACCAATCGTTAATCGCGCCGGCGAGAAGGAGCACTGCAGTGCTGTCGAACATGAAGAACCTGTTCAAGGTCGCCGACCTTCGCAACAAGATCCTCTTCACGATCCTCATGGTCGTCATCTATCGGTTCGGCGTCGCACTGCGCGTGCCCGGCGTCGATGGTGCAGCGGTTCGTCAGCTGAACGAGGCGGCGAAGTCACAGGGTGCCCTCGGTTTCCTCAACCTCTTTTCCGGCGGTGCCTTCGGATCGTTCTCGATCTTCGCGCTCGGCATCATGCCGTACATCACGGCGAGCATCATCATGCAGGTGCTCACGGTGGTGATTCCGAAACTCGAGGAGTGGCAACAAGAAGGCGCGGTCGGCCAGCGCAAGATCACGCAGTGGACGCGCTACGTGGCAATCGGTATCGCCGTATTGCAGGGTGCGGGTCTCACCTTCATCTTCGGTCAGGGACGCGGCTCGGCGTTCTTCGGCGCGGCGGCACAGGCACCAGACGTGGTGCTACTCGACCCGTTCATGCCGCGGGCACTTCTCGTCATTCCCACGCTCGTCGCGGGAACCGCTTTCCTCATGTGGATCGGTGAACTCATCAGCCAGCGCGGCATCGGGAACGGTATGTCGATGATGATCTTCGCGTCGGTCGTCAGCGGTCTGCCCTACAGCTATTACTCAATTCTGCAGAGCAAGAAGTTCGTCGTATTCGCCGTTCTCGTCGCGGTGTCGATCGCCATTCTCTACGCGGTCGTGCGTGTCGAGCTGGGCCAACGCCGCATCCCGGTGCAGTTCGCCAAGCGTGTCGTTGGACGGCGTATGTACGGCGGCCAGAGCACGTACATCCCGCTGAAGGTCAACCAGGCCGGAGTGGTGCCGATCATCTTCGCCTCGTCGATTCTTCTC
The DNA here is from genome assembly GCA_041164425.1 of Actinomycetota bacterium. Lineage (GTDB taxonomy): Bacteria > Actinomycetota > Acidimicrobiia > Acidimicrobiales > Ilumatobacteraceae > F1-20-MAGs119. The sequence goes on from JBEAPO010000108.1 coordinate 13,004, forward strand.
CTGCCCGTTCTCGCGTCGAACATGTTGGGTAGCGCTGAAGGGTGGCGCGGGTCGATTGCCGGTTTCGTCAACGACTACCTCATCAACAGCCAGAACATGCTGTACATCTCGGTGTTCTTCCTGCTGATCGTGGCGTTCGCCTACTTCTACAACTCAATCGCGTTTGATCCCGTTCGGCAGGCCGACCAGTTGCGTAAGCAGGGCGGATTCATCCCCGGTATCCGTCCAGGAACTCAGACCGAAAAGTTCTTTGCGAAGACAGTGAACCGCATCACGTTGCCCGGAGCGTTGTTCGTCGCATTCATCGCGATCCTGCCGTACATCATTCTTTGGATCGGCGACGTTCAGTCGTTCCCCTTTGCCGGTACGACGGTGCTCATCGCGGTCGGCGTCGCACTCGAATTGATGCGTCAGATCGACAGCCAGTTGATGCTCCGCAACTACGAGGGTTTCCTGAAGTAGCGGCTGGCCGTACTTCGAAAATCGCGACGGTTTCCCATGCCGAGCAACCTCTCATGACCAAAGGTACGCGCATCGTCTTGCTGGGCCGACAGGGCTCGGGCAAGGGAACACAGTGCGTTCGTTTGTCGCGGCACTACGTCGTGCCCCACATCTCGACGGGCGACATGCTGCGTGCGGCCGTGCGCGAAAACTCTCCGCTTGGACGCAGCGTTGCCGAAGTCATCGGCTCGGGCGGCCTCGTTGGCGACGAACTCATCGTCGAACTCGTGCGCGAACGTCTGGGAAAGGCCGATGCACGACGCAGGGGATTCCTCCTCGATGGTTTTCCGCGTACGGTGGCCCAGGCCGAGGCCCTCGATGACATCGCAAATGTCAGCCCACTCGCTGCGGTTATCGATCTCGTCGTGCCACGTGAAATGGTCCTCGAACGCCTCTCGGCCCGCCGGGTCTGCCGCGACTGCGGGGCCAATTACCAAGCAGGGCCGGTCGTTCGCTCGCCATGGACCTGCGATACCTGTGGCGGTGACGTCGTGCAGCGCGATGACGACACACCCGAGTCCATCAACCGTCGCCTCGACCTCTACGAGACCCAAACCGCGCCATTGATCGAGTTCTATGGTGCGAGCGGGCGGCTCTTTCCGGTCGACGGTGTGGGGAGCCCCGACCAGGTCTTCGAGAGGATCACCACGGTTATCGACTCCCGCTAGGGCCCACCCGTCAGGGGCCCGGCCCCCCTGTGGGGTTGGGTCCCGCCACCGATAGCCTGCCCTACGCCCTGTCGACGGGTACCACCGTCATTTTGTCCCCCGACAGAGCCGTTCGGTTCGAAAAACACGCAAGAAAAAAACTGCAAGAAAGAGAAGGAGTCTCTCCTGGCCAAACCAAAGGAAGATGCGATCGTGCTCGAGGGCACCATCACCGAATCCCTTCCGAACGCGATGTTCCGCGTCGAGTTGGAGAACGGTCATCAGGTGCTCGCGCACATCAGCGGCAAGATGCGCATGCACTACATCCGCATCCTTCCCGGCGACAAGGTCCAAGTCGAGCTCACCCCCTACGACCTCACCCGTGGTCGTATCACCTACCGATTCAAGTGAAGTTGAAGTGAGAAGACCATGAAGGTCCGCCCCAGCGTGAAAAAAATCTGTGAGAAGTGCAAGATCATCCGTCGCCACGGCAACGTGATGGTCATTTGCGAGAACCCCCGACACAAGCAGCGTCAAGGCTGACCGGGTTAGAAAAAGGAAACATCAATGGCTCGTATTTCCGGTGTCGACATTCCGCGCGAAAAGCGCCTCGAAGTCGCGCTCACCTATATCTATGGCGTCGGTCGTTCCACCGCACTGAAGATGTGCCAGGAACTCGGCATCGACCACAACCAGCGCGTGCGCAACCTCACCGAGGAAGAGACGAATCGAATCCGTGCATACGTCGATGCGAACCTCACCGTCGAAGGTGACCTGCGCCGCGACGTGCAGCAGGACATCAAGCGCAAGATCGAGATCGGGTCCTATCAAGGTGTTCGCCATCGCAAGGGCCTGCCGGTCCGCGGTCAACGCACGCACACCAATGCCCGTACCCGGAAGGGACCGAAGAAGACCGTCGCCAACAAGAAGAAGGCAGTGAGGAAGTAATGGCAAAGCCAGCAGCAGGTGGGCGCCGTCCGCGCAAGCGCGAGCGCAAGCACGTCTCCGTCGGCGTCGTGCACATCAAGAGTTCGTTCAACAACACGATCGTCTCGATCACCGACCTAGAGGGCAACGTCATCTCGTGGGCGTCGTCGGGCGGTGTCGGTTTCAAAGGTTCACGCAAGTCGACCCCGTTCGCCGCGCAGCTCGCAGCCGAAAAGGCCGCGCGCGCCGCGATGGAGCACGGCCTGCGTCGCGCCGAAGTGCACGTCAAAGGTCCGGGGTCGGGTCGCGACACCGCGCTGCGCTCGATCCAGAACACCGGCATCGAAGTGTCGGGTATCAAGGACGTCACCCCGGTGCCGCACAACGGTTGCCGCCAGCCCAAGCGTCGGAGGGCCTGAGCCATGGCTCGTTACACCGGACCCAAGGTGCGCATCTCGCGCCGCCTCAATGTCAACATCTACGAGAACGAAAAGGGCACGAAGGCGCTTGACCGTCGTCCGTTCCCCCCGGGTCACCACGGCCGCACGCGTCGTCGCAACGCCGGCAGCGAATACCTCGCCCAGCTGCAGGAAAAGCAGAAGGCGAAGTACATCTACGGTGTCCTCGAGCGTCAGTTCCGCAAGACCTACGACGAGGCCAACCGTCTCGCCGGCCCGACGGGTGAGAACCTACTGCGACTTCTCGAACAGCGTCTCGACAACGTCGTCTACCGTGCGGGCTGGGCCAGCACTCGTCCACAGGCCCGTCAGTTCGTGAGCCACGGACTCGTCCTGGTCAACGGCAAGCGCGTCAACATTCCGTCGTTCACCGTGAAGAAGGGCATGAAGATCAGCCTCAGCCCGAAGGCACGCAACATGATCGTGATTCAGCACAACATCGACGTGCTCGACCGCTCCGTCGTGGGTTGGCTTGAGACCGGCGATGGCGGCAAAGAGGTCACCGTGCGCGACCTGCCGCAGCGTGAACACATCGACATCCCCGTCCGCGAACAACTCATCGTCGAGTTGTACTCGAAGTAATCCCCCAGGAATCCGAAGGAGAGCAGCATGCTCGTCATCCAGCGCCCCACGGTCGAAGCGATCGGCGAACCCGAGAACAACCGTCAGCGTTTCGCGGTCGGTCCGCTCGAGCCCGGCTTCGGCCATACGATCGGCAACTCGTTGCGTCGCACACTTCTGTCGTCGATCCCAGGCTCGGCCATCACGACGGTGCGTTTCGACGCCGCCCTCCACGAGTTCGACACGATCGAAGGCATCGCCGAGGACGTCACCGAGATCATCCTCAACCTGAAGGACATCGTCATCGTCTCAGAGAGTGACGAGCCCGTCGTTCTTCGTCTCGACGTGAAGGGTCCCGCCGACATCACGGCAGCAGACATCGCGCTGCCCGCCGGTGTCGAGATCCTGAACCCGCAGGTCAAGATCGCGTCGCTCAACGCCAAGGGCCACCTCTCCATCGATCTCACCGTCGAGCGCGGCCGTGGCTACATGTCGAGTGACCGCGACTCCGAGAATCGTGTCATCGGTGTTATTCCGATCGACGCGATCTTCTCACCGGTTCGCCGCGTGATGTTCGACATCGAGCCGACGCGAGTCGAGCAGTCGACCAACTATGAGCGTCTCGTTCTCGACATCGAGACCGATGGCAGCATCGAGCCGCGCGAGGCGCTGTCCTCTGCGGGTGCAACGTTGCGTGCTCTCGTCGATCTTGTCGCCAGCCTCTCCGATGAGCCGCAGGGCCTCGAGCTGGGCGAAGTCATCGGCGCCAACATCGGCTCCCCCGACCTCGACCTGCCGATCGAAGACCTTGACCTCTCCGAGCGCCCGCGCAACTGTCTGAAGCGCGCGCAGGTCAACACGATCGGTGAGTTGCTGATGAAGAGCTACGACGACCTGCTCAACATCACCAACTTCGGCCAGAAGAGCCTCGACGAAGTCATCGCCAAGCTCGACGAGCGCGGCCTGTCGCTTCGTCCGTAACACACACTCCGTAGACGTAGACAAGGATTCGTCATGCCCGCAACACCCAAGAAGTCGAAGCGATTCGGTGGCAGCGCCGCCCACCAGCGTCTGCTGATGGCGAACCTCGCCGCATCGTTGTTCGCCGCCGAGGGAATCGTCACGACCGAGGCCAAGGCCAAGGCACTGCGCCCCATCGCTGAAAAGCTCATCACGAAGGCGAAGAAGGCCGGCGAAGAGTCGCCACTGCGTATCCACCGCATCCGTCAGATCCAGGGCTACCTCGGTGACAAGGAGATGACGAACAAGTTGGTGAACGAAGTTGCCCCGCGTTATGCGGCGCGCAACGGTGGCTACACGCGCATCCTCAAGCTGGGTGAGCGTCACGGTGACAACGCACCGATGGCGCGCATCGAACTGGTCTAGAGCCGAAGGCGCGTTGCGCCAGTCATCATGAACGCAGAGACGCAAGGGCCCGCCGTGAGGCGGGCCCGTCTCGTTGTCGCCTATCACGGCGAGCCCTACCACGGGTTCGCAATCAGTGCAGGCGTTCCCACAGTTGCCGGCACGTTGACCGATGCGTTGCGTCGCATCACCAGCCACGACGTCGTTCTCACCGGCGCGGGTCGCACCGATGCCGGTGTGCATGGTTGGGGACAGGTCGTGAGTTTCGCGTTGGCGGCCGACCACGACCTCGAAAAGATCGCAAAGAGCCTCAACTCGATGCTCGAACCACACATCGTCATCCGCGATGCACGGTGGGTGGCCGATGATTTCGACGCACGGTTCTCCGCTTTGTGGCGTCACTACCGATACCGCGTTTTGAACACCCCCACCGGCAATCCGTTCGAGTCGGCCACGTCGTGGCACGTGACGACACCCCTCGACCTGCGCGCGATGCAACTCGCCGCCGATGCGTTCATCGGCGAACACGATTTTTCAGCTTTCTGTCGTCGGCCGAAGCAGTCGGGGCCGAGCAAGAACGCGCCCGAGCCGTCCATGGTGCGCCGAGTCATCAGCGCACGCTGGAGCGACGCGGGTGGGGGAGTGCTGCACTTCGAGATCCGCGCCAATGCCTTCTGCCAGCAGATGGTGCGGTCGATCGTCGGAACTCTCGTCGAGGTCGGGATGCACCGACGCCGTGCGGGCGAAATGACCGGGATCCTGCGCGCCTCCAGCCGCGCGATGGCGGGTCAGATCGCCCCACCCCACGGGCTGTGCCTCATGGAAGTCGGCTACCCCGCCTGAGCCCGACCGTCCGGGTCGGGCCCCGGCCGCGGGGTTTGAGCGGACCCCGGCCGTGCCGATTTTCCCGCTCGACCCCTATCCTTTCAGAGCCCCTTGTCGCAGTAGGCGCAGGGCCGAAAGAGATCCCATGGGTACCTATTCTCCGAAAGCTTCCGAAATCACGCGCGCTTGGCACGTCATCGACGCCGAGGGCATGGTGCTCGGCCGTCTTTGCACCGAGGCCGCTCGTTTGCTGCGCGGCAAGCACAAGCCGATTTTTGCTCCGCACCTCGACACGGGCGATCACGTCGTCATCGTGAATGCCGACAAGGTGGTTCTCACCTCCGGCAAGGCCGACCGCGAGATGGTGTATCGCTACTCGGGTTACCCGGGCGGCATGAAGAGCGAGTCGTACCAGCAACTGCTCGACCGCAAGCCTGCCGAAGCGTTGCGCATGTCGATCGCCGGCATGTTGCCGAAGGGCCCGCTCGGTCGTCAGATGATCACGAAGTTGAAGGTGTACGCAGGTCCCGACCATCCGCACACCGCACAGCAGCCGGCACCCGTCGTGCTGAAGAAGGCCGCGGCCCGCTGACGCGGCCGGGAAAATCGAACACGGAAGTACGAGGAATCACGTTGGCAACGCAGCCGCTCACACAGACCACCGGACGTCGCAAGGAATCGGTCGCGCGCGCGCGACTGCGTTCGGGTACCGGTGTCGTCACCGTCAATGGTCGCACCTTCGAGGATTATTTCCCGATGGCCACGCAACGCATGGTCGTCGCCGAGGCATTGCGGGTCACCAGCACCGAAACCGTGTACGACGTTGATGCAACCATCCACGGTGGTGGCGTCAACGGTCAGGCCGGTGCGCTGCGTATGGCCATTGCGCGCTCGCTCGTCGAACTCGACGGCGAACTGCGCCCCGCGCTGAAGAAGGCCGGTCTGCTCACCCGCGACGCACGTCGCAAGGAAAGCAAGAAGTACGGCCTGAAGAAGGCCCGTAAGGCGCCGCAGTTCACCAAGCGCTGAGTCAACTTGTTGCGATTCGGCACCGACGGTGTCCGCGGTGTTGCACACCGCGAGATCACGCCGAGCGCCGTCCAGTTCTTCGCCCGCGCAGCCGCGCGGGCGTTGCGCTGTTCACGGGTGGTTGTCGGCTACGACCCTCGCGAATCAAGCCCTCAACTCGCCCGCGCTGTGGCCGAGGGATTCCGCGTCGAAGGCGTCGACGTCGACTTCATCGGTATGGCGCCGACGCCCGCGGTCGCATTTCTGGCCCAGCACCATGGATGTGCCGCTGCGGTAGTCACCGCCTCGCACAACCCGTACACCGACAACGGTCTCAAGTTCTTCCGTGACGGCGGCACGAAGCTGAACGACGACGAGGAGCGTGCGATCCAGACGCTGTACGAGGCGTTCGTCGCAGCCGACGAGGCGTTCGTCGAGCCAACCCACAGCGATGCGGCGGTTGGTCTCGACGCGTACCTCGACCACGTGTGTTCGGCGGCCACGTCCGTTCGGGCGGGCGCGCGCGTCGTCCTCGATTGTGCAAACGGGGCGATGAGTTCGGTTGCACCACTGGTATTCGCCCGGCTCGGCCTCGACACGGTGGTGTTCAATGCCTCGCCCGACGGAACGAACATCAATGTGTCGTGTGGTGCGGCCCACCCTGAACACGTCGCGGAGCTGGCGCGCGCCAATGCGTGCGACATCGCCGTCGCATTCGATGGCGATGGCGACCGATTGATCGCCGCAACGAATAGTGGTGTGGTCGTCGACGGAGACCATCTCATTGCGCTCGCTGCGCTTGATCTGAAGTCGCGTGGAGAACTCGTGAACGATGCCGTCGTCGTGACGGTGATGAGCAACATCGGTTTCCATCGCGCCATGTCCGATGCGGGCATCACCGTGCACACCACCGCAGTTGGCGACAGGTCGGTTCTCGTCGAACTCGAACGAAGCGGTGCAATGCTCGGTGGCGAACAGAGCGGACACATCATTCATCGCTCGCGTGCCACCACGGGTGACGGTCTGCTCGCTGCGGTGGAACTCGTCGACATGCTTGGCCGTCACGGTGAAACGTTCGAGCAACTTGCTGCAGCGGCGATGACGTCGTATCCGCAGGTGTTGGTCAACGTGAATGTGGCGGGTGATGCAAAAGCCGCAGTGAAATCATGTGCCGAGGTTGTGAGTGAAGTCGAGGCGGAGCTCGCCGATGGAGGTCGCGTTCTCGTGCGGCCCAGCGGAACCGAGCCGCTCGTGCGCGTGATGGTCGAAGCGCGGGACGACGCAACCGCGCGGCGTCTCGCCGAGCGCATTGCCGACGCCGTACGCGGGGCGCAGGGGTAAACTCCAGCCCATGTGCGGCATCATCTGTGTGCTCAGCCGCAAGGCCAGCCGCCCCGCGCCCGGCCGTGACGAGGTACTTGCCGCACTCGACGAGGGTCGCCGCCTCCTCGAACTTCGTGATCCGACGCGGGTCGCCGAGGCCGCACGCACACTGTCCATCGCCGACGGTTTGTTGAAAGGAGAGCCCGGAGTTCGGGCACTCGTCGGCAACCGCGAACTCGTGTCGGGAGTCAACGCAGCCGTCGCGGCGATGCTGCCGGTACTCGCCGTCGTCGAGGCCGATCTCGAGGCAGCCGACGACGCGCATGCAATCGAGGCATCGGCCGAGGCAATCGCCGCCGTGAAGGATGTCCTGTGGTCGTTGCGCAACGACCGTCTGCGCACCGCACGCGAGGTCGAAGCCCTTGCGGGTCTGCAGGCGACACCAGGAGCGCTCGACGGCTATCTCGCCATCCAACAAGCGCTTTCGGCAATCGACCGAATGGAAGTGCGCGGCCGTGACTCGGCGGGCATCGGAGTCGTGGTGTGGGGTCATGGGCTCACCGCCGAACGGCTGCCCACCGGTATCACCTGGGCCGATCGGTGCGACGACCCGCTCTTCGTTTCGCGTTCGTTGCGGGTCACCGACGATGTCTGGACGTTCGTCTACAAGGCTGCAGCCGAAATCGGGGAGTTGGGCGACAACACACGGGCCATCCGTCGCCAGGTTCTCGATGACGATGTTCTGCGCCATGTTCTCGCGCAACCGGGTGCTCGCGTGACGTTGATCGGCCACACCCGCTGGGCGAGCGTCGGCATCATCTCCGAGCCGAACGCACATCCCGTCACGGGCGAGGAAACCAACCGTCCATCACCACTCGTACTTGCTGTGTTGAACGGTGACGTCGACAACTACGCCGACTTGAAGGTCGAACACGGGCTCAGTGTGGCGGAACCCATCACCACAGACGCGAAGGTCATCCCCAGTCTCGTGGCGCGCCAATTGAGCGATGGTGTCGACCTAAAAGACGCGTTCGTCGCGACGGTCACGCAATTCGAGGGCTCGGTCGCGATTGCCAGCGTGTCGGTGACGGAACCCGATCGAGTGATGCTCGCACTCAAAGGCAGTGGTCAGGGAATGTGCATCGGTCTCGCAGAAGAGGCGTTCATCGTGGCGAGCGAACCGTACGGCACGGTCGAAGAGACTGCGGCGCTCGTGCGCATGGATGGCGAACGCGGCGAAATCATCGAACTGCGGTCGGCCACGGCGGGTCGACTCGCGGGTATGACCCGGTTCCTCTACGACGGTTCGCCCGCGCCCGTCACCGACGATGAGGTCACCTCGGCCGGAGTGACGACGCGTGACATCGACCGCGGCGAGGCTCCACACTTCCTGTTGAAAGAAATCCTCGAGGCGCCCGAGAGCTTCCGCAAGACGATTCGTGGCCGCATCCACGAACATGACGGACTCTTCGTCGCCGACCTCGACGAAGAGGTGTTCCCCGAGTTCCTGCGACGCGAAATCGCCGAAGGCAAGATCAGGCGAATCCGCATCATCGGTCAGGGTACGGCGGCCGTCGCTGGCAGCAGTATGGTGTCGCTCCTCGTCGCACTCACCGGTGATGCGATAGACGTCGACGCGCTGACGGCAACCGAGTTCTCGGGATTCGGCCTCAGCCCCGACATGAGCGACACGCTCGTCGTCGCCGTCAGCCAAAGCGGAACGACCACCGACACGAACCGCACGGTCGACCTGGCCCGTGGACGTGGAGCTCGCGTCGTGGCAATCGTGAACCGTCGCAACAGCGACCTCGTCCTGCGCTCCGACGGAGTTCTCTACACGTCGGACGGCCGCGACATCGAAATGAGCGTGGCAAGCACAAAGGCGTTTTACGCACAGGTCGCGGCCGGAGCGTTGCTGTCGTGCGCCATCAGCGATGCGGCGAACCTTGGCTCGGCGCAACTGCGCAGTCGCGTGCTCGGGTCAATGCGGCGGGTGCCCGATGCGATGCGAGCGGTCATCGGTCAACGGCCGGCAATCGCCGACGCTGCGCGTCGACATGCTCCCGGCAAGCGTTATTGGGCAGTCGTCGGCAATGGCGGCAACGCGGTTGCCGCGCACGAAGTACGAATCAAACTGTCCGAACTTTGTTACAAGTCGATCTCGTGCGACATCACCGAAGACAAGAAGCACATCGACCTGTCGTGCGAACCGTTGATCCTCGTGTGTGCGGCGGGTCTCGAAGGTGGTACGGCATCCGACGTCGCCAAGGAAATTGCCATCTACCGTGCCCACAAAGCGACACCCATCGTCGTTGCCACCGAGGGTGAACAGCGCTTCGATGCTGCCAGCGCGGTGTTGACAGTTCCCGAAGTCGACCAGTCGGTCGCCTTCATTCTCTCGGCAATGGTCGGCCACCTCTTCGGATACGAGGCGGCACTCGCAATCGATGCAACCGCGCGACCACTTCGCGAGGTGCGCGAAACCATCCGCGATGTCGTCGCCACGCATGCCGATGCGGCGACGTTGGTGTCGACCGTCAGCCAGGCAGTTGCTCCGGCGACGGCACGGTTCCGCGACGCACTCCTGACGGGTCAGTACGACGGCACGCTCGAGGCCTCGACTGCGGTGAGATTGAGCTCGGTGCTCGCCGATCTTTCGTCCCGGAATCCGCTCGATTCGTACCAGCGCCAAACGGGCAAGGTCGTCACGCCGGCGGTGCTTCTCGACGACCTGACAGAAGCATTGACCCGCGCCATCGACGAACTCACACGCCCCATCGATGCGATTCGCCACCAGGCCAAAACGGTCACCGTAGGTATCTCACGCAGCGACGAGGGTCTGATGGATCGTGCGCTGGTGCAGGCCGTCGTGACCGCCGGTGCGTCGCGCGATCGCCTCACGTACCGCACCCTGAAGATCCTCGCCGACCTCGATTTGGCGGTGTCGACGGTGAACGGGTTCACCCGCTACCGCGTCGAAGGTGGCACGTCGGACGATGCGACGATCACCATCATCGACCGTGGGGGCTTGTCGAAGGACCTGAAGTCGCGCGTCGATGGAACCGCGACGCTGGTCGGAACCAAGCACCGTGTTGCACGCGATCAAGAGGTGTTCGTGACCCGCGGTCGCGCCGACGGGCGTACCGTGATTCTCGTGCCCGAGGTGAAGTCGGGCGAGACGACGGGGATCACGTTGCTGCACGTCACGTTCCGTCCGATGCTCGACGCGGCGACGATGAAGACCGTTCTGAAAGGTTACGACGACCGTTACAACCGACTCGTCGACTGGGTCAAGGAAACAGAGAGCGAGTTCCGCGACGATCTTCTCGCGCGCCTGGGGGTGGCCGACGCTCTCATCGCGCCGATCTCCGAAGCGGCCGAACTCTGGCGCACGCGGTGACGATCTCGTGAAAGGTCTCGGTGTCGATGCGGTCGACGTTGCGCGTTTCAGATCGGCCCTCGAACGAACACCGTCGATGCGCGAACGTTTGTTCACCGGCGAAGAAATCACACTCGCCGCCGAACGTGGCAACGATGCGGCGACCCTTGCCGCTCGCTTTGCCGTGCGCGAGGCAACGATGAAGGCGCTCGGCGTCGGCCTCGGCGCTTTCGACTTCCACGACGTTTCGGTTCGCAGGGCCCAATCGGGAGCCCCGGAACTCGTCGTGTCCGGGCGCGCCGCTGCACTTGCCGAAGACCGCGGGGTGAGTGGCTGGCATCTGTCGCTCAGTCACACCGAATTGGTGGCGATCGCGGTCGTCGCAGCGCTCTGACCCGTACGCTGTCTGCGTGCAGCCGGTCCTCACGCCCGAGCAGATGCGCCACGTCGATGCCAACAGCGGCACCTCCTTCGACGTGCTCGTCGAACGTGCCGGCCATGCGGTAGCCCATGCTGCGCGACTCCTCATGGGCGGAACCTACGGACGTCGGGTCGTTGTCGTGGCGGGTAAGGGCAACAACGGTGCCGACGGTCGTGTCGCCGCACGACGCCTTGAGGAACGAGGTGCGCGCGTGGTCGTCTTCGATGCAGAACGCGCGCCGATGCTGCTGACCGATTGCGACCTGGTGATCGATGCCGCCTATGGAACCGGTTTCAGGGGTGAGTACACCGCTCCATCCACTCGTGCACCGATTCTGGCCGTCGACATTCCGAGTGGGGTTGACGCGCTGACTGGCGCGACACACGGTGTCCCGCCCCGCGCAACCGCGACCGTCACGTTCGGTGCGTTGAAGCCGGGTCTGGTATTCGAACCGGGCCGCAGTCTCGCCGGCGAGGTGTCCGTCGTTGACATCGGTCTTGCGATCCAACGTGCAACCGATATCGATGCGCGCCTTCTCGCTGTCGTCGACAACGACGATGTGGCGGAGTGGATTCCGCGCCGTGGTGTGGCGGCACACAAATGGAACACCGGTGTACGTGCAATCGCAGGTAGTCGGGGCATGTTGGGCGCGGCGCGTCTCGCATGTGCCGCGACGTACCGCGCGGGTGCAGGCATCGTGCACCTGTCATGTATCGGTGTCTCGGGTGACGTTGAAATGCCAACCGAGGTCGTTCATCGTCCCATGCATCTCGATGGTTGGGCTCGTGCGGCTCTCGCCGATATCGACCGGTTTGCCTCGGCGTTCGTCGGCCCCGGAATCGGGCGCGGAGACGAACTGGTCGACGAGTTCATCGATTTCGTCGTCGGTTGCCCACGGCCCCTCGTGATCGACGGGGATGGGCTGCAACTGCTCGGCGCGTCGCGCGACGGCCGGCACGGCCGCGCCGCGGATGTCATTGCCAAGCGTCGCGCGGCGACGATTCTCACGCCGCACGACGGGGAGTTCAGTTCCCTCGTTGGTGCGCCACCGGGGTTGGACCGCATCGCTGCGGCGCGTGCAGCCGCCGCCCAACTCGGCGCCGTGGTGCTTCTGAAGGGGCCGACGACCGTGGTGGCCAATCCATCGGGTGACGCGCTGTTGGTGGAATCCGGTGACGAACGCCTCGCAACCGCCGGGTCGGGAGACGTGCTGACGGGGATCATCGCCGCGCACCTCGCCCGCGGGGCCGAGCCGTTGCGAGCCGCCGCCGCCGGTGCGTTCGTCCACGCCGACACCTTGCGTGGCCTTCCCGACTCGGGCGTGGTGGCCAGTGATCTCGTCACGGAGTTGAACCACCATGAGTGAGACGGAGTCACCGACTCGCTGGGCGTGGGCGAACGTCGACCTCGATGCATACGCGCACAATCTCGCGGTGCTGAAGGCGATGGTTGCGCCGTCAGGCGTGTGGGCGGTCGTGAAAGCCGATGCGTACGGCCACGGAGCGGTTCCCATTTCGCACGCCGCTGTCGCCGCAGGAGTCGACGGTTTGTGCGTTGCGATCACCACCGAGGGAATCGAATTACGTCAGGCCGGCATCGAAGCGCCCATTCTCGTCTTCTCCGAACAACCCACCGACGAGATTGACAGCATCGTTCGGTACCTACTGACCGCAACCGTGTACCGGATCTCGTACGTCGATGCGCTTGCCGATGCCGTTCGTCGCCTCGGAAGTGCGCGTCTCGACGTGCATGTGAAGGTCGACACCGGAATGCACCGCGTCGGCGTCGACCCCGCCGATCTTCCCGCCCTGGTCGCACGTATCCACGCCAACGACGACGCTCTGCGACTCGCGGGCGTCTACACGCACTTCGCCGCCGCCGACACGCCGGGCCATCCGACCAATCGTTCACAGTCGCAACGTTTCGCTGCAGCACTCGATGCCATCGGGCCACTCGACGATTCGGTCGCGGTGCATGCCGTCAACTCCGCGGGTGCAATGTCGATGCCCGACGAGCGACGCGACTTTGTGCGGGTCGGTATCGCAACGTACGGCGTCGTCCCCGGCGACGGGGTCGTCGAACACTGTGGGAACCTCAGGCAGGTGATGTCGTTGCATGCGCGTGTCTCACGTGTCCAACGACTCGCAGCTGGTGAGGGCGTTTCGTACGGCCACAGATTCGTGACGACAGCGCTGACCAACGTTGCGACGTTGCCGATCGGATACGCCGACGGCGTGCCCCGCCGGCTGTGGTCGCAGGGCGGTGAGGTTCTCATCCGAGGAAGGCGGCGGTCGATCATCGGTGTGGTGACGATGGATCAATTGATGGTCGACTGCGGTGACGACGAAGTCGAAGTGGGTGACGAAGCGGTCCTCTTCGGAACGCAGGGCGGCGAAACCATCAGGTCCGAGGACTTGGCGCGGGCCCTCGACACCATCGGCTACGAGATCACCTGCGGAATCAGTCCGCGCGTGCCCCGCCGTTACGCCCGTAGCGTGTAGCACGGGTCTTTCACCATGTATCTGCACGCCGACAACATCGACGACACCGCGGCCATCGCGCGCGCGATCGCCGGCTTCCTTCGTGGGGGAGACGTGGTGGTGCTCGCGGGAGACATGGGGTCGGGAAAGACCGCATTCGCAAAGTCGGCGGCAGCTGCTCTCGGTGTGACTGAACCCGTCACCTCGCCCACGTTCAACCTCGTGCACACCTATTCGGGTGATGCAATCACCGTGCACCATGTCGACCTCTACAGGCTCTCGCGCACCGACGAAATCGAAGACCTTGCCATCGACGAACTCGCGCGTGGTGGAGTCGTGTTGGTGGAGTGGGGCGACGTCGGTGACGAGGTCATCGGCGACCACCTCGAGGTGCGCCTGGCGATCGGCGAGTCCGATGACCAGCGCGATTTCGCTCTGCGGCCCGTCGGACGTCGGTGGGATGCACGCTGGGAGAAGATTCGCACTGCACTTGCGGATCACGCGGTCGACGGCTGGAGCGACCTGTGAAGATTCTCGCCATCGACACCGCCACCGAACAGGTGAGTGTCGCGGTCGGTGACGCGAGGCGCATCGACGCCGCATTCAGCGTTGCGAGCGATCGTCGTCACGTCGAGGCACTGGTTCCCGCCATTTCGATGCTTCTGGGCAATCTGGGACTCTCCGTCCACGACCTCAGCGCCATTGCCGTCGACGTGGGGCCGGGGCTCTTCACCGGGATGCGCGTTGGTCTTGCGACGGCTCGAACCCTCGCCGATCTCACCGAGGTTCCGGTGGTCGGTGTCGACAGCCTCAGCATCGTTGCCCACGGTGCGCTTACCGCGTCACAGGTCGACGTCGACGACGCCGACATCGTGTTGCCGGTTCTCGATGCCCGACGCAATCAGGTGTATTGGTCGATGTTCCGCAACAATTTCTCGGCGACCGATGCCCTCGAGGAGGTGCGCCGTCCGCGTGTCGGGGATGTCGGCGAACTTGTCGAGGACATCATGGATCGTGGTCAACGGGCACTCGTCGTCGGTACCGGCGCGCAGCGGTACGCCGAACAACTCGCCACGTGCCCGGAGACTACCCGCATGGGAATGCGCTCGGGTCTCGACGTGTTCACTTTCGACCCGCACGTTCCGCAGGCGACCGTCCTGTTGCGACTCGCTGCGGCACGGGTCGAATCCGGTGCGGTCGGTGAGGAGGCCGAACCCGTGTACCTGCGCCCGCCCGATGCCGAGATCAACTGGGTGACACGATGAACCCGGTTCTCGACATCGAAGTGATGCGCCGTCGTCATCTGCGGCGAATCATGCCGATCGAAGAGGTGGTCTACCCCCGACCGTGGACCATCGGCGTCTTCAACTCGGAACTCGATCTCGTCAAGCGTGGTGAGCGCTACTACATCGTGGGGATGATCGGTGACCGCCTCGTTGGTTATGCGGGAATTCTCTTCACGCCCGATGACGCCCACGTCACCAACATCGCCGTCGATCCCGACTGGCAGCGTCGCGGTGTCGCGACCGAGTTGTTGCTCGAATTGTGTTGGAAGGCTCGTGAGCATGCCTGCCAGGGAATGTCGCTCGAGGTGCGTGTCAGCAACACCGCTGCCCAGGCGCTGTACGCCCGCTTCGGTTTTGCTCCTGCGGGTGTGCGGCGCAAGTACTACGAAAACGTCGAGGACGCGATCATCATGTGGTGCCACGACCTCGGGTCGCCCGAACACGCCCACCGCCTTCGCGCAATCGAAGACGAACGTCGTGCGATGGTTCGGGAGGCGGCACAGTGAGCGCTCCCGATCGCATCGACGAATCGACGGTCGTTCTCGGCATCGAGACCAGCTGCGACGAGACTGCCGCTGCGGTCGTGATGGGCGGCACCGACGTGCTCTCCTCGGTCGTGTCGAGCCAGATCGACATCCACGCGAAGTTCGGAGGTGTCGTTCCCGAGATCGCCAGTCGCGCACATCTCGAACTCATCCGTCCGGTCATCAGCGAAGCACTCGACACCGCGGGTGTGCACCCCGAGCGCATCGACGCGGTGGCCGTCACCATCGGACCCGGTCTCATCGGTGCACTGCTCGTCGGCGTGGCCGCAGCGAAAGCCACGGCGTTCGCACTCGATCGACCACTCGTCGGCGTGAACCATCTCGAAGCCCATTTGTACGCGGCATTGCTCGACGACCCGAATCTCGAGTTCCCTGCGGTCGTGTTGCTGGTGTCGGGAGGCAACACGTTGCTGCTGTCGATGAGCGCACCGGGCGAGTACACCCTGCTCGGTGCCACGATCGACGACGCCGCAGGCGAGGCGTTCGACAAGATCGCCCGCTTTCTCGACATCGGTTACCCCGGTGGGCCGGCCATCGACCGGGCCGCCCAACGCGGTAACCCGCGCGCCATCGACTTCCCGCGCGCGATGTTGCACGACGGCTACGACTTTTCCTTCAGTGGGCTGAAAACCGCCGTGATGAACCACGTGCGCAAGAACCCCGACGTCGCATCCGACGATGTTGCAGCCAGTTTCCAGGCCGCAGTCGTCGACGTTCTGGCGGCGAAATTGTTGCGCGCCGCGCGTGAGACAGGTGCGCGCAGCGTCGTCCTCGGTGGCGGGGTCGCCGCGAACACCTTGCTGCGCAGCGAGGTCGAACGACTTGCCACCGACGGCGGATTTCGGGTCGCCCTGCCCAGTCGGTCGATGTGCACCGACAATGCGGCGATGATCGCCGCCGCTGGTTGGTATCGCCTGCGCGACCACGGCCCGTCGGGTCTCGACATCGGTGCCGTGCCGAATCTCGCCCTCGTTGCCGACACGGTGCGCACAAATCGCGCCGCCTCCAACAGGGGCCGCAAGTGACATCGGCATTGCGGCTCGGACGCCACACGGTCTCGCCGCCCGTCGTTCTGGCGCCGATGGCCGGCGTGACGAACGCACCGTTCCGGGCGTTGTGTCGCGAGTTCGGGCCCGGCCTCGTCTACGTGAACGAAATGGTGATGGCGACCGCACTCGTGCACGGCAATGCACGTACCGCACGGATGGTGACGTTCGGTGCCGACGAATCGCCGCGCAGTCTTCAGTTGTACGGATCGGATCCGGTGATGATGGGCGAGGCGGCGGCGCGGCTGGCCGACAACAACCTCGTCGATCACATCGACATCAACTTCGGGTGTCCCGCCGCAAAAGTGACGCGGCGCGGTGGTGGTGCGGCCGTACCGCTCAAGCGGAACCTGTTGCGCTCGATTCTTCGCGAGACAGTGCGCAACGCGAAGGGCATCCCCGTCACGTGCAAGTTTCGGATGGGAGTCACCGACGAACTGATCACGTATCTCGACACCGGCGCGATCGCCGCCGAAGAGGGCGTCGCATGGGTTGCGTTGCACGCGCGTACGGCCGAGCAGCACTACGCCGGCCAGGCCCGGTGGGACGCGATCGCCGCGCTGAAGAAGCATGTTCCCGACATGCAGGTGCTGGGCAACGGCGACATCTGGGACGCGCGCGACGCGCTGCGCATGATCGAACACACCGGGTGCGACGGCGTCGTCGTCGGTCGTGGGTGTCTCGGACGGCCGTGGTTGTTCCGCGATCTCGTCGATGCGTTCGGTGGTCGTGCCGTCGCCGATCCGCCGCCACTCGGCTTCGTTCTCGACGTGATGTTGCGTCACGCCAGTTCACTCATCGATTTCTCTTTCCCCGGCAAGGGCATCCGTGAGTTCCGCAAACACACCGGCTGGTACTTCACCGGCTATCCGGTCGGTGGGGAAGTGCGCCGTCGTGCCGCGCAAGCCGACACCATCGAACAGTTGCAGGATCTGTTCGCCGGCCTCGACCGCGACATGACGGTGGTGCCGAACGGCGAGCGCGCAACCCGCGGTCACACGAACGGTCCGATCCGCGTCGCTCTGCCCGACGGATATCTCGACACACTCGACGACCTCACACCCCCCGACGACGACAGGGTCGCGGCGTTGAGCGGCGGCTGACCGCGACGATGTCGGATTCGACGCAGAGCCCGTTGTTCGTGCTGGCCTCGCGATCGCCGCGGCGCGTCGACTTGTTGCGACGCATCGGTCGCCTTCCCATCATTGACCCCGCTGATATTGATGAGTCGATCCACGACGGTGAGGCCGCCATCGACTACGTACAGCGTCTCAGCAGGGAAAAGACCCAGGTTGTATTGGCGCGGCGTCACGGTGCCGTGGTGTTGGGCGCCGACACCTGCGTCGAACTCGACGGTGTTGTCCACGGCCAGCCGTCCGACCGCGACGACGCGCGACGTATCCTGCGGACTCTTTCGGGTCGGACTCACAACGTCCACACCGCCGTGACCGTCGCCGATGTGCGAGCGACCCGGACGATCGTTGAGTCTGCCCGGGTGACCCTCCAGCCCCTCGGCGATGCCCTGGTTGAGTGGTACATCGGCACGGGCGAGCCCTTCGGCAAGGCGGGGGCCTATGCGGTCCAGGGCCACGGGTCGGTGCTCGTGACCGGGGTCCGAGGCCTCATGTCGGGGGTCGTGGGTTTGCCACTTGGCCCCGTCGCCGCTCTTCTCGAAGAATTCGGGGTTTAGCACTCGCGGTCTCCGGTTGCTAACGCCCGTCGACCGGCCGTAGCATTGGCACTCGCTCCCCCCGAGTGCTAACCGCCCGTGGGGGAGCGCCAAACCGATAGACGCCCACAAACCAAGCCACATGGAGGCTGCGAAATGAACCTGAAGCCGTTGGATGACCGGATTGTTGTGAAGCCCAACGAGGCCGAGCAGACCACAGCATCTGGTCTTGTGATCCCCGATACCGCCAAGGAAAAGCCCCAACAGGGAACCGTCCTCGCCGTCGGCCCCGGCCGCTGGAGCGACGACGAAGGCAAGCACTTCGCCCTCGACGTGAAGGTCGGCGACACCGTTCTCTACAGCAAGTACGGCGGCACCGAGGTGAGCCACGGAGGCGACGACCTCCTCATTCTCTCCAGCCGTGACGTTCTCGCGATCGTCGCCAAGTAGTTCGGAGACGCGCACAACATGGCAAAGATCCTGAAATTCGACGAAGAAGCACGTCGCGCACTCGAAGCCGGCGTCAACAAACTCGCTGACGCGGTGAAGGTGACGCTCGGACCAAAGGGCCGCAACGTCGTGCTCGACAAGAAATTCGGCGCACCCACCATCACCAACGACGGTGTCTCGATTGCGAAGGAAGTCGAACTCGAAGACCCCTTCGAAAACATGGGCGCTCAACTCGTGAAGGAAGTCGCGACGAAGACAAACGACGTCGCCGGTGACGGCACCACGACGGCAACCGTCATCGCCCAGGCGATGGTGCACCACGGTCTGCGCAACGTTGCGGCAGGCGCCAACCCGATGGGCCTGAAGCGCGGCATCGAAAAGGCAGTCGCTGCGGCCGTTGAGTCGATCAAGGGCCAGTCGAAGGACGTCGACGACAAGCAGGACATCGCGAACGTCGCCACCATCTCCGCGGCCGATGCCGCAATCGGTGGCGTCATCGCCGATGCAATCGACAAGGTCGGCAAGGACGGCGTCGTCACGGTCGAAGAGAGCAACACTTTCGGAATCGAACTCGACTTCACCGAAGGTATGCAGTTCGACAAGGGCTACCTCTCGCCGTACTTCGTCACCGATGCCGATCGCCAGGAAGCGATTCTCGATGATCCGTACCTTCTGCTGTATTCCTCGAAGATCTCGTCGGTGCAATCGATGCTGCCCGCGCTCGAGGCCGTCATGAAGACGGGCAAGGCGCTCGTCATCATCGCCGAAGACGTCGAGGGCGAAGCACTCGCCACACTCGTCGTCAACAAGATCCGCGGCACCTTCAACTCCACTGCCGTCAAGGCTCCGGGCTTCGGCGATCGTCGCAAGGCGATGCTGCAGGACATGGCCGTTCTCACCGGCGGCCAGGTCATCAGCGAGGAAGTCGGTCTCAAGCTCGAGAACGTGACCCTTGATCTGCTCGGTCGTGCCAAGCGCGTCATCATCACGAAGGACAACACAACCATCGTCGACGGTGCCGGCTCGAAGGACGACGTCAATGCACGCATCGGCCAGATCAAGACCGAGATCGACAACACCGACTCTGACTGGGACCGCGAGAAGCTCCAAGAGCGTCTCGCCAAGTTGGCCGGTGGCGTTGCCGTCATCAAGGTCGGCGCTGCCACCGAGGTCGAACTGAAGGAATAGAAGCACCGCATCGAAGACGCCGTCTCGGCAACGCGTGCAGCGATCGAGGAAGGTGTCGTCGCTGGCGGCGGTACGGCCCTCGTCCGTTCGCGTCCCGCGGTTGCCAAGGTTGTCGAGTCGCTCACGGGTGACGAGGCCACCGGTGCACGTACGGTGTACGAATCACTCGTCGCTCCGGCGCGCAACATTGCCGACAACGCGGGCCTCGAAGGCGCCGTGGTCGTTCAGCGTGTCGAAAGCGAGACGGGTGCGATCGGTCTGAACGCCGCAACCGGCGAGTTCACCGACCTCATCAAGGCTGGCATTCTCGACCCGGCAAAGGTCACGCGTGCGGCGTTGCAGAACGCCGCGTCGATCGCGGCGCTCGTGCTCACCACTGAGTGCCTCGTCGCCGACAAGCCCGAGAAGAACGCCCCCGCCGCAGGCGGCGGCATGCCCGGCGGAATGCCTGGTATGGGGATGATGTAATCATCCACTCAAATACGTATGGGGATGATGTAATCATCCACTCAGATACGTATGGGGATGAGGTGATCATCCACTCAAGTGTGCGAAGGGCCCGGGCGAAAGCCCGGGCCCTTTCATGTTCCCGTCGTACTCTCATGGCGTGACCTCACGACGCGAGCGCCTTGGCATCTTCCACCAAGGTGGCGACTATCTCGTCGCAGCGCTCTTGTTGCTGTCGCTTGCTCGATCCGATTCACCCGCCTGGCCCCTCGTCATCGGTGTCGCGGCTCTGGCAAATGCGGCGATGACACGCGGTCCACTCGCTGCGTACCGTCGTGTGCCGCTACCCGCGCATGCCGTGGTCGATGCCGGACTCGTTATCGCGTGCTTGATAGGCGCCTTCTTCGTGCGGAGCAACACCACCGACTCGCTCGTTTTGGTGTCGGCCGCCGTTCTCGAGGGAACCGTCGTGTGGCTTTCCCGTGCGGTCGATCGTGCGAAGGAATGACACCGTCGGTACCCTTGCGCGCATGGCCTTCGACCGTCCCGCCCCCGATCTCGCGAAGCTTCTCACCGCTTGGGAGCAGTGGGAAAAAGGCGAAGAGATGCCCGGCAAGGTGCTGGCCAACATGAAGACTGCCGGTCTCGCCGAGATCCTGCGCGAACTGCGCGATTCGGGTTGGAAACCGTCGGCCTAGGCGACTCCCTGCGCATGCGTCCGGGGGGAAACCAACGCATTCCACGTCCCGTCGATTGGGCACCCGGTGGCCCCGCACCCTGGGTCGGCGCGGATCTCTCGGCTGTTCGTTCCTTCGACATGGTTGTGTCGCGTCTGGCCGCGCACAGTGCGCGATCGATTGACACCGAAGCGGCACAACAGGCGCGACCAAGCGCCGTCCTCGTCGCGTTGCACCCCGGCGACGACGGTGTCGAAGTGGTGCTCACGAAGCGTGCATCGCATCTGACGAACCACAAGGGCGAAATCTCGTTCCCCGGTGGGCGCGTCGAGCCCGACGAGGGCATCCGCGAGGCCGCGCTGCGTGAAGCCGTCGAGGAAGTGGCGATGCCGTCGCACGATGTCGAGGTCGTCGGTGAGCTCGATCACATTCTCACGGTTGTGAGCTCGAGCTACATCATTCCGATCGTCGGAACTCTCGGCTACCGACCACAACTCTCCGCTTCGGAAAGCGAAGTCGACCGTGTGTTGCACGTGCCACTCGCCGACCTCACACGAGAAGACACCTACCGTGAGGAGCACTGGGTGACGCCATACGGCAAGATGAACGTCTACATGTACCACCTCGACGACGAAACGATCTGGGGGGCGACGGCGCGCGTGCTCACCCAGATCATTCGTTTGTCGGTCGGCGTGTAGGTCAGCCTGCGAACAGGCGCACGGCTGCGTAGAAAGTGTCGGCCCAGAGGTAGCAGTTGTACCGCTGGGTCACGCCTCGCGGCGCGCACGTGGCCTTCATGTCGGCGAGAAATTGGTTGTCGACGCGCTTGCGGTTCGCCTCGGTAAACGCACCGACGACCTTCAGATTGCGATAGCCGAAATCGTGACGTTGGCAGGGGAGCCGAAAGTTGAACGACCTCCCGGTGTTTCCCACCAGCGGCGCACTGCAGTAATCAGTCGACCAATCGAGTTCGCCGTACACGCGGCGGTTTTCACGGACGAAGCGCGGAAACTTCGCGAGTTCGGTGGCAAAGACGCCACGTTCGACGACAGAGCCGAGGGTGGCCGCGGAGTGCGGCGAAGGAGCGGCGACAGAAGCCGCCACGAAGAGGAGGGATACAATGAGTCCCATTCACTCTCCTTTCGTCGCCGGCAGTGTGTGCGTCAGGTGCCCTTGATGGTACGGAGGGTTTGGACGGTCATCATGGCGCCCAAGGCCGCCTCTTCGCCCTTGTTGTCGGTGTCGGCACAACGCTCGAGGGCCTGCTCGAGGGTGTTCACCGTGAGGACCCCGAAAGCGACGTGCACGCCGGTGTCGAGCGCCGCGCGCTGGAGGCCCGACGCCGCTTCGCCTGAGACGTATTCGAAGTGCGGAGTGTCACCGCGGATGACCGCGCCGAGGGCGACGACAGCATCGACGCTGCCGGTTTTCGCCAGCACCTTCGCCGCCACGGGCAACTCGAACGCACCGGGTACCCAGTGCGTGACGATGTCGATCTCACGCACTCCGTGTGAGGTGAAGCCGCGTACCGCACCGCGACGCAATGCGTCGACGATGTCGAAGTTGAAGGTGGCGCACACGATGCCGAAACGCATCCCCGTACCGTCGATCATTTTGTTGTTCAGTCCGTCGTTGGGTCCAACCATGGCGGTGTCCTACTTTCCGTCCATCTCGATCAGGTGACCGAGACGTTCCTTTTTCGTCCGCAGATACTTCTCGTTCTCGGGCGTCGCCGGAATCTCGATGGCGACACGTTCCACGACGGAGAGTCCATAACCACCGAGGCCGCCGTATTTGGCCGGATTGTTCGTCATGAGGCGCAGCTCCTTCGCACCCAAGTCGGCGAGTATCTGCGCTCCGATTCCGTATTCGCGACTGTCCACCGGCAGGCCGAGCTGCAGATTCGCATCGATCGTGTCGAGTCCCTCGTCTTGCAGTGAGTAGGCGCGGATCTTGTGACCGATGCCGATGCCACGACCCTCGTGCCCACGCAGATACACGACGACGCCACGGCCCTCGGCCGCGATCAGTTTCATAGCAGCCTCGAGCTGCGGTCCGCAGTCGCATCGCCTGCTACCGAAGACGTCGCCCGTCAGGCATTCGCTGTGGACGCGTGTGAGAACCGCACCCTCGGCAGCGACGTCGCCCTGCGTGAACGCGAGGTGTTCAATGCCGTCGATCGTGCTGCGGTACGCGTGGCAGGTGAACGTTCCCCACTCGGTGGGAACCGGTGCGGCGCCGATGTACTCGACGAGTCGTTCGTGGTGTCGTCGGTACTCGATCAGCATCGCGATCGACGAGAGCAAGAGATTATGTTCGGCGCAGAACGTTCGCAGGTCGTCTAGACGCGACATCGTGCCGTCGTCGTTCTGGATCTCGCAGATGACGCCCGCCGGCTCGCACCCTGCGAGACGCGCCAAGTCGACGGCCGCCTCGGTGTGGCCCGCGCGCTTCAATACGCCACCTTCGCGGGCACGCAAAGGAAAAATGTGTCCCGGTCGCGCGAAGGCGGTGTAGGCAATGTTTGGGTTGGCGAGCGCCGTGATCGTGGCCGCGCGGTCGGCCGCCGAGATGCCCGTCGTCGTCCCATCGATCAGATCGACCGACACGGTGAACGCCGTGCGGTGGCTCTCGGTGTTCTGGTCGACCATCGCGGGCAGACGTAGATCGTCGCAACGCTCGCCGGTGAGCGGAGCGCACACGACGCCCGAACTGTGGCGCACGATGAAGGCCAGTTTCTCGGCTGTCGCGAACTGCGCGGCCATGATGAAGTCACCTTCGTTCTCGCGGTCCTCGTCATCGACCATCACCACCATTTCGCCGCGTGAGATGGCGGCGAGAATCTCGGGTATCGGTGCAAAGCCGTTGTCGGTCTGACTCATCTCTTGTCCTGTCTCTCTGCGAATTCCGTGGGTTCGACGACGACTTCGACGTCGTCGCCGAGTTGTTGAAGCGAAACGATGCGCCCGCGCCACATGTCGGCGATGTTCGCCGCCGCAGTGCCGCTGAAAACGCCCGGGGCATCGTCGCCACCGGCGATGGCCGGTGCGAGATGGAAGACGTAACGGTCGACGAGGCCGAGTCGATGGAAGTCGGCCGCGACTCGTGCGCCGCCTTCGACGAGCAGCTGCACCACGCCTTCGGCGCCGAGCGAATCGAGAAGCGATTCGAGGTCACCCGACCATTCGGTGCAGGGGTGCACCTTCGCGCCGTCGGGTGCCGACCCGAGCACGATTCGCCGCGGTGAGGGGCCCTGTGCGTCGCGCACGGTGAGTGCGGGGTCGTCGGCACGAACCGTTCCGGCACCCACCAACACGGCGTCACTTTCGGCACGGAGTTCGTGGACGCGCTGTCGGGCTATTTCGCCCGTGATCCAACGACTCGAACCGTCGGCAGCCGCGGTGCGTCCGTCGAGCGTGCTGGCCATCTTCAAGACCACCCACGGCCGTCCCGTTGTGCGGTGGTGGAGGTACGGCGCGAGTTGTGTACGTACGAGTTCGGCGCACACACCGACGTCGACTGTGACACCCGCATCACGCAACTGCTCGATTCCCTTGCCGGCGACCTTCGCGTCGGGGTCGAGGACACCGACCACGACGCGCTCAACACCCGCGTCGATGATCGCCCGCGTGCACGGGCCGGTGCGGCCGGTGTGCGAACACGGTTCGAGGGTCGAGTAGAGAGTCGCACCTCGCGCTGCTTCGCCGGCATGCCGCAGAGCGGAAATTTCGGCATGTGGCCCGCCGGGTGCCGCGGTGCAGCCTTCAAAAGTCGAACCGTTGCGGGCAATGACAACGGCCCCCACCCAGGGGTTGGGGCGCGCCACGAGACGCGCCTGCAGCGCCGCGCTCATGGCACGGCGCATGAGTTGTTCGTCGCGCACGTCGAACGTGCCCGAATAAACGGTCATGCCTCCACCTTGCTCCCATCCGGACTCTCACCGTCGGTCCCGGAATTTCACCGGGTCGGCCCGACCGCATGAAGCGGAAGGGTTCGCGGACTGTCACCGCCGGTTGGGACTTGCACCCAAACCCCGCAAGGGTTGTTTTCAGTTGTCGACGACAGGCTACGGGGCTGTGCCGCGGTTTTCCGTGTCGGTTTTCTTCCAACGGGTCGCGGGGTCGGTGACTTCCGCCGCCTTGCGCCGGTCGGCCCGCAAGACGTTGCGGAACACGACCGTGAAAATGATGGCAAGACCGAGAATCAGCACGCCGAAGGTGGCGAGCTGGAGAGAACCCCCACGCTCCCCGGCATCGGTGGGCTTGGTGCCGCAGCCGGGCTTTTGCAGCAGGCCGATGCATTCGGACGGGTCGCGGTCCATGTTCCAGCCGTAGAGGGTCGAAGACGTGATGTCGGAGTTCGTCGGCGTGCTCACGACCCACATCGTCACACGGCCTTCGGGGTGTTGCCAAACGGCAACTAGGGTCGGAACGATGTCACGTTCGTTCGACACGGTTCTCGTCGTCGACTTCGGTGCGCAGTATGCGCAGTTGATCGCCCGACGCGTGCGCGAGGCGAACGTGTACTCGGAAATCGTTCCACACCGCATCACGGCGGCCGAGGTGAAGGCGAAATCGCCGCGCGCGATCATCCTGTCGGGTGGTCCGAAGAGCGTGAACGTCGAGGGTGCGCCGATGCTCGATCCGGCGATCTTCGACCTCGGAATTCCGGTTCTCGGCATCTGCTACGGCCATCAATTGATCGCACGCCAACTCGGCGGCGAGGTGTCTCGTGGTGGTCGCGGCGAATACGGTCGGGCGACCCTCATGCGCGAAGACGCGACGTCGCAATTGCTCGACGGCATGCCCGAATCGTTCGCCGTCTGGATGAGCCACTTCGATCATGTCTCGCGGATGCCCGACGGCTTCACCGCCTGCGCGTCGACCCCCGATGCGCCCGTCGCCGTGATGGAAGACGCGGTTCGCAAGGTGTGGTCGGTGCAGTTCCACCCCGAGGTCGTGCACAGCGAGAATGGCCAAGAGGTATTGCGGCGTTTTCTCGTCGACCTCGCAGGATGTTCGCCCTCGTGGACCATGGAGTCGATCATCGACACGCAGGTCGCGGCGATACGCGCGCAGGTGGGCGGCAAACGTGCGATCTGTGGTTTGTCGGGCGGCGTCGACTCCTCCGTTGCTGCCGCGTTGGTGCACCGCGCGATCGGGTCGAAACTCACGTGCGTCTACGTCGACACCGGACTCATGCGCAAGGGTGAAAGCGACCAAGTCGTCGAGATGTTCCGTCGCAACATGGGCATCGAGTTGATCCACGTCGACGCCGGCGCACAGTTCTTCGACAAGTTGCGTGGGGTCACTGAGCCCGAGGCGAAACGCAAGGCGATCGGCGAGTTGTTCGTGCGCATTTTCGAACAAAACACGGGTGGTGTCACCGACGCCGAGTTCCTCGTGCAGGGGACGTTGTACCCCGACGTCATTGAAAGCGGCGGCAGTGATGGGACTGCCGCCGTCATCAAGAGTCACCACAACGTCGGTGGTCTCCCCGAGGACATGACCCTCGGTCTCGTCGAGCCGTTGCGTTCACTCTTCAAGGACGAGGTTCGCCGGCTCGGGTCGGAGCTCGGCCTGCCCGACGAGATGGTGTGGCGCCAGCCGTTCCCGGGGCCCGGCCTCGGTGTGCGCATCATCGGTGAGGTGACCCCCGAGCGGGTCGCCACCCTGCAAGAGGCCGACGCCATCGTGCGCGAGGAGCTTCGCGCGGCGGGCCTCGAGCGCAAGATCTGGCAGGCGTTTGCCGTGCTGGCCGACATCCGGTCGGTCGGGGTGATGGGCGACGAACGCACTTACGGACACCCGATCATCGTCCGGGCGGTGACGAGCGACGACGCGATGACAGCCGACTGGGCGCGCTTGCCCTACGACCTACTGGAAAAGATTTCGAACCGCATCGTGAACGAGGTCCCCGGCATCAATCGGGTTGTCTACGACGTCACCTCGAAGCCCCCCGGCACGATCGAATGGGAGTAAAAATCGGGATACTGTTCGGACGAAGTGTTGCATCAGCCGTTGATGCAACCGGACAGGGGGGTTCGTCCGATGAAGATCCGTTCAGTGGCCATGGCGCTCGCAATTGCGGTTGCGGGCGTCGCCGTACCGGTATCGGTCGGCACCGGTGCAAGCGCGGCGGCGGGTGTCACTGTGAAAGGCACCGCGCCTGGTGCGGCGAAGGCATTCCTCATGACGAAGAAAGGTCGCGCGTACCGCGCGAACGTCGAGGCATCAGGAAAATTCACGATCACCGGTGTGCCCGCATCCGTCATCAAGAACGCAACGCTGCAGTTCACTGACTCGACGAGCAAGTACCTCGGCACGGCCGTACTCCGTGTGGTGAAGAGCGGCAAGTACTGGAAGTCGATCGTCGGCCTGAAGGCGATGAAGCGCGGCACACTCGACGTCGGAAAATTGAAGGACATGGGCGGCTGGTACAAGGCCGCAAAGGCCAAAAGTGCAGGAACCGCGGGCGTGCGTGCGCGCGACAAGTCGGGGAAGCCGAAGGGTGCGGGTCTCGCGGGCCGTGTGAAGTTGGTGACGGCGAAAGTAGCGACAATGTCGACACTGCAGAAACTTGCAGCAACGACGTGTCCCGACGGCAGCCCGAAGGACAAGGATCTGAACGGTACCGAAATGGGTCAGGACCTCGATTGTGACAGCGTGCCGAACGCCATTGATGTCGACGACAACGGCAACGGATCGCTCGATATTCTCGACCAGTCGACCAACGACATGGACAACAAGGACAACTACACCGCGAGTATTGCGACCTACAGCGACATGCGCGCGACGATGTCGTCGAAGCTCAACACGAATGCACCCGGCGCGACCATTGCGTCGCTGACCACGAACATCTCTCGTTTGCTCAGCGGTACCGACAACACGGGTGGCAACTTCCAGTTGGCCGTCTTCCTCGGTGATTGGACGCTGAAGGCCGCGGCAGGCACGGATCCCGATTCGGTGTATCTCGAGTGCCCAGGCATCAAGTGGTGCGACGCGGCAACGGGAACGGCGAAGGTCTACGGCAACTCAGAGATGAGCCAGATCCCCGGCGCTTCGGATGCCGTGAACGGAAAAGCATGGGCCGGGTTCGCGAGCCAGGACTTCACGAAGTCCGGGTTCCCGAAGAGCTCGAGCGCCATCTACAACGGTCTTTACAAGTTCAGCCAAAGTAGCCAGAACCGCTGGGCAGCCTTCGTGACGCCGAGCTACACCGAAAGCGACGTGTTGAGTGTCGTGCGAGCAAACGACGTGATGGTGCTGCACTCGATTGCCGGCACGAACGACGTGTCGATCCCGGTGACCGTCAGCCCGTTCTTCGTCACGACGCCCTATCTCAAATCAGCGACAGCGAACGGTGCAACCGTGACCTCGACCGACTCGAACTTCGCCGCCGGCAACATCAAGATCGGTGACGACGGCAAGTTGGGCATCGACTTCTGGCGCCCGCAGCGCATGAAGCTCGATGGTGAGTCGGGCAACGCCGGTGATTTCTCGGCACTCACCTCGCAACATGGCTTGAACTACGGCCTGCAAATCGCGGGCGGACAGGTGAACGGCAAGCAGGTCAAAAACTTCCCCGAGACGGGCTGTGCGGGCGCCGACGTCGAGAAGTACTACTCGAGCAACACGCTCAAGTTGACGGCGCAGGCCTACGGCCCGATCGACGAAGACCCTGCCTCCGACTTCTGGGGTCTGAACGACGCGACCACTGACGACTCAGCGGACAACGTCCTCGACATGACTCTCGACTTGAAGTCCTGTCTCTCGGGACACAAGCCGGCGCATTTTGCCAAGGGTGGTTACCCCGAAGCGACCGGCAAGACGGTCGGTGAGCTCGCTGGTTTCACCTGGGACGA
>JBEAPO010000109.1:0-17605 GCA_041164425.1 Actinomycetota bacterium
GTCGCCTGGCGCATCGCATCCGCGCGCAACATGAGGCGAGGGAAGTCGAGTTCCCATTCGTGCTGGCCCGGAATGTAGGGGCAGTTGATGTAGCAGAGCTTGCACTGGAAGCACTCGTCGACGACCTGGTCTTGTTCGGCGATCGTCAGCTTTCCCGCGTCCTGGTCGTCGTGCTTGTCGACGAATTTGAAGAGCGTCGGGAAAGACGTGCAGTACTTGAAACACAAACGACAACCGTGGCAAAGGTCGTAGACCCGTGTGAGCTCTTCCCGAACGTCGGCCTCGTCGAGGTACTTCGGATGGTTCGGGTCGTAGGTGATCGTCATGTTTGTTTTCTCTTCTTTGCGGGGCTACGTCTTGCGATGTTTCTTTGCCGATTGTTTCTTTGTTGATTTCGACGGTGCGGGGCGCCGGGTCGACCGGCGCCCCGCGGAGTCGTGATCGTTTCCGATCAGAGAGCGTTGAGACCCTCTTGGAAACGGCCGGCGTGGCTCTTCTCGGCGCGTGCGAGCGTCTCGAACCAGTCGGCGATCTCGGCGAAGCCTTCGTCGCGGGCGGTCTTGGCGAAGCCCGGGTACATCTGGGTGTACTCGTAGGTCTCGCCGGCGATCGACGCTTTGAAGTTCTCTTCGGTTTCACCAATCGGCTCGCCCGTTGCAGGGTCGCCGACCTGCGCGAGGAAGTCGAGGTGACCGTGCGCGTGGCCGGTCTCGCCCTCGGCGACCGAGCGGAAGAGGGACGCCGCATCGGGGTAACCCTCGACGTCCGCCTTCTGGGCGAACCAGAGGTAACGGCGGTTGGCCTGGCTTTCGCCGGCAAACGCCTCCTTCAGGTTTTCGTGTGTCTTGGTTCCGGCAAGTCCGGCCATGACTGCTCCTTTTCTGTTGATGTGTTGTTAGGGGTTATTGCTTCACTGCAGGCGTCGCATCGACGGCGCTCGCGCACCGGGGACACGTGCCTGAGAACACGATCCGTGCGGTCTGCACGGAAAACCCATCGAGGCCTGCGACGGAGATCGCCTCGGCATCGGTGACATAGACGTCGCGTACTTCCCCACAGTCGGTGCACACGCTGTGGTGGTGATCGTCAACGTTCGGGTCGAAACGCGCTGCGCCACCCAACTGGATCTGCTGCAACTCGCCCATCGTCGCGAGGTCGGTCAGCGTTTGGTAGACGGTGCGCAACGAGATGCCCGGCATCTCGGCGACGGCAACTTCGTAGAGCGTTTCGGCGGTCGGGTGCATTTCGTTGCCGTGCAGCAAACGAAACAGCAATTGACGCTGCGGTGTGACCTTCAATCCGGCGTCCCGAAAGGCACTGGCGAGCTGGTCCGGCGACTTCATCGATTTAACACTAAAACACCGATACTCAATCTGCAACTTCTGCGAATTAACAAATTTTGCGATCTTCGTCACAACGGCCCCCACCTGCATGAGCGGCCCAACGACGGCGGCTGCTGAAATGGGTTCCGTGGTCAACTTCCCGCAGTCACTCGACCGCGACGCGTTGCGCGCCGGCGCGAGTGTCACGCTTTTGTTCGCCGTGCCGCCGACTCTGGTCGCGCGCTTCGTTCTCGACAACAACGACGACACCAGTGGATGGGCGCCGCTGCTCACGCTCATCGCGGTGTTGGGCTTCGTTCTCGGGTCGGGCGTCGCCGCATGGCGTCAACGAACGCAACGACCGATGACCCACGCGGTTCTCGCCGGCGCGGGCGTCTTCGTCGCTACGCAGGCCGTGTTTCTCGCCGTGCGCATCGCGACCGGTGGCGACGTTCGTCTCATGCGGATACTCACGTCGTTCTCACTCGCGCTCGTCGCGAGCGTGGTCGGCGGACTGCTCGGCAACTTCATGCAGAAGAACGGCATCCGCCCTCGATGACCACGACACGCGGCACGTCCCGTGCGGTGCTGGTCATCGACGTCGGCACGAGTGGTTTGCGCGCCGCCCTCGTCGATGGCGACGGAAAAATCGTCGACTACCACCACGTCACACAAACTCCGTCGACGCCATCGCCCGGACTCGTCGAGTTCGACGCGATGCAGATGTACCACGCGTCGGTCGAGGCTGCCGGCATCGTTGTACGGCGCAACACGCAATGTCACGTTACGGCGCTCGGGATCGCAAACCAGCGGGCGTCGGTGGTCGCGTGGGATGCGCGCACCGGCGAGCCCACCGGTCCCGCCATCGGGTGGCAGGATCTGCGCACCGTCATCGAGTGCATCACGGTGAAATCCGAACACGGCCTTTCGATCGCACCGAACCAAACCGCGACGAAAGCCGCATGGCTGATCTCGAACCAAGCCGCAAACACTCCGCTTAATGCTTTGCGTTTGGGCACAATCGACGCGTGGTTGACATGGAAGCTCAGTGGTGGAGCCGCGTTCGTCACCGATCACACGAACGCTGCCGTCACGGGCCTCGTCGACGTGCAAACGGTTGACTGGGACGCGCATGTGTGTGCGATCTTCGGTGTGCCGGTCGGGTGCCTGCCTCGCGTCGTTCCGTCGCGCGCAGTGGCGGGCCACGTCACCGGACATCCGGGTCTCGATGGAATCGCCCTCGCGGCGCGCGTCGGCGACCAACAGTCGTCGCTCGTTGGCCAGGGCTGCACGGCCCCCGGTCGCACGAAGATCACATTCGGCACGGGCGGCATGCTCGACATGTACACGGGCACCGTCGGCCCAACCGAGGCCGTTCGAACACGTCACGGAACGTTTCCGATCGTCGCATTTTCTCTGGAGGGCCATTCAAGCGGAATTCATTGGGGCACCGAAGCTGTCATGCTTTCGGCGGGCACGAACGTCGAATGGCTGTGCACTGACATGGGCCTCATCGCCACACCGCAGCAAAGCGAAGAAATAGCGCGCACGGTTGCGAACACCGCCGGTGTTTCCTACGTACCGGCGCTTCTCGGCCTCGGTACACCCGACTGGGACTACGGCGCCCGTGGCACCTTGGCGGGACTCACCCGCGGAACGAACCGTGCACACATTGTGCGCGCCGTGCTCGAAGGAATCGCTCACCGCGGTGCGGACCTCCTCGATGCCGCGGTCGCCGAGGCGGGCGCGCGGGGTGTTCCCGCACCGACCAGCCTGCGGATCGACGGTGGGATGTCCCGGAACGCAACCTTTGTCCAGTTGTTTGCCGACGCGACGGGCAAGTCCGTCGATGTTTCCCCGGTCGCCGAAGCAACGACCCTCGGCGCGGCCTTTCTTGCGGGGTCAGTCCTCGACACCGACGCGGTCTGGTCGAGCCTCGAAGAGGCGACGGCGACCGCCGTTCCTGCGACGAGGGTCACTCCGTCGACCGATTCCGCGACCCGTGCCGCGTCACGCGACGAATGGGCGCGCACACTCGCCTTGTCGCGGGCCTGGATCCCCGACCTGACCGCCCTCGACTTCTAAAGTTGCACCGCCCCGCCCCCGTCGGTGAACCTGTACTGCAAGACAGGTCTGAGAAAGGATCCCTCGTGGCAGACACCAGCACCACGGCGCCGCCAAAACAACCCACCGCCGCCGACGCCGCACTCCTCTCCTACGCCCTCGGCCTCGAGTTCGCGATGGTTGACATCTACGCGCGCGCCGCCGCCGGCGCAAAGGATGACCTGAAGTCGGTTGCCGAACTCTTCGGCGCCCATCACCGCGCCGCCGCCCAGTCGCTGACGGGTCTACTCGGCCGCAAAGCGCCGACCGGCCGCAACGAAGCCTTCTACGCCGAACAGTCGAAGGCCGCTTCGGGCGGAAGCGCCAAAGACAGAGCCGCACTCATGGCAGGTCTCGAGAACGCGATGGTTGCCACGCACCTGAAGGTGCTGAGCAACCTGCGCGGCATCGACGGCGCTGCGCTCGTTGCTTCGATCATTCCGATCGAAGCACGCCAGGCCGCGGTGCTGGTCGGCCTCTCGGGCGCGACCGCGCTCGACGACATCATGGCCCTCGACGCTGAGGCCGCAATCGACCCCGAGACCTACCCCGCCTGATCGGAAGAGACGCCCCACCATGAACGCTCCCATGAACGACAACGCTTTCAACCGCCGCAAGTTCCTTCAGTCCGGTGGACTCGCGCTCGCTTCCGCGGCGATTCTCGCCGCGTGCGGCAAGAACGACAAAGTCGCAACCGCGTACCCCCGCATCGGCGAATCACCGACAACGACGGGACTTCCCGAAGCGCACGTGACCGACATCGTGCTGCTACGCACCGCGTCGTCACTCGAGTGGTGCGCGATCGACGCCTACACGGCAGTTGCAGGCCTCGGCATTCTCCCCGGCGCGGTTCTTCCCGTCGTGAAACGTTTCCAGGACGACCACAAGGCGCACGCATCGGCACTCAGCGAGGTCATCAAGAAGGCCGGTGGCGAACCGTTCGAGTGCGCCAACGAACGCATCAACACGCTTTACATCGCACCCGCAGTCGAACTGATCACCGGAAACAAGGACAAGGGCATCGAGGCCAGCGACACCCCCGCCGACGACCTTCTCGTCCTTGCACACGGCCTCGAGAATCTCGCTGCGGCGACGTACCAGTACTACGTGTCGCTCATCTCGACACCCGCCACGCGCGGTGCCGCCATGACGATCGGCCAAGACGAAGCACGCCACGCGGCCGTTCTCGCACAGGCGATCATCCCCGACGGCAAAGGCATCGCTCCGTCGATCAACGAGACCACGGGCAAGGCCAACCCCGCCGCGGTTCCCGGTGCGTTCGGCAGCCTCGCGGCCATCTCCTTCGCGATCGGCAAGACCAGTGAAGCGGGCACCAAGACCCAGCTCAGCCTCGACACCCCGAGCCTGAACTCACTGGCGTACGAGTACGCCAGCTGTTAACGGCGTACGAGTACGCCAGCTACTAGCGGCGAACGAATAGCGACGGATCTCCCGAGGTCGCTCGCGCGCACATCGTTACACTGTGTTCCGGTGAGTCGGCCGGGTGGCCGCGACACACGCAAGTGCGTCGAGGAAAGTCGGGACTCCACAGGGCAAAGTGCTGGCGAGAGCCAGGTGGGGGTGACCTCACGGACAGTGCAACAGAAAACAAACCGCCGGCGGGGCAACCCAACGGCAAGGGTGAAAAGGTGCGGTAAGAGCGCACCAGCGTGCGGGGCGACCCGCGCGGCTTGGCAAACCCCACTTGGAGCAAGGTCACGCAGGGAACATGGGCGGCTCGCTCGCCTTCGGGCAGTTCCCGGGTAGACCGCATAGATGGATGGTCACCGGACCGCAAGGTCCACAGAATCCCGCTTACAGGCCGACTCACCATCTTCGTTTGATCCCCGGGCCGCCGGCCCGGGGATCATTTTTTGATCACTTCTCGTCGTGAACCGTGACGTTGAACGTGACAAGTGCGGGTCGTTCTTCGTGCAGGCGAATCGTCGACATCGACGCGCGGTCGAGTGCGGTTCTCCACGAAACCCCGATGTCGACCCCGAGCGCCCACGCAACCGCGGCCTTGATCGGCGACACGTGGCTCACGACCACGGTGTGTGCGTGACCGGAGTTCCGCGCGAGGTCGACGAGCGCAGCGCGGACGCGTGTCTCCAATTCGGCCATCGATTCCCCTCGTGGTGGACGAAAGTCGGGATCGCGACGCCACCGTGCCCACACCTCAGCCGGCACCGACGACATCGGCTGGCCGTCGAAATCGCCGTAGTCGAGTTCGATCCAACGACGATCGGTGTCGACGCCAACGCCGACGTGTGCGGAAATGGCCGCCGCGGTTTGTTGGGCCCGAAGCAACGGGCTTGCGATGATGCGGCCCACCGGCGCGATCCGCGACAGCGCCGGGCCGATGACCGCTGCCTGGTCGTGACCCACCTCGTCGAGTTCGTTGTCGACATGTCCCTGCAAGAGACCGCCTGCGTTGGCGCGAGTACGTCCGTGTCGCACAAGGGTCAGCAGTCGATCAGCCAACCTCGACCAACTCCCCCGTCGACAAGAACCGTCGGCGCGCTTCGCGATCACGCAAACCGTGCCTCTTCACGATCCACGCGATGCCAACGGCCCCGAGAACCTCGAGCACGACGTTGAACGCACCGCGTTCCGCGACCGGCAGACGCGCACCGCCGAACGACGTCCCGGTGAAGGGCCACCAGAAAACATCGGTGTTCGCGAAGGCCCCATCGAACACGAGGTGCATGAACGTTCCGATGGCGAGCGGCAAGAGACGACGGCGCAGCAGCGTGCCTCGGCGCGTCGCGAGCATGATCGACGTCATCAGGGCGACACTCGCCGTCACCGTGTGAAGAACACGCGCACCACCGAAGGCAACGTCGACCGCATCGGGTAGGAGCGCCCCAACAATCAGCAGCCGGTAGTCGAATCGCGGATCGCGGAACACGTAGCGCACCCCGAGCACCGACGCTGCGACGAACCAAAGAACCACGTGGACAAACCTACAGATCGCCCTAGACGACGAGCCACCGCGCGCAGTTGGGACACTCACGCTGCGTCGGTTCCATGCGTCGTACGGACTCGACTTCGGACGTTGACAAATCAATGTGACACCCTCCGCACGTGGCACGCACGAGGCGCGCAACAGCGACACCTGCGTGGTCGGCGCGACGACGTTCGTATCGAGCCACCCAGTCGGGGTCGAGACGTGTCGCGGCCTGTGCACGACGGTCACGAACCGCCGCCAGCGTGATTCGTACGGTCTCGAGTGCCGTTGCGTGCGCATCGTCCGCTTCGTCAACATTTGCCCGCGCGGTGGCTGCCTCGGCTTCGAGACGAGTGACCG
The DNA here is from genome assembly GCA_041164425.1 of Actinomycetota bacterium. Taxonomy (GTDB): domain Bacteria; phylum Actinomycetota; class Acidimicrobiia; order Acidimicrobiales; family Ilumatobacteraceae; genus F1-20-MAGs119. The sequence continues at coordinate 6,736 of JBEAPO010000109.1, forward strand.
CCGTGTCGAGTTCCTCGCTGCGTTCCAGGGCAAACAGCGACTCGTCCTCGATCGAGGAAATCTTCGCTTCGATCACTGCCATCTCGTGTTGCAGCGCCTCAGCCTCGCGCGGGGCGATCACGGTCTTCAATTGTGCGGTCAACCGCCCGAGCTGATGTCGCAAGTCGCCGACAGCGACCTCGTTAGCCTCGATCGTCGCGGAGCAGTTCTGCGATTCGGTTCGGAGGCGAACGATTTCGGCCTCGACGCGTGCCAGCTGCTGCCGCGCGCCTGCAAGCGTGGCCCCTTCGGGCAGATTCGTCGTGCGGTGTTCGAGCTGTGCAATCTCGGTGTCGGCCGCCTGCAGTTCGAGCAGTTCGTCGAACGCATCCATGTCACGAGACTAGCGACGGCCGCAAAGCCTCTAACCACCCGCGATGGTGGTTTGCACCCAACCCGGTAGTGACTTCGCACAGTTGAACACGAGCGCATTGTTCGGGTCGACCGACGGCACGGGCGAGAAGGGATTCGTGTTCGATGGCAGGATTGTGGTTCCCGCGTCGACGATGCTCACCACGGGACGCCCGCCCACCGGCACGGATGTCTCGGTCGCGGCTGTCTCCGGAGCAATCGTGACGATGGTGGTTGGTCCCGAAACGAGTGTCGTCGTGGTTGTCTCGGCTGGCGAGACGTTTCCGACCACGCGGCGTGGCAAGGTTCCCGACACCACTCGCGCCACACAGTCGACACCCGGCAGGTACAGACGCACGGAGGATCGCGCGATTGGCGGCGCAGGGTCCCAATCGAGCGCCGGCTCACCGGCCAATGCATCGTCGGTGAACGACTTCCAAATCGCCGCCGGAAAAGTTCCACCCTGGACGCGCGGCACCTTCTTCGCCACGAACTCGGGCACCCTTACCATCGGCGTGTAGGCCTTCGGGTCACCCACCCACACTGCGGTCGTCAACTGCGGGGTCATCCCAACGAACCACGCGTTCGTGTTGTCGTCTTGCGTCCCCGTCTTGCCGGCGGCGGGGCGTTCGCCATCGAGCGCGCTGCGCCGCGCGGTGCCCTTCGTCAGCACACCCTTCAGGATTCCCATGGCCTTGTCTGCAACGTCTTTCGATAACACGGTCTGGCCGGGATCGTTGTGCTCGTACACGACACCACGCGGGCCCTCGATTCGGTCCACGAAGTACGGCTGCATGTGAACGCCGCCGTTGGCCAACGTCTGCGCACCACTGGCCATATCGAGCGGACTCATCTCGTTTGCGCCAGTCGCGAAACTCGCGTAAGGCTGGATCTTGTACGAGTCCCGAGTGAGGTACATCGATTGCGACATGCGGTACGTCGTGTCGACCACGCGGTTCAGTCCGACGATCTGCGACAACCTGCTGTACGCACAGTTGATCGAGTACCACGTCATTTCCTCGACCGACCCAAGGGGCCGGCTCACCCCCTGCTCGATCTCGAACGGTTCGTCTTCGTTGCCGGGATTCGGCAGCGTGCACGGCAATGTTCCGTCGATGAGGTCGGTCGCCTCGACGCCCGCCTGCAGTGCAGCCGCCAGCACGAAGATCTTGATGCTTGAGCCTGTTTGCCGCCGGCGCAATGTCATGTTCACTTCTTCGCGCCCGGGCTCGAATCCCGGACCCCCAACCATCGCGCGCACTCCCCCCGATGCGGTGTCGAGCGAGAGGAGCGCACCCTGGAATCCCGCCTTGTTCGCGGGCAGTTGCGTGCGGACTGCGGTCTCGGCCGAGGATTGCATCTCCGAATCGAGGGTCGTGTAGATGCGCAGACCTCCACGGAACAAGGCATTGAAGCGTTCGGCGTAGGTTGCGCCGAGAATGTCGGACTTGTTGAGCAGATAATCCTTCACCGCTTCCGAGAAGTACGTGCGCGTGATCGATCGTTGCGGCACCGACTGCAAAACCTCGGGCAGCGCCCAGGTGATTGCGAGTTCCTCGGTGCGTTCGGTCGTCATCAGACCCTCGGCGGCGACACGCCGCAGCGCGACGGCGAACCGCTGGCGCGAGCGCTCCGGATGACGGATCGGGTCGTAGCTCGACGGCGCCTGGATCATTCCTGCAAGGAACGTTGCCTGCTCGACGGTGAGTTCGCCGACCTCTGCGCCGAAGTAGATCTCGGCTGCGGCCCGCAGGCCGTAAGCGTTGTTGCCCAGGAAGACCGTGTTGAGGTATCGCTCGAGAATGTCGCGCTTCGGGACGGTCCGCTCGAGCAGGACCGCGTAGCGAGCCTGCAGCGCTTTGTAGCGGCCGTCGCGTTCGAGGCCCGCCAGGTACTCGTTCTTCACCACCTGCTGCGTGATCGTCGAGGCGCCTTGGCGCGACGAACCCGACTCGAAGTTCGACAATCCCGCTCGCACGAGGGCACGCAAGTTCACGCCCTTGTGGCCGAAGAAGTTTGCGTCCTCGACCGCGAGCACCGCGGCGACGACGTCCTCGGGCACCTCGTCGAGCATGATCGGCTGGCTGTTCTCCACCTGAAATGCACCGATCTGCCGCCCGTTACGGTCGAAGAGAGTCGAGCGTTGTGCGATCCCCGTGAACGATGGCAGCGACACGGGTGTCTCGTCGTGGGAATTCATGAGACCCCACACGCGTGGCGCGATTGCCACGCCGATCGCGGTCACAAAGAGACTTCCCGCCACGATGGCTACGACCAGCCTGAGGATTCGCACCAACCAACCCATCCGATCCCACGGTATCCGCGCACCGACAGCGACTACCGTGCAGACATGTCTTTCCCCCACATTCGACCGTTTCGCTTCGGCGTCCAGTGCTCACGGGCCGCCAATGCTTCCGAATGGGTGGCGCTCGCCCGCCGCACGGAAGAAAATGGCTTCGACTGCCTGACGATGCCCGACCACTTCACCGATCAGCTGGCGCCGGTTCCCGCGCTGCAGGCCGCGGCCGACGCAACGACGAAACTTCGCGTTGGCGCACTCGTTTGGGACAACGACTACAAGCACCCCATCGTTCTCGCAAAGGAACTTGCCACGATCGACCTGCTCTCCGACGGTCGCCTCGAGATCGGCCTCGGTGCCGGCTGGATGATCAGCGACTACGAGCAAGCAGGCATCCCCTACGACACGGCGGGTGTACGCATCGACCGGTTCATCGAGGGAACCGAGATCGTGAAACGGGCGATGAGGGGCGAGAAGTTCTCGTTCTCCGGCAATCACTACACGATCACCGACTACGTGGGTCTGCCGAAATCGCTACAACAACCCCATCCACCGATTCTCATCGGCGGCGGCGGAAAGCGCGTGCTGTCGTACGCCGCCCGTAGCGCCGACATCATCGGCATCAACGGCACGATGACTGCGGGCGTCGTCGGACCCGACGCCATCTCCACCATGACCGCTGCGGCGGTCGACGAAAAGGTCACCATCGTGCGCGACGCAGCCGCTACGCGACTATCCGACATCGAGATGAACATCCGCGCCTTCTTCGTGAAGGTCACCGACGATGCCGACGGAACGATCGCGGGCATGGCTCAAATGATCGGTGTCGAACCCGCGATGGTTGCCGAAACGCCGTTCGCACTCATCGGACCGCCCAGCAAGATCGTCGAAGACCTCATCGCCCGTCGCGAACGTTGGGGCTTTAGCTACGTGATCGTCGGTGCCGAAGACGTCGAAACGTTCGCGCCCGTCGTGGCGGCCCTGAACGGAAAATGAGAACGTTCCGCGCGCTGCCCGCGGCCCTGCTCACGGGCTCGATCATCGCCTGGATCTGGATCGTCGGTCGTCTCGTCGTCGACAGACACAATTCCTTCGCCACCTTCGACTTCGACCTCGGTATCCACGACCAGTCCCTGTGGCTCTTGTCAAAGGGCCAATGGTTCAACACCGTGTGCGGACTACCGGTCCTTGGCCACCACGCGATGTTCATGTACTACTTCCTCGTTCCATTGGTTTGGCTCGGCGGCGGCCCGAACCTGTGGAACGTTCTGCAGGTGGCCGCGCTCGCTCTTGGCGCCGTACCCGTGTATCTCATCGCGCGACAGCGCCTGCGCAACGACGTGCTCGCCTGCATGCTCGGCATCACGTGGCTGTTGCTCCCCACCGTCTCCTACCTTGCGTGGGAAACGTGGCACCCCGAAACCGTCGCGCTGCCGTTCCTCATGATGGGCTATCACTACGCCACCACACGCCCCGAGGGTTTCGGCACCGCCGTACGGCACCGCAACATCGTTGCCTTCGCCTGGTTGCTCGCGGCGATGCTCTGGAAAGAGGACATCTCCCTTGCCGTCATGGGCATCGCGATCCTTCTCATCGCGCGCAAGCGCTGGAAGTTCGGTGTTGCACTCCTCGGATTTTCCACCCTCTACTTCCTCGTAATCGGCGTGTGGATGGTGCCGACGCTCGCCGGCGAAACAAGCGCCTACGGCATGCTCTACGGCGACCTCGGCAAGACCCCGTTCGACGTGGTCAAGACTTCTCTCTCGGAACCGTCGCTGTTCTTCGACCGTCTGTCGAACAACAACTTCAAGGGTTACCTCGGCCAGCTCGCGTCGCCCCTGGCTTTCGTGCCGTTCCTCGCGCCGCTCACGATCCTCATGGGCGTGCCACAGATCTTCATCAACATCCTCACCACGGCCGACTTCACGTGGGCGATGATGTACCACTACCAAGCGGTTCCCGTGGCGGCGATGATGCTCGGTGCCATCGAAGGTGCCGCATTCCTTGCCCGCCGCGCGAAACCCCTCGGCGCCATTGCGGTGACGGTCACGCTCGTCGCATCGTGCGTGGCCGCGAACGCGTGGAGCCTCATGCCCTTCGGCGACAAGTACCGCGCGGGCTACTGGCCCCACGGCGAGCAGGTTGTCGACGGATGGAAGGCCGCGCTCGACCGCGTGGGACCCGACGACGCAGTCTCGGCCCACTACGCATTCGTTCCCCACGCCAGCCAGCGCCGCATCATCTACACGTTCCCGAACCCCTGGGTCCGCACGAACTTCCTGGGTGACCCGTCGCTTCTCGAAAGCCCGTCGAAGATCAAGTGGCTCGTCATCCCCGACAACACGATGGGTGGAGCGGCCGCCGAGGTGCTGCAACAGCTGATCTCGACGGGCGAATACGGTGACCCGCAAACCGTCACCGGTATCACCACCTACCGGCGTCTGAAACCCTGATCAGAACCGACTACGAATCGCCCAGAGTTCCGGAAAGACCGGCTTGAACAACGTCGACTGCAAGTAGCCGGCGCCGCTCGACCCACCCGTCCCCACCTTGTTGCCGATGGTGCGTTCGACCATCTTGAGGTGGCGGTAACGCCACTCCTGCAAACCCTCGTCGATGTCGAGGAGTTCTTCCAGCAACAACGACACGTCAGGACGCGAGCGGTACACCGACAGCAACGACTCTTCGATGTCGGAGGAAACAAGGCACCCGTGACGGTCGAGTAGAGCAACGACGTCGTTCCAGATTCCGGGACGCGCGAACACCGCCTCGAACTCACGAAATTGGTACGACTGGAAGCCGCTCGACGAATCCAGCCGGGCGCGAAAGGCATTGAACTCGAGTGGCGTCATCGTCTCGAGAATGTCGACTTGACCTACGAGCGTTTTCAAAATCGTTCGCACACGACGCAACGTCCCCAGCGACGGATGCAATTCGCCCCCGCGCAACAACGACCGCGCACGCCCGAGTTCGTGGAGAATCTGCTTGAACCACAGCTCGTAGGTCTGGTGGATGATGATGAAGAGGAGTTCGTCGTGCTCGGGGCCGTCCGATTTCGGTTCCTGCAACGCAAGCAGTTCGTCAACCTTCAGGTAAGACACGTACGAGAGCGGTTCGCTTGCCATACTTGCCCCATCGTATGGGTCGGGTCATTCTCCACATCGGCACGCTGAAGACCGGCACCACCTCCTTCCAGCGTTGGTTCTCCGACAACGCATCAGCGATCAGCGCAGCGACCGGATGCAAGTGGTTCCGTGGTGCCTTTCCCGACGCCCGCGAGATCGCGGCTGCCTGCATCGATGACGGCCGCCAAACACCCGCAATGGCTCTCGGTTTCTTTCCCGAACGTGGTTCCCACGAATGGACCGCATGGCGCACCGGTGTCATCGAATCGGTGAAAACTCAGGTCACCGCCGCCGAAGCCGCGATCGTCGTTTCGTGCGAGGCACTTTGCCTGTTGCGCACCCCCACCGAGATGCATCGCCTCGCCGAACTCTTCGACCCAACGACGACCGAAATCGTGTTGACCCTGCGCTCGCCCACCGGCTTTCTCTCTTCGTGGAAGCAACACCTCGAACACGATTTCTTCCGTCGCAGCAGCGACCCGGGTTCGTTCGCCTACGTCGCCGATGACTCGTGGCTCGTCGACTACGACGCGCTGAAGAACGCCTACGCCGACACGTTCAGGGGCCGATTCACTGTCATCGACTACGACTCATCCCTCGCCCTCGACGGGTCGATCATTCCCGCACTCGTCGCCACCTTCACCGATGTAGCCCTGGAGAGCCTGCCCGAGTGGCGCACCTACCGCCTGAACCGCAGCGCACGACCACCACGCAAGCCCGTGAAGGGCCTCGCGCGGCCGCGTCACTACATTCGCTGGTGGCGTTGGAAAGTGGCGCAAGCGACCCGCAATCGCGTCGCTCGACGTCGCGGTACAAACACGCGCTGACGCGTCAGCCGAACGCACGGATGGGTCGCACGCGCATTGCGTTCGGCTTGCCGGTGTTCTTCGTGGTGAACCAACCCTCGCGATCGAAACGCTGACCACTACGGAAGAGAACAGTCCACGCATTTTTCAGGTCGTATTCGCTCGATGACCAGTAGTAGGTGGGCGCAAAGGCAATGAGCGGTTTTTCAACCGCGTACAACACGTTGTACATGAGTTCAAGTTCATCAGCAGACGGCAGAAACCAGTCGTCATAGCCATTCACTGTGTAGTCCCACGCGGCACGAGCCGCATACTTGCCGCGCCCGTATTCGTTGACGATTGCACGCGTGTTCGACCAACCCATGCCCACCGCCTTCGATCTCACACGCTTGATGCGCGATGGCTCCCCTTTTTCGTCGTAGATGCGATCGGATTCTGGCGAGTATCGCGGCTTGCGCCACGGCCAGCCGATCTTCTCGGCCTCCTTCGGGGAGACTTCGAGATAGCGGCCCCACGACATCGATCGCCCGGCGTCATAGAAAACGACTCCGCCTGCTGGTCCGATGTCACCGACGGCGCACGGGCCCTCGTTTGTACAACTGTTGCCCGTCAGCTTCGGAAACGACGTCACCGGAACTTCACCCGTTCCCTGAGGAAACGCACGAACGGCGACAACCCGGTATGGGCGTCCCGGATAAGACGTACCCGGATACTGGATGTTCGACGTTCTCCCCTTGTTCCCACCCTTCGAAGCAAGGATGTAGCTGTCACTGAACTGGGTGCCGTCGTTGAAGATTTGATACCACGCAATGTTCTTCCATGCCTCAGTCGACGACCAGAACGTTCCTTCGGCAAGATTTGCGACGCTTGCCTTGCCGTAAGAAAGCGCCTTGTAGTCATAGAGAGCGTTCAATTCGTCCTTCGACGGAAGGAACCAATCATCCAACCCATTCCTCCTGTATTTGGCCGCACGTATCGCCGCATACACGCCTGGTCCCGACTGCTGAACGATCAGCTCCGTGTTGATCCGCCCCATTCCGATTGCCTTGGCATCGACACGTTGACGTTGAACCGTGGCCGCATCCCCGGTGTAGAGCGAGGTCTGGGAGTTCGAGCGCGATGACCATGTGGTGTTGGATTGAGAGGACAGAACCACTGCTTCGAGGTATCGACCCCACCACTTCAGTCCACCTGCGTCGTAGAAGACGACGCCACCGCCCGGCCCACGTGACCCCACCCCACAGCCCGACACCGCACCGTTATTCGCTGCCAGAAGAGAGTCGAGGATCGTCGACTGGTCAATGGGGGCGGCGCTGCTCTTGCAGACCGGACTTGCCGGCACGCTTGGGTTGATCGGCACCAGCGAACTGACCGGCGCCACCGGCATGCTCGAGGATTGAGCTGGCGAGACGCGGGATCCGACCAACGAGACGAGAACCGTCGCCGAGATGGCCACGCCGAGGAGTGAGGTTTTCTTCACTCCTAGATTCTGCGCGACTTTCCTTCCCAATACTTCGCACGGAGGGGTGCTTTTTGTATCTTTCCCGTTCCCGTACGCGGAATCTCGGCGATGAAGTCGACCGATCGGGGCGCCTTGTAGCCGGCAAGCAGCTTGCGGCAATGCGCGATAAGTTCCTGCGCTAGTTCGTCCGTTGCCGCGACACCCGGGACAACCTGCACCAGGGCCTTCACGCTTTCACCGAACTCTTCGTCGGGAACGCCGATCACGGCGACGTCGTCGACCGATGGATGGACCGCGAGCACACCTTCGATTTCGGCCGGATAGATGTTCACCCCACCGCTGATGATCATGTCGATCTTGCGATCGGACAGCCAGAGGAAACCCTCGTCGTCGAGATAGCCGACGTCGCCCGTGGTGAACACGCCGGGCTCGAGGTGTGCAGCCTTCGTCTTCTCGTCATCGTTGTGGTACGTGAACGACATGCCCATCTTGTTGCGGAAGTACAACGTGCCCTCACTGCCCTGTGGCACCTGGTTCCCCGCGTCATCGACTACCAGCACGTCGACAGTCTCCAACGGCTTGCCCACGCTGCCGTCCTTGCGCATCCAATCATCCGACGACACGACCGAGATGATCGACCCTTCGGTGCTGCCGTAGTACTCGGTGATCTTCGGGCCCCACCATTCGATGAGACCCTTCTTCACCGCCGGCGGGCATGGTGCCGCACCGTGCCACACCGCTATCAACGACGATCCGTCGAACGACGACTTCACGTTGTCGGGCAGATCAAGGAGACGCTTCATCTGCGTCGGTACCAGGTGCACGTTGGTGCACGCGTGCTCGTCGATCAGACGAATCGCACCCGCCGAGTCGTACTTGTGTTGCATCACGACCGAGGACCCACCGATCATCGGCAGGAACGAAAACGCCCATTGGGCCGAGTGGTAAAAGGGCCCACACAGCAACGTGCGACCGGGCACCGGCAACCAGTTCGCGAAACCCGCAGCGATCAGCTTCATGATGTCGGGCGTCATCGCCATGCCACCCGACAAGGCTCCACGCACGCCCTTCGGACGGCCGGTCGTACCCGACGTATAGAACATCGGCCCGCCCAGCATCTGGTCGGCGGGTTCCGACGGGTCGCCCGCGGCAACGACGTCCTCATAGGGCACGTACCGCTCATCGGCCGCCACCTTCGACGCACCGTCGCAGTGCACGCCGACAACCACCTGCACGCCTGCACCGCGCGGGTCGCCCAAAGCCTCGGCAACCGCCGCCTCGTAGCGCTGATCGACGAATACCGCCTTCGCGCCCGCATCGGCGAACACGTACGCCAACTCGTCGGCCACCCAGTGCCAGTTCACCGGCACGTAGGTCCATCCACCGTGCGCACACGCCTGGGCCAATTCGAACCACTCACACTGGTTGCCCGCAACGATCGCGACCGTGTCGCCAGTGGCCAAACCGCGAGCCCGCAACCCGTTCACCAACCTGTTCACGCGCTCGTCGAGCGCCGCCCACGTGACCGAGCGGAACTCGTCGATCAGGGCCTGTTCGTCTGGCTTTGACTGTGCAAAATCGCTGGTGAGTGTCGCCATGGTTCGATGTTAGAACCTGTGCGTAACGACCACCACAGAGACCTTCTCACCCATCGCGCAGCGACACGAGATCGACCCGCGCAATCAATGCCTGACAGCCGCCGATCTCCTCATAGACGCAACCTTCTTCATCGGCAGCGTCGGTGGCCGGCTCTTGATTTGTTCCGTCGACTCCACCGACAATCGCACGCCCATTTGGAAGGAGTGCGATCGAGCGAACCAGATCCGGGCCGACCGAGGAGACCACCCTCCGCCCGATGGCCTGCCCACCGAAATCGAGTTGGTAGAGACCCATGTCAAGAGAGCCACTCTCACCGTCGACGAAGTTGACACCAACCAACAGGCCGGCCGACGGCGAGTATGAAATTGCGTATCCCTCATCGAAGTCGGCCTCACTGATGACCGTCGACCAACGCCACTTTCCGGTCGAGTCAAGACTCGCCACGTAGGCATCGTGATCGGTATCAGAGAGACTCGCGTCGACTCGACGGGTGAACTCGTCGATGTACGAAAGTTGGGCTATGCCCCGACCCGTCACGTAAATGTTTCCCGAGTTGTCGGACGTCATCGCCCTCAAATAGACCGTGCGTGGGCTGGCGATGTGACTCACCCATTCAAAGTCACCGGACGCGGAGAGTTTCACCACGAAGCCGTCGTATTGCGTCCCGAAGCCACGGCTGATCGTTTCTCCATCAGGGTGGGGAAACTCGACCAAGCCGTCCGAGTGGCCACCCACGTACACCTCGCCGTTCGGCGTGACTGCGATCGATCGCGCCCAGGTCCCGTCAGAGTTGGTGGTGGCTGTTCCGAACGAGTAGGACCACTTGAAGACACCTCGACTGTCCAGTTTGACGACAACGGCATCCGGGTCACCGATGGCCTTGACCAAGTTTCGGGCGGTACCCGGGTTCACGTCGACGGTTCCCGTCAGATAGCCGGCGATTGCAACATCGCCATTAGCCGCCAGACCGATTGCGCGGGCCTGCATGGATCCTTGCGACCCCCCAAAAATTGCGTCCCAGACGTAGCCCCCATTTGAGTCGAGTCGGATCAGGTATCCCGAGCGGCTGCCGGCACTCTTCCTCGCCAAAGTGCGAGGTCCCGGGTCAACGTCGATTGTCCCCCCAAACCGCCCCGCCAAATAGACACCGCGATTGCCGTCCGCTGCAACCAGCGTCCCGTACTCGATG